>CAMPJJ010000202.1 GCA_946886855.1 uncultured Roseateles sp. | reverse complement strand
GGGGGGCCCCCTGTGGGGTTTAGTGGGGGTATTGGGCCGGGGGGGGGGCGTGAGTCGGGGGCCCCCGGTCGCGGAGGGGCCCCAGTCGGGCGGCTCCCGCTCGGTCCCTCAACTCCCATCCCCACCCCCACCCGATGCACCAAAACCGAACTTTCCACAAGCGCGAAGACTAGGCCCCTCGCTCACGCGGGGCGACCGCCTGCTGCTGCGTCAAGCGGTGGCTAGAATGGCCAGCAAGTTTTGTGCCGTCAGGATCCTCCATGTCGCTTCGCCGCCCCTTGCTGTTGTCGACCGCGCTCGCGCTGGCCTTGGCCGCGCCTTTGGCGCAGGCCGCCAAGGACGACCACGCGAAGCCGCTGAACCTGGTCTTCGATCGTGAGGGTGCGATCGACAAGGTCAAGCAGCGGTCCGAGTTCAACGGCAACGTGATCATGACCAAGGGCTCGATGGAGCTGCGGGCCGACCGGATGGACGTCCAGGAGACCAGCGACGGCTACTACCAGGCCTACGCCAACGGCACCTCCGCCAAGCAGGTGCACTTCCGCCAGGACCGGGACAACCCCGGCGAGCGCATCGAAGGCCGCGCCGACCAGATCGAATACGACACCCGCACCGAGACCGTCCGCCTGGTCGGCAATGCCGAGGCGCGGGTGATGCAGGGCGACCAGCTCAAGCAGGCGCTGTCCGGCGCCACCTTGAACTACGACAACCGCACCGAGCGCCTGATCGTCGAGACCGGCGCCGGTTCGCCGCACCCGAGCGGTCGCGGCCGTGTCGTGCTGATGCCGCGCAACACCGCGAGCGAACCGCCGCCGGCCAGCAGCGCCCCGCTGCCCTTGCGCCCCAGCATCAACCTGACGCCTCGCCAGTCGCCCCAGCAATGACGGAAGCCCGCACGAATCCCTCCCGGAGCCGCCTCCAGGCCTGGGGGCTGCAGAAGTCTTACGGCGTCAGGAAGGTGGTCAAGGACGTCCACCTCGACCTGCACAGCGGCGAGGTGATCGGCCTGCTGGGCCCGAACGGCGCCGGCAAGACGACCAGTTTCTACATGATCGTGGGCCTGGTGCGCGCCGATGCCGGAGAGATCCAGATCGACGGCCAGCCGGTGCAGACCCTGCCCATCCACCAGCGCGCGCGCATGGGGCTGAGCTACCTGCCGCAGGAAGCGTCGATCTTCCGCAAGCTCAACGTCGAGGAGAACATCCGCGCCGTGCTGGAGCTGCAGCTCGACGAGAAGGGCAAGTCCTGGCCCTCGTCGCGCATCGACGCGGAGCTGGACAAGCTGCTCAACGAGCTGTCGATCGAGAAGCTGCGCGACACGCCCGCGCCGGCGCTGTCCGGCGGCGAGCGCCGCCGCGTCGAGATCGCCCGCGCGCTGGCCACGCAGCCGCGCTTCATCCTGCTGGACGAGCCCTTCGCCGGCGTCGATCCGATCGCGGTGCTGGAGATCCAGCGGATCATCCGTTTCCTGAAGCAGCGCGGCATCGGCGTGCTGATCACCGACCACAACGTGCGCGAGACGCTGGGCATCTGCGACCGCGCCTACATCATCAGCGAAGGGGCGGTGCTCGCCGAAGGCACGCCCCAGCACATCGTCGAGCATCAGGACGTGCGCAGGGTCTACCTCGGCGAACACTTCAAGATGTAAGGGCCGGGAGTCGACATGAGGCCGACGCTACAGGTTCGCCTGTCCCAGCATCTTGCGCTGACGCCTCAGCTGCAGCAGTCCATCCGTCTGTTGCAGCTGTCGACGCTGGAGCTCCACCAGGAGGTGGAGCAGATGCTCGCGACGAACCCGCTGCTGGAGACCGACGAGGAATTCGACGCCCCGCTGCCGACCGCCACGCAGGAGCGCCTGACCGAGCGCGAGGAACGCGAGGAGCGCGTCGCGCAGACCGAGTCGGACGCGCCTGCCGGGGACGCGCCGGCCGGTGAGGAGATGCGGGCCGAGGAGTTCGGCACCACCGAGCGCGACGACTGGGAGAACGGCACCGAGCGTGACGACTTCGACGGCATCCGGGAGACGCCCGGGAGCGCGTCGTCGTCCTCCGGCGACGACGACGAGCGCCCCGAGACCGAGGCGCCCGATGAATCGCTGCAGGACGTGCTGCGTGGGCAGATCCCCGGGATGAACCTGAGCGCGGTCGACCGCGCGGCCCTGCTGGCGCTGATCGAATCGCTCAACGAGGACGGCTACCTTGAGGATCCGCTCGAGGAGCTGGTCGCCGCGATCCTGGGCGAGGACGCGGACCTGGAGCAGCGCGAAGACCTGCTCGACCGCTTCAAGGTCGCGCTCAAATGGCTGCAGTCGATGGAGCCGGCCGGCGTCGGCGCGCGCGACCTCGGCGAATGCCTGGAGCTGCAGCTGCGCACGCTGCCGCGTTCGCCCGAGCAGGCGCTGGCGGTCGTCGTCTGCCGCCGGCATCTGGACCTGCTGGCCAAGCGCGACTGGCGTCGGCTGATGTCGCTCACCGGCTCGGACGAGGAACTGCTGCGCGACGCGCAATCGCTGATCGCGGGCCTGGAGCCCAAGCCCGGTCGCCGCTACGCGCGCAGCGAGAACCGGCCCGTCATCCCGGACGTGATCGTGCAGAAGGCGGGACGCAACTTCCGCGTCTCCATCAATCCGGATGTGCTGCCGAAGCTGCGCATCAACGAGCTCTATGCGCAGGCGCTGCGCGCCACGCGCGGCGGCGTCAGCAACTCGCCGCTGGGCGGGCAGCTGCAGGAGGCGCGCTGGTTCATCAAGAACATCCAGCAGCGCTTCGACACGATCCAGCGCGTCAGCGAGGCGATCGTCGAGCGGCAGCGCGGGTTCTTCACGCACGGCGAGCTGGCGATGAAGCCGCTGGTGCTGCGCGAGATCGCCGATGAGCTGGGGCTGCATGAGTCGACGATCTCGCGCGTCACGACGGCCAAGTACATGGCGACGCCGTGGGGAACCTTCGAGCTGAAGTATTTCTTCGGGTCCAGCCTGTCGACCGAGGCCGGCGGCAACGCGTCGAGCACGGCGGTGCGCGCGCTGATCAAGCAGTTCATCGCGGCCGAGAACACCACCAGCCCGCTGTCCGACAGCCAGCTGTCGACGATGCTCGGCGAGCAGGGCATCACCGTGGCGCGCCGCACCGTCGCGAAGTACCGCGAGGCGCTCAAGCTGGCGCCGGCGAATCTGCGCAAGTCGCGCTGACGTCCGTCGTACTGCCACCGCCGCTGGCCCTCACCCCTGCCCTCTCCCGCAGTGCGGGAGAG
>CAMPJJ010000201.1 GCA_946886855.1 uncultured Roseateles sp. | reverse complement strand
GCCAGATCCTGGCCGGCGAGCCGCGCATCGACGGTCGCGACACCCGCACCGTGCGTGCCATCGAGATCCGCAACGGCGTGCTGCCGCGCGCCCACGGCTCGTCGCTGTTCACCCGCGGCGAAACGCAGGCGCTGGTCGCCGCGACGCTGGGCACCGACCGCGACGCGCAGACCATCGACGCGCTGGCTGGCGAGTACTCCGAGCGCTTCATGCTGCACTACAACATGCCCCCGTTCGCCACCGGCGAAACCGGTCGCGTGGGCAGCCCGAAGCGCCGCGAAATCGGCCACGGCCGTCTGGCCAAGCGCGCGCTCGTCCCCGTGCTGCCGACCAAGGAAGATTTCCCGTACTCGATCCGCGTGGTCTCGGAAATCACCGAGTCCAACGGCTCCTCGTCGATGGCGTCGGTCTGCGGCGGCTGCCTGTCGCTGCTGGACGCCGGCGTGCCGCTGAAGGCGCACGTCGCCGGCATCGCCATGGGCCTGATCAAGGACGCCAACCGCTTCGCCGTGCTGACCGACATCCTGGGCGATGAGGATCACCTGGGCGACATGGACTTCAAGGTGGCCGGCACGACCACGGGCATCACCGCGCTGCAGATGGACATCAAGATTCAGGGCATCACCAAGGAAATCATGCAGGTCGCCCTGGCGCAAGCCAAGGAAGCCCGCCTGCACATCCTGGAAGCCATGGTCGGCGCGCAGGGTTCGGCCAACACCGAGATCTCGCAGTTCGCACCCCGCCTGTACACGATGAAGATCAATCCGGAGAAGATCCGTGACGTGATCGGCAAGGGCGGCGCGACCATCCGTGCGCTGACCGAAGAGACCGGCACACAGATCGACATCGGCGAAGACGGCACGATCACGATCGCGTCGACCGACGGCGCCAAGGCTGAGATCGCCAAGAAGCGCATCGCCGAGATCACCGCGGAAGCCGAGATCGGCAAGGTCTACGAAGGCGCGGTCACCAAGATCCTGGACTTCGGCGCGCTGGTCAACATCCTGCCGGGCAAGGACGGCCTGCTGCACATCAGCCAGATCGCGCACCAGCGCGTCGAGAAGGTCACCGACTTCCTGAGCGAAGGCCAGATCGTCAAGGTCAAGGTGCTCGAGACCGACGAGAAGGGCCGCATCAAGCTGTCGATGAAGGCGCTGCTGGACCGCGACGCCCCGGCGCCGCAGCACCACGGCGAAGGCTCGGCCGAGTAATCGGCGGCGTCATCCGGCAGGTCACGTCATGAAGGCGATCGCCATCACCCAGCCCGGCGGACCCGAGGTCCTGCAGCTGGTCGAGCGCGCCGACCCCGTCGCCGGGGTGGGCGAGTGCTTGATCCGCGTGCAGGCCTACGGCATCAACCGGCCGGACGTGCTGCAGCGCAAGGGCGCGTACCCGGCGCCGGCCGGAGCCAGCGATCTTCCAGGCCTGGAAGTCGCCGGCACGGTCGAGTCGGGCGATGCCCAGGCGCTGGCCGCCGCCGGCCTGAAGGTCGGCGACGCGGTCTGCGCGCTCGTTGCGGGCGGCGGTTATGCCGAGCACTGCGTCGCGCCGGTGGCTCAGTGCCTGCCGGTGCCCGCGGGCTGGAGCATGGTCGAGGCGGCGAGCCTGCCGGAAACCTTCTTCACCGTCTGGAGCAACGTCTTCGAACGCGCCCGCCTGCAGCCTGGCGAAAGTCTGCTGATCCACGGCGGCAGCAGCGGCATCGGCGTGACGGCGATCCAGCTGGCGAAGGCGCTGGGCTCGACGGTGCTGGTCACCGTCGGCAACGCGGACAAGGCGAAGGCCTGTCTGGCGCTCGGCGCCGATGTCGCGATCAACTACCGCGACCAGGATTTCGTCGAGGAAGTGAAGACGGCCACGAGCGGCCGCGGCGTCGACGTGATCCTGGACATGGTGGCCGGCAGCTATGTCGCGCGCAATGTGCAGTGCCTGGCCGACGACGGCCGTGCCGTGATCATCGCGGTGCAGGGCGGCGTGAAGGCGGAGTTCGATGCGGGTCAGGTCTTGCGCCGCCGGCTGACGATCACCGGTTCCACGCTGCGTCCGCGCCCGATCGCCTTCAAGGCCGGCATCGCCCGCGCGCTGCGCGAGCGCGTGTGGCCGCTGCTCGAGTCGCGGACGATCTCGCCGGTGATCTTCAAGCAGCTGCCCGCGACGGAAGCCGCCGCGGCGCATGCGCTGATGGAATCGGGCGAGCACGTCGGCAAGATCGTGCTGAGCTGGTGAGCGGTCCGCTCATCGGCAGGATTTTTCGGATTCAAGGGAGTTGATCTGATGCGCAAGAAACTGGTGGTCGGCAACTGGAAGATGCACGGCACCCGTGCGTCCAACGCCGTGCTGCTGGCGGGCCTCAAGGAAGCGGGTCCGTGGAACGCCCAGGTCGCCGTGTGCGTGCCGTTCCCGTACATCACGGACACGGCGCTCGCGCTGACCGGCACGCAGGTCGTGTACGGCGCGCAGGACGTGTCCACGCACGAGCAGGGCGCCTACACCGGCGAGGTGTCGTCGGCCATGCTGGCGGACCTGGGTTGCCGCTACGCCATCGTCGGCCATTCGGAGCGCCGCGCGTACCACGCCGAGAGCGATCAACTGGTCGCCGACAAGGCCAAGGCCGCGCTGGCGCATGGCGTCACGCCGATCGTCTGCGTCGGCGAAACGCTCGCCGAACGCGAAGCGGGGCGCACGGAAGAGGTCGTCAAGCGTCAGCTCGCGGCGGTCATCCACACGCTGACGCACTGCATCGGCGAGATCGTGGTGGCCTACGAGCCGGTCTGGGCGATCGGCACCGGCCTGACGGCCACGCCGGAGCAGGCCCAGCAGGTCCACGCGCTGCTGCGCCAGCAACTGCGCGCGGCCACGCAGAAGGCCGATCAGATGCAGATCCTGTACGGCGGCAGCGTCAAACCCGACAACGCCCCTCAACTGTTTGCGCAGACGGACATCGACGGCGGCCTCATCGGAGGCGCCGCGCTGAAGTCGGCCGATTTCGCGGCGATCTGCCGCGCTGCCGGCTGAAGTCCGGCGTTCAAGGTTCCTGGAGAAAAAAGCAATGCAAGTGATGATGAATCTGGTCCTGGTGCTGCAGCTGATTGCAGCGCTGGCGATGATCGGCCTGGTGCTGGTGCAGCACGGCAAGGGCGCCGACATGGGCGCGTCGTTCGGCAGCGGCGCCTCCGGCTCGCTGTTCGGCGCCACCGGCAGCGCGAACTTCCTGTCGCGCTCGACGGCCGTCGCGGCGACGATCTTCTTCGTGTCGACGCTGGCGCTGGCCTACATGGGCAGCCACCGCGACGGCGGCATCGGTTCGGGTCCTTCGGCGGGCGAGCAACTGCTCGAACGTGCGGCCGTGCCGTCCGCGCCGGCCTCGGCCGCGGTGCTGCCAGGTGCCTCGATCGCTCCTCAGGCGGCGCCTTCGGCCGCTGCTTCTGGCGCGTCGAACTGACAGAGCTGGGCGGCAAGCGCAAGCACCTCGACAAAATTGCTTTGGTTTCCTTTTGGAGCTTGAAAAGCACTATAGAATTCGAGGCTGTCTGAAGCGCAAGCCGTCAAGACAAAGTCACTGAAAGGTGACGACAAGCCGACGTGGTGAAATTGGTAGACACGCTATCTTGAGGGGGTAGTGGCGAAAGCTGTGCG
>CAMPJJ010000200.1 GCA_946886855.1 uncultured Roseateles sp. | reverse complement strand
GTGATCTACCGCGCCAACTGGTGGACGCAGGGCGACAACCCTGCCTCGCAGAGCGGCCCGATCGGTTCCGGCAAGCCGTGGACGGTCTACGGCGGCTCGACGCCGCCCGCTCCGTCGCCGGCGCCCACGCCGCCCCCCGCGCCTTCGCCTGCGCCGACGCCCGCTCCGGGACCTGCGCCCACGCCGGCACCGTCGCCCGGCCCGGCCCCTGCCCCCGGCAAGCACCAGCTGATCGGCTACTGGCACAACTTCACCAACCCGGCCGGCCCGACCTTCCCCATCAGCGAGGTCTCCGCCGATTACGACGTGATCGTCGTCGCCTTCGCGGATGACGCGGGCAACGGCAGCATCGCCTTCAACCTCGACCCAAGCGCCGGCGGCGAGTCCCGCTTCATCGCGGAAGTCGCGGCCGCGCGCGCCAAGGGCAAGAAGGTCGTGCTGTCCTTCGGCGGTCAGAACGGCACCGTGACGCTCAACAACGCGACGCAGGTGACCAACTTTGTCAACAGCGTCGAGGCCATCATGAAGCGCTACGGCTTCGACGGCATCGACATCGACCTGGAGAGCGGCGCCGGCGTCACCTCGGGCGCGCCGGTGCAGACCAACCTGATCACGGCGGTGAAGCAGCTGAAGCAGCGCATCGGCAGCAGCTTCTACCTGTCGATGGCGCCGGAGCATCCGTACGTGCAGGGCGGCTTCGTCGCGTACAGCGGCATCTGGGGCGCGTACCTGCCGATCATCGACGGCCTGCGCGACGAGCTGAACGTGCTCCACGTCCAGTACTACAACAACGGCGCGGTCTACACGCCGTACGCGACGCAAGGCCTGGCCGAGGGCAGCGCCGACATGCTGGTCGCCACCAGCCGGATGCTGATCGAGGGCTTCACGACCAACAACGGCACCGGGCCCTTCGTGTTCCGCGGGCTGCGGCCGGACCAGGTCGCGTTCGGGCTGCCGTCGGGGCCGTCGTCGGCCAACAGCGGCCAGGCGAGCGTCGCGACGATCACGGCGGCGTTGAACTGCCTGACGAAGCTGTCGCAATGCGGCGCGATCAAGCCGGTGCAAGCGTATCCGACCTTCAGGGGCGTGATGACGTGGTCGATCAACTGGGATCGTCACGACGGGCAGAGCTTCTCGGGCGGCGTCCGCTCGTCGCTCAACGCCTTGCCTTGAGCGCAGCTGAACGCTGTCTTGAGCGCGGACCGACAGACTGAAGGGACGCGCTGACAAGGCGCGGCATTCGGGCGCGGAAAGTGGAGTAGAAAGGCGCTCGTCGCCTTCTCACACGGATCTGCGATGCCTGATGCCGCGCCTTCGACGTCTTCGACACCTCTCCACGAGCGGTACCTCGCGCGCCTGAAGCAGCGGCGATGGGTGGCGGTGCTGCTGGTGATCGCCGCGATCGTCACGGGCGTGGCCAGCTTCACCGATTCGGCGAAGAAGCTGGCGGCGCTGTTCCAGCGCGAGCACGTGGAGGATCCTCGGCAGCAGTTGGTGAAGCTCGGTCAGCCGTTCACGCAGGACGCCTTCGTCGCCGCTGCCGGACGTGGCGATGAAGTCGCCGTGCAGCTGTACCTCCAGGCAGCGATCCCCGTGGACGAACTGTCTAGCCAGGAGTTGACCGCCCTGGATGCGGCGACCCGCGCACGCCGCACGGCGGTCGTGAAGCGGCTGCTGGCGGCGAAGGTGGATCAGTCCAAGTGGGGGTCGAGGCAAGGACCGGCGCTGTCGGTGGCGGCCTTCACCGGGGATGAGGCGCTGATACGTCTGCTGCTCGATGCCGGTCCGAGCCCGGAAATCGTCAAGCGTGCCTATGTGTCCGCCGGCGCCGCTGGACAGTTGCCGATGCTGCAGATCCTGGCGCCTCGGCTGAGCGCCACCCAGGCGCAGGTCGCCACGGAGGCGCTGTGGGCGCTGGCGAGCGGCGCACGCGAGAGCACCGCGCCGACGTCCGCGCGCGCGGCCACGGCGAGCTTCCTGATCGCCGCCGGTGCCGATCCGCAGGCCGTCGATCCCGAGGTGCGGCGCTCGACGGTGCTGCATCGCGCGGTGGACTCGGACGAGCGGGAAGTCGCTCGCGTGCTGCTCGAGCAGGGCGTGCCGGTCGATCCGCGCGATGCGGACGGCGCGACCCCGTTGTGGTGGGTGGCCGGCGCCGGCCATGTGGAGATGGCCGAATTGCTGATCGCGCATCGCGCCGACGTGAAGGCCGTCGCCAAGGACGGCACCTCCGTGTTGGCGCGAGCGCGCTACAACCAGGACGAGCCGATGATCGCGCTGCTGCGACAGCACGGCGCGCGCTGATCGGAAGTTGCCTTCAGCTTCAGCGAGGACCGCTTCAATGCCCAAGCTCAACACGGCTCTCTGGACCTCTCATCCCGGTGTCGCCAATCGCCTCTCCGGACAGAACGACGGCCCCTACGCCGAGCTGGTCCTCGGTGATCAAGCCGGCCTGACGCAGTTCGGCGTGCGGCTCGAACGCCTCCCGCCGGGCTCTCGTTCCTCGCATCGGCATTGGCACGAAACGGAAGACGAGTTCGTGTACGTGCTCTCCGGCGAACTGGTACTCATCGAGGACGAGGAATCCATTCTGCGAGCCGGAGATGCCGCCGCATGGGCCGCCGGTGTGCCCGTGGCGCACTGTCTGGAGAATCGCTCCGCCTCAGAGGCCGTGTGCCTCGTCGTGGGCACCCGGGCCGTGAAAGGAACGGTCCACTACCCGGACCACGACGTCGTCCTGCATCACGACGGTGGTGAACGCCGCTTCACCCGAGGCGACGGCTCCCCGATCGAGCGCGAGTAGGCGTCCGCGCGGCCGCTGGCGCCCAGTCCACAGACCGCTAGGCTGATCCGCACCGGCATCTCGTCAGCCGCTGGCCGTGTTGGCGGCCTGTTTGGCTGACTTCATCGCAGCACGGGGTCGGGTCTTGTCCCCGCCACTAGCATCGGCGCACTTCGGACTTCCGGCCCGCCCGCCATGCCTGCACGCGCACTTCCCCTCGTTGTCCTGGCTCTCCTGGCGGCCATGCTTGGCCAGCCGCAAGTGGCCGACGCGGCACCCACCAATGCGGCGAACACGCTGACCGTCGAACGCGTCGAGCTGCCCGGCGCAGACGCGCAGATCCAAACCTACAACCTGCAGGAAACGCCCGCCCTGCGCGTCTTCGCACGCTCCGCCGCCGGCTTCAAGCAATCGCAGATCTTCTGGCAGCGACGAGACCCCAGCGGCGCCTGGCGTCCACCGGAGCCGCTGCCTTTCTCCGATCCACGCTGGCGCGATTCGGACCCGCATCTGTCCGGAGACGGCAAGACCCTGACCTTCGTCTCCAGCCGGCCCGCCGCGGACGGCACGGCGCGAGGCGACGATCTCGATCTGTTTGAAGCGGTGCTGGCGGATCGCGACACCGGGCAGTGGAGCGCGCCTCGGCGACTCGCCGATGCGGTGCAGAGCCCGCAACAGGAGCTCGGGCCCGAGCGCTACGGCAAGCGCCTCTACTTCGCGTCCACGCGCGCCGGCGGACCGGGCAAGCTCGCCGTGTATCGCGCGGCGGGGGTGCCCGAAATCGACCACGCCTGGAGCGCGCGCGACTATGATCGCTGCCTCGCCGTCTTCGCCGACCTGCTGCGCAGCGGCCGGAGCGACCTGCCGCGCCGCGGGAG
>CAMPJJ010000199.1 GCA_946886855.1 uncultured Roseateles sp. | reverse complement strand
GTCGTCGTCGCGGCGGACGTCCACGCCGAAGCGCGCCAGCAGTTCGAGCGTGATGTGGACGTAGGGTTTGGAGATCAGCTCGCCGGCGACCTCGATCACGACATCGTTCGTGGCCACGAGCGGCAAAGCCAGGAGCAGCGCGGTCAGGAACTGGCTGGACACGTCGCCGCGCACGCGCACGGGGGCGTCGAGGGTCAGGGGGGCGGGCCCGTTCAGGCGCAGCGGCGGATACCCTTCCTGGCCGAGGCAGTCGATCGGGCAGCCCAGCGCGCGCAGTGCGTCGACGAGATCGCCGATCGGACGCTCATGCATGCGGGGCACGCCGGAGAGCTCGAAGCGGCCGCCCTGCGTCGCGGCCAGCAGGGCGAGCGCCGCCGTCAACGGTCGCATGGCCGTGCCGGCATTGCCGAGGAAGAGCTGGGCCTCCTTCGTCCGCGGGGCCCCGCCGATGCCGGTCACCGACAGCACGCCGTCGTCGCCGGTCTCGAGCCGGCAGCCCAGTTCGCGCAGCGCGGCCAGCATGACCTTGGTGTCATCCGAGTCCAGCAGGTCGTGGACGCGTGTCACGCCGTCGGACAGGCCGGCCAGCAGCAGCACGCGGTTGGAGATGCTCTTGGAGCCGGGCAGCGACACGGTGCCGGCGGCGCCGCGCAGCGGAGGCAGGTCCAGGAAGGGGATCTTGTACATGGCGCGGTCCGGGCACGCGCGGCGTGCCGGCGGGGAGGGGGTAGGGAAAAAGCGGGGAAAGGGCTGCTTGGCTACTTGGACTTCGACGACGGCGCGGGGGCGCCCAGCTGCCACTGCGCGCGGCCCTCGGAGGCCTGGCGGATCATGGCCTCCAGCGCGTGGGCGTCGCCCTCGCGGATGGCCTGCTCCATCTGGTCCAGCACCTCGCGGAAGCGCTGCGATTGCGTCAGCAGGTCCTGCTTGTTGGCCACCAGGATGTCCCGCCAGATCGTCGGATCGCTGGCGGCGATGCGGGTGAAGTCGCGGAAGCCGGGACCGGCCAGGCTGAGGAAGTCGCGGCCCGACGGCTGCTTCTGCACCGAACTGAAGTACGCGTAGGCGAGCAGGTGCGGCAGGTGGCTGACGGCGGCGAAGGCTTCGTCGTGGTGGTGCGGCGCCATCTTGAGCACCTGGCAGCCCAGCGCCGACCAGACGTCCGTCGCCTTCTGCACCATCTCCGGCCGGGTCTGTTCCAGCGGCGTCAGGATGACCTGGCGACCCTGGTACAGCGCCGCGTCGGCATGCTGCACGCCGGCGCTTTCCTTGCCGGCGATCGGGTGCGCGGGCACGAAGCTCGAGAACTGCTTGCCCAGCGCGCGTTTCGCCGCGTCGACGACGTCGCCCTTGGTCGAGCCCACGTCCATCAGCAGCACGTCGGCGCGCACGAGGTGGCGGATCGCCTTGAGCGTCGACTCGGTGGCGGCGACCGGCACGGCCAGCAGCACGATGTCCGAACCGGAGACGGCCAGCAGCGCCGATTCCGCGGCGATGTCGATCACGCCCATGCGACGGGCGGTCTCGGTCGTCGACGGGCTCTTGCTGTAGCCCACCACCCGGCGCACGAGGCCGGCTTTCTTCATGGCCAGCGCAAACGATCCGCCCATCAGGCCGCAACCGATCACGCCGAGTTGGTTGTACATCGCGAGAAACCTCTTTCGCTCGGGACTTCAGCTTCAGGACTTCAGCGGGTAGGCGCCGATGACCTTGTAGAACGCGCACAGGGCCCGCAACTCTGCCAGCGCGGCCGCGACATGCGGTTGCGACGGATGACCATCCAGGTCGATGTAGAAGTAGTACTCCCACTGACCGGTGCGGGCCGGACGCGATTCCAGGCGCGTCATCGACACGCCATGCTTCTTCAAGGGAACCAGCAGATCATGCATCGCGCCGGGGCGGTTCGCCACGGAGACGATGAGGCTGGTGCAGTCCCGCCCCGTGGCCGGGGGGGTGGCCATGGTCTGCGGCAGGCAGATCACGGCGAAACGGGTGCGGTTGTACGCCTCGTCCTGCACCGCGTGCGCGGTGATGTGCAGGCCGAAGAGCGTGGCCGCGCGCTCGCTGGCGATGGCGGCGAGGGTCGGGTCCTGGGCGGCCAGGCGGGCGCCCTCGGCGTTGCTGGACACGGCGCGACGTTCGGCGTTGGGCAGGTGCTTGGACAGCCAGTTCTGGCACTGCGCCAACGCCTGCGGGTGGGCCAGCACGGCCTCGATGCCCTCGAGCGTGTTGTCCTTGCGCAGGAGGTTGTGGCGGATCAGCAGGCTGACCTCGCCGACGACGTGCGTGGGCGTGTGCAGGAACAGGTCGAGCGAGCGCGTCACCACGCCCTCGGTCATGTTCTCGACGCCGACGACGCCGTACTGCGCGCTGCCCGAGGCGGTCGCGTGGAAGACCTCGTCGAAGCTGTTGCAGTAGATGAGGTCGGCGGCGCCGCCGAAATACTCGATGGCGGCCTGCTCGCAGAAGGTGCCGAACGGGCCCAGCACGGCGACGCGCTGCGGCGACTCGAGCGCCAGGCAGGCGGACATGATCTCGCGCCAGATCGCGGCGACGTGATCGCCCTTGAGCGGCCCGGGATTGGCGCCCTTGATCTTGGCGATGACCTGCGCGACGCGGTCGGGGCGGAAGAACGGCGTGCCGTCGCGGCGCTTGATCTCGCCGACCTGTTCGGCGACGTGGGCGCGCTGGTTCAGCAGCGTCAGCAGCTGGGCGTCGAGCGCGTCGATCTGGTCGCGCAGCGCGAGCAGCTCCGGGTCGGCCACGGGCGCGGGCACGGTGGTGCCTGCCGGTCCGGTCGGCGGGACCGGCCCATGGGGCTCAGGCGGCGTGGAAGAGGTCGGCGTGTCAGCCATGTCGGGTCTCGAAGTCCTTGAGGTGGCTCACCAGGGCTTGAACGCCCTCCAGCGGCATCGCGTTGTAGATCGATGCCCGCATGCCGCCCACCGACTTGTGGCCTTTGAGTTGCAGCAGTCCGCGCTCCCTGGCGCCGGCCAGGAAAGCGTCGTTCAGACGCTCGTCGCGGAGGAAGAAAGGGATGTTCATCCGCGAGCGGCACTGCGTCGCCACGCGGTTCTCATAGAGCGAGGAGCCGTCCAGCGCCTGATAGAGCAGGGCGGCCTTGTCGATGTTGCGCTGCTCGATCGCCGCGAGGCCGGTCTTGCCGCCGTACTCGAAACGCTTGAGCCATTGGAAGACCAGGCCGGCCACGTAGATGCCGAAGGTCGGCGGCGTGTTGTACATCGATCCGGCCTCGGCCACGATCTTGTAATCGAAGGCGGACGGGCAGATCGGCAGCGCATGACCCAGCAGGTCCTCGCGCACGATCACCAGCGTCAGGCCGGCCGGGCCGATGTTCTTCTGGGCGCCGCCGAAGGCGATGCCGACCTTGGACCAGTCGACCGGGCGCGACGCCACGTGCGAGGAGAAGTCGATCGCCAGCGGCGCGTCGCAGCCCAGCGCGCGGAGGTCGGGGAGGGTCTGGAATTCGACGCCGTCGATCGTCTCGTTGGTGCAGACGTGGACGTAGGCGGCGTCCTTGCGCAGTCGCCAGGTCGACGGATCGGGGATGTCGAGATACCGGCCGCCGGCGCCGTCCAGGTCGGCGGCGTTCGCGGCGATCTTCACGTCGGCATAGCGCCCGGCTTCGCCGGCGCTTTTCTTCGACCACGAGCCGGTGACGACCACGTCGACGGCACCGCCGCGCGAGAGGTTCATCGGCAGGATGGCGTTTTCGCCGAGGCCACCGCCCTGCATGAACAGGATGCGGAAGTTCGCCGGGACCTGCAGCAGATCGCGCAGGTCGGCTTCGGCGGCTTCGTAGATCGAGATGAATTCGCGGCCGCGATGGCTCATCTCCATGACGCTCATGCCGGAGCCGTGCCAGTCGAGCATCTCCTCCGCGACCAGGCTCAGGACCTCCTGGGGGAGGGCGGCGGGACCGGCGGAGAAGTTGAACGGGCGGGCAA
>CAMPJJ010000198.1 GCA_946886855.1 uncultured Roseateles sp. | reverse complement strand
ATCCCCCGCCCGGTCCGGTGGCGACCCCCGCCGCCGACCAGGCCCAACGACCCAAGCTCGGCCTGGTGCTGTCGGGCGGCGGCGCGCGCGGCCTGGCGCACGTCGGCGTGCTGAAGGTGCTCGAACGCGAGCGCATCCCGGTCGACATCGTCACCGGCACCTCGATGGGCGCGATCATCGGCGGCCTCTACGCCAGCGGCATGACCGCCGAGGACCTGGACCGCGAGCTGTCGCGGATCGCCTGGGACCGGCTGTTCGCGAGCCGCGTCGACCGCCAGGACCTCTCGCAGCGCCGCAAGGAGGAGGACTTCGAGTTCTCCGCGACGATCGAGTTCGGCCTGCGCGACGGCGAGGTCCGCGTGCCCACCGGCACGCTGTCCAGCCGGGGCCTGGAGGCGCTGCTGCGCCGGCTGACCCTGCCGGTGCGCAACGTCACCCGGTTCGACCAGCTGCCGACGCCCTTCCGCGCCGTCGCCACGGACATGGAGAACGGCCGCGAACGCATCCTGGCCGAAGGTGACCTGGCGCTGGCGCTGCGCTCCAGCATGAGCGTGCCCGGCGTGTTCGCGCCGGTCGAATGGGAGGACCGCATCCTCGGCGACGGCGGACTGGTCAACAACCTGCCGGTCGACGTCGCCCGCGAGATGGGCGCGACCCGGCTGATCGCGGTGAACGTCGGCACGCCGGTGGGCGGGCGCGAGACGCTGAACTCGCTGCTCGGGCTGACCGCTCAGATGATCAACATCCTCACCGAGCAGAACGTGCAGCGCTCCATCGCCAGCATGTCCGCCGGCGAGGACCTGCTGATCACGCCCAAGCTGGGCACGCTGACCTCGGGCGACTTCGACAAGGTGCGGGAACTCATCCGCGCCGGCGAGGAGGCCGCCGAAGCGCTGCTGCCGCAACTGCGCCCCTATGCCGTCGACGAGCGGACCTACAAGGACTGGGAAATCGCGCGCATCGGCACCAAGCCGCCGGGGGTGTTCATCGCCGCGGTCAAGATGGAGGGCTCGGACAACACGAATCCGGAGCGCTTCCGCAGCCAGCTCGAATCGAAGCCGGGCCAGCCCTTCAACAACGAGACGGCCGAGCGCGACATGCGCTTCCTGTCCTCCAGCGGCGACTACAACCGCGTGGATTACCACGTCGAGCAGCGCGCCGAGGGCGAGACCCTGGTCTTCAACATGGAAGACAAGCCCTGGGGGCCGAACTACTTCCGCGTCGGGATGGACCTGTCGACCGACTCCGGCGGCGACAGCTTCTTCAACCTGCGACTGAGCCACAACCGCCACTGGTTGACCGACAAGGGCACCGAGTGGCGCAACCAGATCACCATCGGCGAGACGCCGCGGCTCTACACCGAGCTGTACCACCCGCTGGGCCTGAAGCTGGGCGTGGCGGACGACTGGTTCGCCAGCGCCTGGGCCGAGGCCAACCAGCGCAAGCAGATCGTCTACAACGACAACGACCCGGACAGCACCAGCCCGGGCCTGGCGCGCCTGGTGCGCCGCGATGCCTCCGTGGGGCTGGACATCGGTCAGCCCTGGGGGCGCTGGGGCGAGGTGCGGTTCGGCGCGATCAGCCAGATCCGCCATGCAAAGCCGGACCTGATCACGCTGCTCGGCCCGGACGCGGGCAAGCTCCGCTGGACCAGCTACGAGCGGGGTTTCCGTGTCCGCACCGTCGTCGACCAGCTGGACTTCGCCAACTTCCCACAGCACGGCTACCGCTTCACGGTCGACGCACAGGGCGGTCGCCAGGACAACCGCAACCTCAGCAGCGGCCGCTTCCTGCGGCTGAACACGGACGGGAACGTGGTGCGCAGCTTCGGCGGGCATACGCTGAGCCTGTACGCGCGGGCCGTGGCGTCACAGCAGCCGGACGACACGGGGCTGGGCGGCTACACGCTGGGGGGCTTCCACCAGCTGTCGGGCTACAACCCGAACCAGCTCAGCGGCAACTCGCTGCTGTTCACGCGGGCGACCTACTACCGGCGCCTGAACGACCAGCCCTTCCTCTCGCGCGGCTTCTTCATCGGCGGCACGCTGGAGGCCGGCAACACCTGGCTGTCGCGCCGCGACATCAGCATCAAGGACATGCGCTACGCGAGCAGCATCTTCCTGGGATCCGATACGGGACTGGGGCCGCTGTACGTCGGCATCGGCTATGCGCCGCACGGCGGCACCGCCTTCTACGTGTTCATCGGCCGGCCCTGAGCCGGCTCTCCGGTCAGGCGTCGCGGCAGTTCAGGGCCTGGGATCACCGGCGACATCGTCCGCCGTCTCGTCCAGGTCGCCGTCCGAGTGGCCCGAGTCGCCCGGGTCGCCCGGGTCGCCCTCAACGGCGGCGTCCTCGTCCTCGTCCTCGTCCTCGTCCTCGTCTTCGCTGTCCGCGGCGCCCGGCGCGGGATGCGCCCAGTCGTAGATCACCTCGGCCACGTCTTCCAGGCCCTGCTTGCTCAGCGCCGAGAACAGCGTGACGGCGATGTCGGACTCGTCCGTCGCCAGCACGCCCAGGTCCTTCTGGACCTGCGCCAGGATGGCGGCGCCTTCCTTGCGATTGAGCTTGTCGGCCTTGGTCAGCACCACCAGCAGGCTGACCTCGCCCGCGGTGACGCGGTCGGAGACGAATTCGAGCAGCTGCTTGTCGAGGTCGGTCAGGCCGAGCCGCGAGTCGACCATCAGCACGACGCCCGACAGCGATTCGCGCTGGCCGAGGTAGTCGGCCATGACGCGCTGCCAGCGCAGCTTGGCGTCGCGCGCGACGGCCGCGTAGCCGTAGCCGGGCAGGTCGGCGAACAGCGCGTCGGGCGCGTCGCGCGGGCCCACCGCGAACAGGTTGATGTGCTGCGTGCGGCCCGGCGTCTTCGACGCGAAGGCCAGGCGCTTCTGCTGGGCCAGCGTGTTGACCGCCGTGGACTTGCCGGCGTTGGAGCGGCCGACGAAAGCGATCTCGGGCAACTGGCGCGGGGGCAGGTCTTGCGCGAAGGCCTCGCCCTCGCCCGCCGCCTCGGATCCGGCGTCGGCCCCCGCATCGGCCCCCGCATCGGCTGAAGCGCCGGTTCCGGGCGCGCCGACGTCGGCGTCCTTCAGCGGTTCGTCGTCAATCCCGTCGAACTCGTCGAACTCGTCCTGGGCCTCGAGCGCCGCCTCGGCCCGCGCCTGGGCGTCCGCCGGCAGCACGCCGTTGACCGGCAGGTGCTTGAGCTGGCTGGCCGTGGTCAGGAAGCGCGCGGTGTGCGTCCAGGCCAGCGCGCGCCTGCCCGGGGTCAGGGTTTGCGTGCTGACGCGTTTGGGCGGCGGGGGCAGGCCTTGCGCCTTGGCTTTTTCCGCCGCCTTGCTGCGGGCCTTGGCGGCCGCGCGCATACCCGTTTTCCCGGGTCCCTGCTTCTTCTTTGACGCTCCAGCGCGTCCCGCGCCACGGCCTGCGGGTTTCCCTGGGGCCGCAGGGGCGGGTTTCTTGTTGGAATCGGTCATCGGGCTGCGCGGGCTCTAAAGAGGTGCATTGTAAGATCCCGCGGTTGCGCTCACCCAACCCTCAACATTCATGAAGACTGCCGCTTTCTTGTTGTCGAGCCTGGTTTTGATGTCCGGCGCCGCCAACGCCAATGAACCCGCTGCGGCGGCCAAGCCCGATCTGACCAAGGGCCAGGCCATCAGTTCGCAAGTCTGCGCCGCCTGCCATACGGCGGACGGCAGCCGCGGCAGTCCCGCCAACCCCATCATCGCGGGCCAGCACGCCGACTACCTCGCCAAGCAATTGCACGAGTTCAAGTCGGGCAAGCGCAAGAACGCGGTGATGTCGGGCATGGCCGCGCCGCTGACGGACGACGACATCCGCAACGTCGCCGCGTTCTACGCCAGCAAGGGCGCCAAGCCCGGCTTCGCGAAGAACAAGGAGCTGATCACCCTGGGCGAGAAGATCTACCGGGGCGGCATCGCGGACAAGCAGGTGCCCGCCTGCGCCGGCTGTCACAGCCCGAACGGCGCCGGCATCCCGGCGCAGTACCCGCGCCTGGGCGGCCAGCACAGCGACTACACCGAGGCCCAACTGACCGCGTTCCGCGCCGGCGGGCGGCCGAACAGCCCGCAGATGCTGGCGATCGCCGCCAAGATGAGCGACCGCGAGATCAAGGCGGTCTCGGACTACATCGCCGGCCTGCGCTGAGCGATCCCCCGCGGGGCGCCCCGTTCGGGGAAGGTTCCGACGAACGAGGCCGGTGATCCGATCACCGGCCTTCGCTTTTGCCGGCGCTCGCCCGATTCCTCACCCGGGGCAACGAGAATGCCGGCCATGACCCAGTCGTCTCCCCAGTCATCTCCCCAGTCG
>CAMPJJ010000197.1 GCA_946886855.1 uncultured Roseateles sp. | reverse complement strand
GGGCCGGGGGTGGGGTTTCCCGGATCCTTTCCGGATCCTTCCCCGATCCGTCAGCGCCCGCAATGCGCAGCCAGCAGGCCGGGCGGCCCGCTGTCGATCGCGCGCGGTGCTGGATGCTCGATCGCTTCGCGCAGCAGGCGCGTCAGGATCTCCTGCGAGCGTCGCTGGCCGTAGCCCCGCCCATAGGCCTGAGAAGTGATCGCGACCACCATGCGCAGATTGGGGACGACGTAGATCTTGTTGCCGCCGTTGCCGGAGGCGAACCAGACTGGCACGCGGAAGTCGCCGACCGGCAGCGACTTGAAATACCAGAGCCGCCCGTACTCGTCGGCATACGGGTCCGTGGCGGCGATGGGCACGCGGGGGCGCAGCATCGCCTCGATGCCGCCGGCGCTGACGATGCGGCGTCCGCGGTACTCGCCGCCGCAACGGACCATCTCGCCGATCGTGGCGAGCGACCGCGTGCTCAACCACAGGTTGCCCTGGCCCTTGGTGTGGCCGGCCGCGTCCTTGTTCCAGCGCCAGTCGGCGATGCCGAGGGGCCCGAACAGCGCGGTGCCGGCGAAGGTGCCGAGGTCCGCGCCGGTCGCCCTGCCGACGACGATCCCGGTGGCGTAGGCCGTCAGCGAGTTGTAGCGGTAGGTGGCTCCCGGCGCGTCCTGGCGCGGCGTCGAGCGCAGGAAGGCGACGGGATCGGACGCCTCGTCCATGCGGTCCTCGCTGCCGGGCGAAGCGGGGTCTTCATCGTCCGCCGCGAGGCCCGAGCGCATGGTCAGCAGGTCGTCGATCGTCGCCGCGCCGAGCGCGGATCCGGCAGCCTCGGGCCAATACTTGCGCACCGGGTCCGACGCGCTGGCGATGGCGCCGCGGTCCAAGGCGATCGTCGCGAGCAGCGCGGTCACGCTTTTGCCGGCGGAGCGGATGTCGTTGAGCGACGCCGCCGTCGCGCCGTTGTAGTAGCGCTCGGCGACGACGCGGCCATCGCGCAGCACGACGACGCCTTGCAGCGTCTTGTCCTGGTCCTTGCCCGGTTCCTGGCCCGGATCCCGGTCCCACGCGGCCAGCGTCGAGGCGAAGTCGATCCCGCCTCGCGCCGTCGTCGTCGGTGCCTGGCAGGCGGCGAGCATGGCGAGAGGCATGGCGACAAGCACGGCGAGAAACAGGGCGGTTGGCGGCACGCGGGTGAGGCGGGGCAGGGCCATGGCGGACGACTCCGGAAAGCAGGGCAGACGGTGGCGCGGTCGCCGCCGTGGCGACGGCTCAGCGTCGCATGCTCCCCGGGCCGGCGCGGAAAGTCACGCCGCCCGTGCGCCGAAGACCGGCGGCCGGTCCAGCTGCCCGATCCAGTGCCGATACACGCTCGTCGCCGCGCCGCGCAGGCGCGCCAGGCGCTCGGGCAGGGCGGCCAGGATCTCGGTCTCGCTCTGCACCGTCACGCCGCGACCGCGCCGCAGTTCGTCGCGTCCCTGTGCGCACCAGTCGCGCAAACCCTGCTCGGTCACTTCCAGGTGGCTCTGGAGTCCGATGTGCGGGCCGAGTGAGAAGCCCTTGTTCAGACAGTTGGAGCCGAACAGCGTGCGCGTCGCGCCGGCCGGGATCTGGAAGCTGTCGTAGTGCCAGTTGAAGCTGAGCAGCCGGTCCTCGCCGCCGAACAGTCCACGCGCGGCGGGCGTGATCCACAACTCGCGCCAGCCGATGTCGGGCCGCGGGTTGCGGGCCACGCCCGCGCCCATGGCGCGTGCCAGCTGCTGCGCGCCGAAGCAGTGACCCAGGATCGGGCGGCTATGCCGCAGCGCGTCGATCAACAGGGCCTGCTCCGCCCGGATCCAGGGCTTGCCGTCATTGACGCTGTGGTCGCTGCCCAGCAGCACCAGGCCGCTGAACGCCCCCGCCGTGCGCGGCAGGGTGTCGCCCAGGTCGGGCCGCAGCAGGTGCACCGGCACCTCGTGCGCGCGCAGGCATTGCAGCAGGTAGCCCGGACCTTGCGCGGGTTCGTGCTGGAGGATCAACACGGGTCTCATGCGAAGGGGCGCGGATCGCGCGCCGTTGTTTCGGTGGGATCAGCGTAGCCGTCATGACATCAAGCCAAAGGCAAGACCCGTCCCCGGCGTCTCAAGAATTCATCAAGAGCCCGGGCCAACATCATTTCTCGGCCCACACCGACATGAGCTCCTCGAACTCTCGGGCCAATCGGTTGTTCTCGGCGACCAGGGCGTCGTTCTCGCCTTTCAGGCGGAGCAACTGCTCGTGCGAGCCGGCCTTGACCTGCATCACATCGCGCGGACCGCGGATCCGATGATTGCCGGGGTACAGGTCGTGCGCCGGATCGAACCAGACCAGGTTGAATGCCGTGTTCCAAAGGAACCCGTGCAAGCGCCCTTGGTTCTTGCCCATGCTGACCTCGAAAGCCTGTTGAACCACGTGGCGCGCCTCCTGTTCCGGGTCCAGGGAGCTCTGATCCTTGCTCAGCATCATGGCGATCCGGGCCACGATGCGTTCCGGGAAGCCGTCGCGGCTGCCGGTGTCCGTCTTGAAGATCGCTTTGCATCCGAGGCTGGGAAGCTGCTTCTTCGCCATCTGTTCGACCGTGCAGGTCTGGATCGTTTGAAGGCAGGTGAACAGGCGGACGTAGAACTCGGCATCGAATCCATGCAGGAAGAACAGGTCGGTCTCCCAATCGATGAACTCGAATGACACGCGCAGGAGCGGCGAGATCTGCTTGTAAGTGGCGGCTTGATCGAATCGAGGGAAGCTAGCGTTCATCGTCGGGGAGCTGTGTGAGGAAGTACTTCCGCATGGCTCCCTTGCTGATGAGTTCTCGGCAGCCCATGTTTTCAGGCAGGCCTTTGCGCGCATCCAGCCAGGGGGCCTCGTTGTGGGTCATGTTCGACAGGGCTGCCCCGTCGAACCGGCCAAAGGCGGCAACGACTTCTCTCACGGTCTGATATCCCGGCGCTTCTTCCAGCGATTCGCCCCACTGCGTATCGATGGCGTGCCACTGAAGACGTCCGTATTTCGCATGCAGCTCGGCAATGGTGGGGCCGTTCTGCCGCGCCTCGAAGTCCTCGGGAAACAGTTCGCAACCTTCCGCCAGGCAAAACCCCTGGGCGTAATAGCAGAGCTTCTGCAGCTTGTTGGGAGAGGGGCTCTCGTCGAAGTATTTGCGATGGCACTCGATGATGAGGCGCTGGACGGCTTCCAATTGCTGTGAGATCGGCATGGGGCTTTTCGATGAGTGGGAAATGCAGATCTTGCGAGGTGTCGCGTCGATTCGAAATGGCCTGTGAAAGTGCAATCCATTCGTTCACCCACTGAAGTCCGTGGTGACGCCCACCTGAATCGGTGTGGCGGCGGTATGCGGACACAGGGGCGCGCAGCGGGCGCGGGCGCCCTGGGCGCCGGTGCCACAATCTTGAGATGAACTCGCCGTCCTCCCGCGCGCCGCGCGTCTGCGTCCAGACCGCCGACTTCGACCTCAGCGCCGAGACGCTGGCGCTGCGCGCCGAGGACGGCGGCGTGGGCGCGGTGGTGAGCTTCGTTGGCACGGTGCGCGACGGCGCGGATGGCACGCCGGTGTCGCTGATGGAGCTCGAGCACTATCCCGGCATGACCGAGGCCGCCATCGAGGCGATGATCGACGAGGCCTTCCGGCGCTTTGAGATCCGCGGCGCGAAGGTCATCCATCGCGTCGGGGCGCTGCGGCCGCGCGACCAGATCGTGCTGGTGCTCGTGAGCTCGCGCCATCGCGGCCAGGCCTTCCAGGCCTGCGAGTTCCTGATGGATTACTTGAAGACGCAGGCGCCGTTCTGGAAGAAGGAACACGGACCGGACGGCGCGCGCTGGGTGGACGCGCGCGTCGCCGACGACGAGGCGCTGGCGCGTTGGGGCATCAACGTGGAGGGGAACGGTCGATGAGCTGGATGCAGGTGGTGGCGGTGTCCGTCGGGGCCTCGGGCGGCGCGCTCGCGCGCTGGGGCGCGGGGCTGATGTTGAATGCGAAATGGCAGGGTTTTCCGCTCGGCACGCTGGCCGTCAACATCGTCGGCGGTTTCCTCATCGGCATGGCGCTGGAGTGGTTCGGGCGGTATCCCGACGACCTGCTCAAGCTGCTGCTCGTCACCGGCTTCCTCGGCGGCCTCACGACCTTCTCGTCCTTCTCCGGCGAATCGCTGTCGCTGCTCCAGCGCGGCGAGTTCCTGATGGCGCTGACGCACTCGGCCGCGCACGTGTTCGGCTCGCTGGCGGCAGCCGCGGCCGGGCTCAAGGTGATGCAGATGCTGACTCAACCCCTTGCATGAAGTGAATGGCTCCCGCCCCGCGGGGGCGGGTTGGGGGGTGGGGTG
>CAMPJJ010000196.1 GCA_946886855.1 uncultured Roseateles sp. | reverse complement strand
GACGGGTGAGGGGAGTCAGAAGCGCAAGGAGGCAAGGCGCAACGCCGGCTCCTGCGTGCTGCGTGTCGAGGCGGCCGGCCGCCGCGTGCTGCTGACCGGCGACGTCGAGGCGCCGCAGGAGGCGCGTCTGGTCCGCGAGGACGGCGAGGACGGTCTGCGGTCCGAGGTCCTCGTCGTGCCGCACCACGGCAGCCGGACCTCGTCGACGGCCGCGTTCGTGCGCGCGGTCTCGCCGCGGGTGGCGGCGGTGCAGTCGGGGTATCTGAACCGTTTCGGGCATCCGAAGCCGGACGTCGTCGCGCGGTATGCCGCCGCCGGCGCGCTGCTGCTCAACACCGTCGACTGCGGCGCCTGGCTCTGGCGCAGCGACCGCGGGTCGGCGCCGATCGACGGCTGCGAGCGGGCGCAGCGCCGACGCTACTGGCTGCGCGTGCCGCAGGGAGCGCGCCCGTCGGACCACGCGGCCGTCACCTTGCCTGCGCTGCCCGCGCTGCCCGCGGATCCCCCGCTTCCCGCGAGCGCGCAGGAGCCGGACCCGCCCGAACTGCTGCCCCCCGGCCTGGCGCCCTGAAGGCCCTGTCGCGCTGCCCCCTGTCGCTGGGGCTGTGCACGCCGCCGGACTGGTGCTAGCTTGCGATGGCGACGCCACACCGGCGCCGACGGGAGGATCACATGGGAATGCTGTCCGACTTGAAGGTGGGGGTGAGGCTGGGTCTGGGCTTCGCGCTGCTGGTGCTGCTGATGCTGGCGATGGGCGCCTTCTCGGCGAGCCGCGTGGCGCAGGTCGAGGCCAAGGTGGAGGACCTGGCCACCAACTGGCTGCCGAGCACGCGCACGCTGGGCGCCATCAGCGACGCGATGAACCAGATGCGGCGGGCGGAGTTGCAGATGCTCGTCGGCGGCGATGCCAAGGCGGTCGCGGAAGAGGCCGCGCGATTGACCGAGCAATGGCGCGTGCTGCCCGGGCTGCTGTCGACCTACGAGAAGCTCATCGGCAGCGACGGGGAGCGGCAGGTCTTCGACGACCTCGGTCGGCAGATCCAGGCCTATCGCACGGCGCAGGAACGCTACGTCGCGGCGCTGGGCACCGGCCATCGGGACGAGGCCGTCGCGCTGCTGCGCGGCGATTCGCGCACCGCGTTCCGGGCCGCGAGCCAGCGCCAGGTGGTACTGCTGAAGATGAACACCGACGGCGCCGAACGTGCGCACGAGACCGCGAGCGCCGACTATCGCGCCGTGCTGACCGCGATCTGGACGCTGGTCGCCGCCGCGATGGCGCTCGGCGCGCTGGTCGGCTGGCTGCTGACGCGGTCGCTCACGCAGCCGCTGCGCGCGGCCTCGGCGACGGCCGACCGCATCGCCGACGGCGACCTGCGCGACATCGACACCGCCGCCCGCCGGGACGAACTGGGCGACCTGCTGCGGGCGCTGGGCAAGATGCGCGATGCGCTGCATGCGTCGATGTCGACGGTGCGCGCCAGCGCCGACCAGATCGCCGAGGCCAGCCGCGAGGTCGCGACCGGCAGCTTCGATCTCTCGAGCCGCACCGAGCAGACGGCGTCCAACCTGCAGGAGACCTCGGCGGCGATGCATCAGCTCACCGATGCGGCCCGCCAGAGCGCCAGCAGCGCCGACCAGGCCAGCCGCATCGCGCAGGACGCGTCCGGCGTGGCCAGCCGGGGCGGGGAGATGGTCGGCCGTGTCGTCTCGACGATGGCCGGCATCCAGCAGTCGTCGCGGCGCATCGCCGACATCATCGGCGTGATCGACGGTATCGCTTTCCAGACCAACATCCTGGCGCTCAACGCGGCGGTCGAAGCGGCCCGCGCCGGCGAGCAGGGGCGCGGCTTCGCCGTGGTGGCGTCCGAGGTGCGCGGTCTGGCGCAGCGCAGCGCCCAGGCGGCGCGCGAGATCAAGACCTTGATCGCGACGTCGGTGGAGCAGGTCGAGACCGGGTCGCGCGCCGTCGGCGACGCCGGCACGACCATGACGCAGGTGGTCGACGCGGTGAGGCAGGTCAGCCAGCTGATCCGCGAGATCGCCCAGGCCACCGGCGGTCAGACGCAGAGCCTGTCGGAGGTCAACACGGCGGTGACGCAGCTCGACGGCATGACGCAGCAGAACGCCGCACTGGTCGAGGAATCGGCCGCCGCGGCCGAGGCGCTCAAGGAGCAGGCCGCGCGGTTGAGCGAGGTGGTGGCGAGGTTCAGGTTGGCCAACTGAACCGGCGCGGAGGCGCGCGTCGGATGGCGGCTGCGGCGGCGCTCAGGCCGTGAACACCAGCGCGATCTGCTCCGGCTCGCGCATCGCGCGGGTCTTCGTCGACGCCGAAGCGCCAGCCGTCCTTGCGCCGGGCTCGGTCGCCTTCAGGTGATCGACCAGGAAACGCGCCGTCTCGGGCGACCGACGCATCTCGGCCGCCACCACCGACTCCAGTTCCGACGGGCGCAGGTCCATCGCTGCGCAC
Organism: uncultured Roseateles sp.; assembly: GCA_946886855.1. The sequence continues at coordinate 2,012 of CAMPJJ010000196.1, read as the reverse complement.
AGCTTCAACAGGCGCGCTTCTGCTTCGAGGTAATGCCGCTCGACCGTCAGCTTGCGCGAGAACAGTCCGATCACCTGGCCGACGCGCAGCAGGTGCACGTCGATCAGCGCGACCTCCTCCGACGCGGACCAGCCGCGCACGATGGCCGAGGCCGTCTTCGGTCCGACGCCGGGCAGCGTCATCAGCCAGTTGCGCACCGCCTGACCCCCTTCGACCTCCGGCGCCGACAGCAGCGCCGGCATCACCGCCGCGAGGTGCCGGGCCTTCTGGGCCGCGAAGCGGAAGGCCAGCGCCTTGCCCTCGACCTCCAGCGGCTCGCTGAGCCACGCACCGAGCGTGAGTTCGCACACGCCCGGCTGCACGAAGGCGCCGCGCTCGCGGATGCGTTCGAACGCGGCGAGACCGACGGCGGCCGGAATGCCCGGACCGCCGAGCAGCGACGCGCCGACCTCTTCGGCGAGCGACCGGCCCGACGCCGTCGGCCGCGACGAATCCCGGTGAACGGGGTGAACCGGGTGAACCGGGTGAACCGGGTCTTCCGGGTGATCCGGACCGGTGAGCCGTTCCAGGCGACGAGCCAGCGCCTGCTGCATCCAGTAGGCCGGGGTGGGGAACTCCTCGACGGCGCCCCAGCGCACGCCGGTCAGGAGCAGGTGGTGAGGGTCGGGAAGTTCTCTTTGGAGGGCGCCGTGGCGGGAGACGAGGGCAACGATCTGGGTCATGGGAGCAGGGGAGCGCCGCCTCTCTGGGCGGCTGGATAGGTGGTGTTCAGCCATTGGGCGAACGCGGCGCGCTCGACCGGATCCATGGCATGGACACGCTCTTGAAGGCGTTCGAGACGCCGCTTGTGGGTCTGGCGCTCGCGGAAGGTCGCTCCGCGGTGCCGGCTGTCGTGAAGCATCTCGGGCGGTTCGAAGTTGAACCACAGGGTCTCCGTGCGCACGTCGGTGTGGGTCTTCGCGCGGAACTCCACCGTGCGCCACCCCCGCAGGAGGGCGTCGTAGGTCGGATGCGCGTACCCCGACACGATCACCCGGCACGGCAGCGCCGCGAGTTGCGCCAGCAGCGCCTCGTGGTCCGCGGCGCCGTACTCGTGCCGGTAGATGCGCGTCCGCCGGCGCGTCTCGGGGTGATAGGGCGGATCGACGTAGACCAGCTCATCCCCCTCGAACTCGTGCCGCGCGAGGAAATCCTCGGCGCGGCCGTGAACGAGCTCGACGCCAGGCAGGGCCAGGTCGCGCCACCGCGCGATGACCCGTTCGTCGGCATCGACGGCGATCGATCGCGCCGCCGGCAGCTTGTGGCGCAAAACCGCGCCTCCGCCAACATGCGTCTCGATGTACACCCGGTGCGGAGGCATCAGGTTGATGACGTGCTGGTACGTCTTGCCCTTGCCGCCTGGATACTTCATGCGGCGGATCATCGTCAGAAGTGACGATGATGTCAAGGCGACAGCCGTTCGATCGGGGGAGCGCAAGCCGGCGGAGCCGGTGCCCCTCTCCGCTCAATCTCCTCCTCGCCGCTCGGAATTCGCTCCGAGGGGCACCGGCTCCGCCGGCTTCGAGTCACCGAGGATCGCGGGGTCGCGGCGTGCAGGGTTCAAAGCGCCGTCAGCCAGTCGCAGCGCAGGCGGCCCGAGCGGTGCAATCTTTTCCGGCCGCCGGTGTAGGCCATCGGCAGCAGCCAGGCCATCAGGCACAACGGCAGTGCGATCCACGCCTGGATCAATAACGCGCCCGGAACGCCCATGAAGCCCAGCATCCAGATCGTCAGGACAATGTTCCAGACCGCCAGTTCGACCGGGTGGCGGGCGCTGTGCATCACCATCCAGCGCTTCACCTGGCTGAGCTGCGTGAGAGTCATGGCGGGCTCCTGAACGACGACGGCGGGGGACAGGCGGGGGGGTGGAAGGGGCCCGGCGCGGCAGGCGGCAGGCGGGTGGAAGTGTAAGTTTGGAGTCAGGGTTTCCCCATCCCACGCTCGTGGAGCCCGACTGGAACTCCGGGTTATCC
>CAMPJJ010000195.1 GCA_946886855.1 uncultured Roseateles sp. | reverse complement strand
ACGTCGTCGTACTCGAGCAGCTGCTTGCGGATGTCGAAGTTGCGGGCCTCGACCTTGCGCTGCGCGCTCTCGATCGAGCGCGTGACGATGCCCGCCTCGATCGCCTCGCCTTCGGGCATCTTGAGCCGGTCCATGATCGCGCGCACGCGGTCGCCGGCGAAGATGCGCATCAACTGGTCGTCCAGCGACAGGTAGAAGCGCGAGGAGCCCGGGTCGCCCTGGCGGCCCGAACGGCCGCGCAGCTGGTTGTCGATGCGGCGGCTCTCATGACGTTCGGTCGAGATCACGCGCAGGCCGCCGGCGGCCTTCACCTGCTCGTGCAGCTTCTGCCACTCGGCCTTCAGCGCGGCGATCTTCGCGTGCTTGTCGGAATCGGACAGCGTCTCGTCGTTCTCGATGGCGTCGACGTCCTTCTCGATGCTGCCGCCCAGCACGATGTCGGTGCCCCGGCCGGCCATGTTGGTCGCGATCGTGATGACGCCCGGCCGACCGGCCTGCGTGATGATGTCGGCCTCGCGGGCGTGCTGCTTGGCGTTCAGCACCTGGTGCGGCAACTTGGCCTTGGTCAGCAGCTCGGAGACCATCTCCGAATTCTCGATCGAGGTCGTGCCCACCAGCACCGGCTGGCCGCGCTCGTGGCAGTCGCGGACGTCCTGCGTGACGGCGTCGTACTTCTCCTTGGTCGTCTTGTAGACCAGGTCCAGCTCGTCCTTGCGCACCGTCGGCCGGTTCGGCGGGATCACCACCGTCTCGAGGCCGTAGATCTCCTGGAACTCGTAGGCCTCGGTGTCGGCCGTGCCGGTCATGCCCGACAGCTTGCCGTACATGCGGAAGTAGTTCTGGAAGGTGACCGAGGCCAGCGTCTGGTTCTCCGCCTGGATCTGCACGCCTTCCTTGGCCTCGACGGCCTGGTGCAGGCCGTCGCTCCAGCGGCGGCCCGTCATCAGGCGGCCGGTGAACTCGTCGACGATGATGACTTCGCCGTTCTGCACGACGTAGTTGGTATCGCGGTGATACACGTGGTGGGCGCGCAGCGACGCGTACAGGTGGTGCATCAGCGTGATGTTGGCGGCGTCGTACAGCGACGCGCCTTCGGCCAGCAGGCCGGCCTGGCCCAGCAGGCGCTCGGCGTTCTCGTGACCTTCCTCGGTCAGGTAGATCTGGTGCGACTTCTCGTCGACGGTGAAGTCGCCCGGCTCGATCACGCCCTCGCCGGTGCGGGGATCCAGTTCACCGATCTGGCGCTTCAGCTGCGGCGAGACCGCATTGATCGCCACGTACATCTGGGTGTGGTCCTCGGCCTGGCCGGAGATGATCAGCGGCGTGCGGGCCTCGTCGATCAGGATGGAGTCCACCTCGTCGACGATCGCGTAGGCCAGGCTGCGCTGCACGCGGTCGCGCACCTCGTAGACCATGTTGTCGCGCAGGTGGTCGAAGCCGTATTCGTTGTTGGTGCCGTAGGTGACGTCGGCGTTGTAGGCGGCCTGCTTCTCCTCGCGGCCCAGGCCGGAGTAGTTGATGCCCACGGTCAGGCCGAGGAAGCGGTACAGGCGCCCCATCCACTCGGCGTCGCGACGGGCCAGGTAGTCGTTGACGGTCACGACGTGCACGCCCTTGCCGGTCAGCGCGTTGAGGTAGACCGGAAGCGTCGCCATCAGCGTCTTGCCTTCGCCGGTGCGCATTTCAGCGATCTTGCCGGCATTCAGGACCATGCCGCCGATCAGCTGCACGTCGAAGTGGCGCATCTTCAGGACGCGCTTGCTGCCCTCGCGGCAGACGGCGAACGCCTCGGGCAGGATGTCGTCGACGGTCTCGCCGTTGGCGATGCGCTGCTTGAACTCCTCGGTCTTCGCGCGCAACTGGTCGTCGCTCAGGCCCTCGAACTGCGGTTCCAACGCGTTGATGCGCTCGACGTCCTTGCGATAGGTCTTGAGCAGGCGCTCGTTGCGACTGCCGAAAATCTGGGTCAAAAGCTTGGGCAACATGCGGCTTTTTGAAGTTCTGTGGAGGGCCCGGTCGACCGGGCCTGAACGCCCGGCGGACCGCCTCGTGGGCGGCCTGATGAGGGCAGCGCCGCGCGACCGGTGCACATGAGGCCGGGGGCCTCGGGTTGCAAGCGTCTGCGCGGAGAAAAACCGGCGGAGTTTAGCACCGCCCCCCCGGCAGCCCGGGGCGGCACAGCCCGGGCCGGACCGGCGGCGGACTCCGGCGGGCTGCGGGTTTCCGAGCACCAGGACTACACTGCCGCCCCATGGCCACCCGCTATCTGCCCCCTCGCGCCAAGCCCGACGCGCCCGACCCGCTGGACTTCGGCCGGGCCATGTCGCAGCACGGCGTGCTGGCCCGGCTGGGACAACAGCTGGCGCTGTCGCAACGCCATCTGGCGGCGGTGAGCGTCGCGCTGCCGGGCGCGATGAAGCGCTTCGTCCAGGCCGGCACGCTCGATGAGCAGGGGTGGACGCTGGTCGCCGACAACGCCGCCATCGCGGCCAAGCTGAGGCACCTGCAACCGACCCTGTTGCGCCTGCTGCGCGAGGAAGGCCTGCTGCTCGAGGGCGAGTTGCGGATCCGCGTCAGGCAGTCCTGACGCGCCGGCCGGCCCGACATCGAGGTCACCAGGAAAAAAGGGACCGCCTTGGCGGTCCCTTTGCTCCTTCCAGGGCGCCCCCCGTTCGGGGTCAGTCCTTGCGGCGCAGGCGGCGCGCGCCGCCCAGCCCGGCCAGCGCGATCGCGGCCAGGGCCAGCGTCGCAGGCTCCGGCACATCGTTCTGCTGGGCGCCTTCGACGTTCAGGATGTCGAAAGCCCACAGCGCGTTGCGCTCACGGCCGTTGGCATCGCAGAACACGCCGTTGGCGCACTTGCCGTTCAGGAAGTTGGGGTTGCCGTCGTAGGTGAAGCCGTTGGCCAGGTTGGGGCCGAGGGCGAAATTGTCGAACTGCATCACCGCGACCGTATAGACACCGGCGCCCAGCGTCAGGTCCAGGCAGGTGTCCCAGCGCTGACCGCCTGCCGGATCGGGGTTCACCGCACCGCCGCCGCAGGTGCCGGGTGTGCTGCTGGTGGCATCGTCGTTCTGGCCGACCAGGACGCCGCTGGCATTGAACAGCGCCAGGATCGGGTCGAAGCCGCCTGCCGCGACGACATTGCCGTTGGACTGCGTGCCGCCCGCATAGCTGTAGGTGATCAGACGGACCGCCGACGAGCCGTTCGCCGTGAAGGTGAAGGTCTGGACGTCGTTGGCCTGCACGAAGCTGCCGGCGAACGAGAAGTTGGTCGGTGCCGCGTGGGCGACGGCGGAGAGGCCGAGGGCGGCGACGGCGGCCAGGGCGGCGACACCGCGACGGAACAAGCTGTGCATGAGGTTTCCCGTGAAAGCCGGCGTGTGGTGGTGAACCGGCGGGTTGAACACGGGGGCGGCCAGAGCAAACCCTATGCCACAACTGATTCCTCTTTGAAATCAATCACGTACAGATGGTTACGTGAGCGAGGTCACAGGAGTGTCAAGCGGGGCGACACCGCCTTTTGGGGGTGTCAGGGTCCCCATCCCCTCGCCAGGGGCGGGCGCAGAAAGACCAAAGCCCCGGCTCGTCGGTGACGAATCGGGGCTTGGCAACAGGCTGGACGCCTGCGTGTTCGATGGTGCCGGCTATCGGATTCGAACTGATGACCTACCGCTTACAAGGCGGTTGCTCTACCAACTGAGCTAAGCCGGCACAAGGAAAACTGGGCACCGCAGAAGCTGCGGCGCGGGCTGTATTCTAGACGCAGCTTCGAGGGGTCCCAAGCGAAAAACCGCCCTGCCCCGCAACACCTGCCCCCGCAACACCTGTCCCCGCATCGGGACGGGGTTCAAAGGATCACTTGATGCGCTTGAGCGCCGGGCGCCCCCCCGACGGACCCGCGCCCGGATCGTCGTCCTCCGGCGGCGGCGTCGTCGTGGCCGCAGCAGGGGCGACCGGCTCCGGCTTGGGCTCGACCTGCGGCGAATCGCCGCTGCTGTTGCCGCTGCCACCGTTCGCATCCGACGCCAGGCGCAATCCTCGCGGCGCGCTCGGCGCCGGCTGGCGCGTGGCGGCGTCTTCCGGACTCGGCGGCGGGAAGGCCATGCCCTGGCCGTTCTCGCGCGCATAGATCGCGACCACGTGATCGACCGGCACGATGATCTCGCGCGCCACGCCACCGAACCGGGCCTTGAACTGGATCAGTTCATTGCCCAGATCCAGGTTGCTGGTCGCATCGAAACCGACGTTGAGCACGATCTCGTTGTTGCTCACGTACTCCATCGGCACCTGGACCGTGCGATCCACGTGCACCGCGACATAGGGCGTGAACCCGTTGTCCGTGCACCACTCGTGCAGGGCGCGGATCAGGTACGGCCGCGTCGAGCTGGCGGCGAGACCGCCGCCGTCCTTGCTGTCATCCATGGGGAGCCAGTGTATTACTTGCGCATCACCTTCTCGGACGGCGTCAGCGCCTCGATGTACGCCGGACGCGAGAAGATCCGCTCCGCGTACTTCAGCAGCGGCACGGCGTTCTTCGACATGTCGATGCCGTAGTAGTCCAGGCGCCACAGCAGCGGCGCGATCGCGACGTCCAGCATCGAGAAGTCGTCGCCCAGCATGTACTTGTTCTTCAGGAAGATCGGCGCCAGTTGCGTCAGGCGGTCGCGGATCTGCGAACGCGCCTTCTCCAGCTGCTTCTCGGTCGGCTTGACGGCCTGGCCGCGGTTCTCCAGCACGTTGACGTGGGCGAACAGTTCCTTCTCGAAGTTGAACAGGAACAGGCGCACGCGGGCACGGGCCACCGGGTCGCCGGGCATCAGCTGCGGATGCGGGAAGCGCTCGTCGATGTACTCGTTGATGATGTGCGACTCGTACAGGATGA
>CAMPJJ010000194.1 GCA_946886855.1 uncultured Roseateles sp. | reverse complement strand
GGCGACCCTCTTACGCCCTTTCCCGCGGGGCGGGGGGGAGCCCAAGGGGCGCCCGTCTTACGCCCCCGCCCGCGCCGCGGGAGAGGGTGGGGGTGAGGGCCAGCGGCGGGGGCAGTACAGCGGGCCGCGGGACGCGGCGAATGACTGTTGATGCATACAGTTATGATCACGGTCATGTGCCCCGCTGCCCTCGCCGACACGGAGAACGACGTCTTCGCCGACCTCAATCCCGAGCAACGCTCCGCCGTCGAGCACGGCCTGGGAGACGCCGCTCAGGAAGGCCACGGACCGCTGCTCGTGATTGCCGGCGCGGGATCGGGCAAGACCAAGACCCTGGCGTCACGGGTGGCCCGCCTGATCCAATCCGGCGCGGATCCTCAGCGATTGCTGCTGCTGACCTTCTCGCGTCGCGCCGCAGGCGAGATGGAACGTCGCGCGGGCCGCGTGCTGCATCGGGCCCTCGGCCTGCGGTCGACGCAGGCGCCGCCGCGTTTCCCGTGGGCCGGCACCTTCCACAGCGTGGGCGCGCGGCTGCTGCGCGAATACGCGCATCGCATCGGCCTGGCGCCCAACTTCACCATCCTCGACCGCGCGGACGCCGAGGATCTGATGGGTCTGCAACGCCAGGCGCTCGGGCTGGCCGAGACCACCGAGCGCTTCCCGCTGAAGGCGACCTGCCTCAACATCTATTCGCGCGTCGTCAACAGCGAGGCGCGTCTGGACCAGGTGCTGCAGGAGCACTTCCCGTGGTGTTTCCCGGTCCATGACGGGCTCAAGCGCCTGTTCAAGGCCTACGTCGAGGAGAAGCAGCAGCAGCAACTGCTCGACTACGACGACCTGCTGCTCTACTGGTCGGAACTGATGAGCGACGACCTCCTGGCCGCCGAGCTCGGCGAGCGCTTCCAGCATGTGCTGGTCGACGAGTACCAGGACACCAACCGGCTGCAGGCGACGATCCTGAAACGGCTCAAGCCGCGCGGCGACCGCTTGACGGTGGTGGGCGACGACGCGCAGGCGATCTACTCGTTCCGCGCGGCGGAGGTGCGCAACATCCTCGAGTTCCCCGCGCAGTTCGACCCGCCCGCGCGCGTGGTCGCGCTGGAGCGCAACTACCGGTCGACGCAGACCATCCTGGACGCGTCCAACGCCGTGATCGCGATGGCGCGGGAGCGCCACGACAAGCGCCTGTGGACCGACAAGGCGTCGAGCGAGCTGCCGCACCTGGTCACCGTCGATGACGAGGCGCGGCAGGCGCAGTGGGTCGCCGACAAGGTGCTGGAGCGCCGCGAGCAGGGGCTGAAGCTGACGAAGCAGGCGGTGCTGTTCCGGACCTCGAGCCACGCGGCGCCGCTGGAACTGGAGCTGACACGACGCAACATCCCGTTCGTCAAGTTCGGCGGCCTGAAGTTCCTGGAGAGCACGCACGTGAAGGACGTGCTGAGCGTGCTGCGCTGGGCGGAGAACCCGCGCGGCCGGCTGGCGGGTTTCCGCGTGGCGCAGCTGCTGCCGGGCTTCGGCCCGGCGAGCGCGAGACGCCTGCTCGACGCGATGGCGCCGGCGGCCGACCCGGCGCAGGCGCTGCGGGATTTCGAGCCGCCGCGCGCCGCGGCATCTTCCTGGGCTGCGTTGCGCGACCTGATGCTGCAGCTGATCTCGGGATCGAGCTGGCCCTTGGATCTGGAGGAGGCGGTGCAGTGGTACGCGCCGCATCTGGAGCGGCTGTACGACGATGCGCCGGTGCGACTGTCCGACCTGGAGCAGATCACCCGCATCGCGCAGGGCTACGGATCGCGGGAGCGCTTCCTGACCGAGCTGACGCTGGACCCGCCCGACGCGAGCAGCGACGAGTCGGGCGTGCCGTTGAAGGACGAGGACTACCTCATCCTGTCCACCATCCATTCGGCCAAGGGCCAGGAGTGGAATGCGGTCTACCTGCTGAACTGCGTGGACGGCTGCATGCCGTCGGACCTGAGCACCGGCGCGCAGGCGCAGATCGAAGAGGAGCGTCGACTGCTCTACGTCGCGATGACGCGGGCGAAGGACCACCTCGCGGTGATGGTGCCGCAGCGCTTCTACGTGACGCAGCAGACGCGGCACGGCGACCGGCACCTCTACGCGAGCGTGTCGCGTTTCCTGCCCGGCAAGGTGGTGCGCCACTTCGAGAAGGTCGGCCCCGCCAACCAGACGCAGGCGCCGCTGCCGGCGCTCGTGAAGCCGGCGATGGACGTCGCCGCCAAGCTGCGCAAGGCCTGGGACTGAGCTCCCCGATCGGGGCGGACTGAATCCCCCGTCGCGATCGATTCAATCCCTCATTGGTGCGCACTCTTCGCGATCGTCGCGGAGCTGCAACTGGGTGCATCGCGACGCGCTGGAGCGCTCATAGCATGAAGGCATGCAGTCTTCCGCCCTCGCCACAGCGGCTGCCGCACTCCTCGCGGCCTGCCCACCCAGCCTGATCCCGCAGTGGATCCAGGACCTCAACACGCTCCTCGGTCTGATCGGCTTCGCGATCACGATCGTCGTCTGGTGGCAGGTGAGGAACGTGAAGACTTCGTTTCAGGCAAAAGCACGACTGCCGTTCCTCGCTACTGCGATCGGTGCTTCATGCGAGGAACTCGACGCCGCAATGAAAAAAACTGACGTGACGAAACCCGACCTTCATCTGATCTTCGGACAGGTTTCTGCCCTGCTGGCCACAGCGCGAGTGCTCATGCCCAAGCGCTCGCGATCGCCCGTCGACGAAGCCATCGACGCTGTCAAGGCCGCTCGACGTCAGCTCTCCGGCACACAGCCCTGGCATGCCGCGGATTGGGGTACAGCCCTGGGCGCGCTCAAGGCGGCACAGATCGGAGTGATGGAAACTTCTCTCGCACTGGATTGGAAATGACCTTGTACGCCGACGATATGACTCAAGCTTTCATTGCCACTCTGCAAAGCCTGACCGAGGCAGGTGCCATCGAATGGCGATTGGCGGAGAACGCCGAGCTGCTCACCGGCGTCGCGTCTGATGCCACTTGCCACTTCGAAGCCATGCACAAAGGCATCCCGATCACGCTCTATCAAGACACAAGGTCGCCCTCCCGATCTCCCACTCACCTTCGCGAGGGCGACTTCCTCCATGTCCTGGCCATCCGGGATGCAGAGGGTCGCGAGGTCTGGCGGGCGGAGCACGCGGCGTACGCCGTGGGATCCCTGTACCGCCAGGTACAACGCCGTCTGATCAAGGTCGACGAATTGCTCTCCGCCGTGGTGGATCCGGCCATGTTGGCCGCTGCAACTGCCCATCGCGAGAAGTGGATTCAGGATCTGATTGATGGGGACGGTCTGCGCGGCTGGCTGCGTCGTCAGCGTCGACTGCTGCGAGCGCGATTCTCTCGAACTGACCTGCGAACACCGCATCAGAGCTGCTGAAGACGGGCTGCAAACGTCGTGCAGTCGCCCGCGCGTAACGCACGTGACGGCAAGCCCGGCTGGCGGTCCGCCGCAAAGAACTTAAACTGCGCGACGGTCAAGCCCTGACCCCGCCTTCCCGGGCCACATTCTTGCCCTCCTTGCCGGAATCCGCCCGCCAGCCCAGCCCGACCGCCGTGACGATCCGCGACACCGTTTTCCGCACCCTCGCCCACACCAACTGGAAACTGGCGCTGCCGGCGCTGATCCTCACCTGCGGTTCCCTGATCGTGCAGGCCGCCAGCGACGACCCCGAGGTCGTCGTCCCCACGGCCGCGCCCACCACCGCGGCCATCAGTCCCAACGGCGTCCTGACGCCGGCACCCGCCGCATCGGACGGGACGTCCGCCCCGGCGCCCGCGGCCTCGTCGCCCCTGATCGCCAAGTCGCCCGGCACGGTCGTCGCCCCGACGCCGTCCGACGAGCCGCTGATGAAGCTGCCGGTCAACGCCCGCCACATGCTGGTCGTCGACGACAGCGGCCGCGTGCTGATGGCCAAGGAGCCCGACACCGTCGTGCCCATCGCCTCGCTGACCAAGCTGATGACGGCGATGGTGGTGCTGGACGCGAGGCAGGACATGAACGAGGAGATCAGGATAGCCGACGCCGACGTCGACCGCCTCAAGCACAGCAAGTCGCGCGTGCGCGTCGGCGCCACGATGACCCGGGAGGCGGCGCTGGAGCTGGCGCTGATCTCGTCCGAGAACCGTGCCGCGTCGGCGCTGGCCCGCCACTTCCCCGGCGGCCTGCCGGCCTACGAGTCGGCGGTCGCCGCCAAGATCCGCGCGCTGGGCCTGTCGCACACGGCGCTGGCCGATCCGACGGGGCTCTCGCCCAACAACACCTCGACGGCCGCCGAGGTCGCACGCATCGCCGCCGCCGCATCGAAGTACCCCGCGATCGCGCGCATCAGCAGCGACAAGTCCAGCGAGGTCGAGGTCAACGGACGCCGGCGCGAGCTGCGCAACACCAATCATCTGGTCGGCGCCAAGGGCTGGGACATCCGGCTGTCCAAGACCGGCTACACCGAGGAGGCCGGGCGCTGCCTGGCGATGCGCATGAAGAGCGGCGGCCAGACCATCACGGTCATCCTGCTCGACGCCGACGGCTCGGCGCAGCGCCTGCGCGACGCGGCCGCGATCCGCAAGTCGCTGGCGAAGATCGCCGCGGCCTGACCCCCGCGTTGGCGCTCGTGCTCCCCCTCGTGGGGGACGCGAGCGGGTTCTTTGAGGCTGATCAAACATCCCTCGGATTCAGCATTCGCGCCACGCCTTTTGTGGCCGATCGCTCCTAGCATCTGCGGCTTCCTTGTCGCCTTGTCTAGGAGTCGATACATGCATCGCGATACCGCACAGAGCACCAACGTCACCTGGCTGCCGCAGCAACCGCCGCAACCGCAACAGCAATCCAGCTTCGCCCTCGTCGTGCACCGGCTCGATGATCACTCTGCAAAGCTCGAGAAGCTCGACGCGAAGGTGGAGGCGCTACAAGCCAGGCTGGACGCAGTCCGTTTCGAAACGCGAGACCAGATCCAATCCATGCGCAACGACATGCAAGCGAACTTCGAGAACTTCCGAAAGGACATGAAGGCCGACATGCGAGATGTCGTGAGCGCTGCGATGGGTCCCGTCAACGAGCGCTTCAATACGGTTGAAGAGCGCATCAAGCACGCGTCCACTGCGGCCGACAACAAGCTGCTCCGTTGGTGTGCCGGTTCCGCGGCCGGCTCTTCGAGCCTCGCCTGCCTGTTGTCACGGCTGCTGTCATGACAGCACCCGGAGGGCGCACCGTTCGCGCCTCCCTCCGTCAGCGGCAGTAGGCCCCGTCCTACCCGCCCCCTGAGCCGTCCGGGCTACTGTCATGCCA
>CAMPJJ010000193.1 GCA_946886855.1 uncultured Roseateles sp. | reverse complement strand
GGTGGGGAAGGGGCGCGCTCAGGCGTTGCCGGGCGTGTCGACCTTGGGCGCCTCGGGGACCGCCGTCATCCGGCCCCAGGCCTTGCGCGTCAGATGCAGCGCCAGCAGACCGACGGGCATCCGCAGCCAGTGCGAGCGCACGTAGAGCGCGCCCTCGGCCAGGGCGTGGCCGGGCAGGCGGCAGCTGTCGTGGGCCGGGCGCAGCGCACGGCGATAGCAGGCGTCCAGCAGCCGCAGCGCCAACGGCCCGGGAGCCGGACCGAGTTCCGCCGGCAGGGCGTCCGGATACGGCGTGTCCAGCAGCATCCGGGTGTAGCGCAGCGCCAGCCACAGCGGACGGGACAGCCCGATCCGGCGCGCACGTGCGCTCAGCCGTGCCCAGAAGCCGTCGATCGCGCCGAACTCGCGCAGCAGCGCGTCGAGGTCGAACAGGTCGCGCAGCCCGTTGGGCAGCTCGCCTTCGTGGAACAGGTGGGCGGCGCTGTGCAGCAGCATGTCCTCGGGCGGCAGCACGAAGACGCCCGGGAGACCGGCGGAGGCCGGCAGAGGTCGCGGCGCGTCGAACAGGGCGCGGCTGTCCAGCGGCGTGCGTGCCGTCGGCGGCAGCAGCGTGTGGTGCACGTCCAGCGAGGTGCCCCGGCGCTTGTGATGCAGCGGCGGCAGCTCGTGCATCCAGTCGCGGTAATAGCGATGGTCGTAGGCGTCCAGCCCCTCGTCGAAGTCCCAGCCGTGCACCAGCAGCGTCGTTTCGCAGCGCGGCAGCTGCTCGGACGGGATCAGCAGGTCGATGTCGCTGAACATGCGGCCGGGCGCCGGCGCGTGTCCGCCGAGCGCATAGGCCGCGCCCTTGAGCAGGATCAGCGGACCGGGCAGGTCGGCCAGCGTCTGGCGCAGCAGGTCGACCTCGCGCCGCAGCATCTGCGCCTGCCGCCGCGACAGCAGCAGCGCCGAGCGCAGGTGCGGCTGCACCGGTGCCGGGAGGGCGGCCAGCCAGCCGCCCGTGTCCATCAACTCGGCCAGCTTGCCGGCCAGGTTGGACCGTCGCGCCTGGCGCAGCAGCAGGTCCCAGTCGGCCAGGCTCAGGCTGACGGCAATCGCGGGCTGCAGCAGCACACGGACCAGCAACGGGCGACGACGTTCGCCATGGCCGTGATGGCTGTGATGGCCGGGGTGACCGTGATCATGACGCGCGCTCACGGCGAAGCCTCCAGGAGCGCCTCGAAGTGCGCGACGGCCTCGTCGAGCCGGCTGTACTCGAAGCGGTAGCAGTCGCAGGCGTCGACCAGCCGTCCCACCGCCTGGAAGCCTTTCAGGCCGTGGATGTCGTAGTTGAAGGACTGCTCGGCGAGGTCCATGAACGCGCGTGAGCGTTCGATCGGCATCAGCTGCGCAGGTGCATCGGCGCGCCACGCGGGCAGCACGACCCACGCCGGTTGCGCGGGCGTGAGCCGGTGTTCGATCGCATCCTGCGGCGGGCGCACCAGCGCGACCGTGCCCTTGGAGGTGTTGGGCATCGAGGCGCTGAAGTGCGCGTCCGGCGCGAAGGCGCGGATCACCGGGATCGACGCGTTCTTCAGGTTGATGGGCCGCGCCATGCCGTGGACCAGTCCGGTCGACATGTCCAGCAGGCCGAGTTCGTCCGACAGCAGGCGCCAGCCGCGATGCGCCAGCGCCGCACACAGCGTGCTCTTGCCGGAGCCTGGCGGCGCGGGCATCAGCAGCGCGCGGCCGCCTCGCTCCAGCACCGCCGAGTGGATCAGCAGGAACTGATGGGCATGCGCGGCGATGCACCAGTTGATGCCCCATTCGAGCATCGCCAGCGCCTGCGCGGCGGGCAGCGGCGTGAACGAGCGCTGGCCGTCGAACCAGAATTCGGCGCGGCCCTGCAGGCGGCTCAGCCAATGCGGGCTGCGCAGGACGGCGACGTGGAAGTCGACGAAGTCGTCGTCATCGACGAGTTCGAAGTCGCGGTACATGGCCGCGACGTCGTCGGCCAGGTGGGGGATGTCCGACCGGATGCGCACGGTGAAGGGCGCGAGCCGCAGCGTCACGCCGCCGTCGCGCATCCGGGCCCGCAACACGGCGGTGTCGAGGTCCTGCAGTCTCAAGCGATCGGCTCCTGCGCCGGGACGTCCGCGGGAACCTCGACCAGCAGGTGCACCTCGGCCAGCCGGCTCAGGTGCAGATCCAGCAGATCCGCCAGCGCGTCGGGGGGGGGCGTCTCGTCCCACTCGACGTCCTGCGCCAGGCGTCGCAGCAGTGCATCGCGGGCCAGCGGCTGCTCGGAGAGCCATTCGGCCAACTGCGCACCAAGCGCGGCGATCAGGTGGGTGTCCCCGCTCACGGGGTCGAAAAAGACAGCGTGCTGCTCACCCTCCCAGGCGAGCAGCACGTCGTGGATCGGTGTCCGGCAGTGCCAGACTGGTCCTGGCATCAGCTCACTCGAGCGATGTAATTCTCGTGCAAGTACTGCTGGATCTGGGTCGTGGTCCAGGCCGCACCCGAGGAATTCGCCGGCTTGAAGTTCGGCTTGGCCATCAGATCGAGCATGTCGCCCGCGGACGTGACCGTGCACTGCGCAATCTTGGCGCCGCCCTCACCAGCGAGCACCACGTTCAGACGCGCCACGCACATGGCCGCCCCGTAGGTTCCCGTTGCGCCGACGACCTCAAAGACCTTTTTCGTGCCTGGGACGCCCAACAAGCCACCCGGATAGAGTTGCGAGACCTTCAAGTTCGCTTGCGCATACGCCACGTCGCTGGCCGACTTGGTCTTGAAGTACTTGGGGTTCACGCAGGTCCACGGCTTCGCGCCGTTCAAAACCAGACCGCGACCGGAGTTCTCCGCCCAGTTGGTGACGAACCAGCATTCGTTGTTCTCGACCACGTTGGCCGCCGCGCGTGCCTTCACGCTGGCGCCCCCGTCACGCAGGATCGCCGAGCCCCAGGCCGAGGTCGAATTGCAGTGCCACGCCATCGCCGGACGGCTGGCCAGTGTCAGCCCGACCGGCACCACGCCGGCCTGGATGAAACGGCGGCGGCGTTGCGAGACCACGGAACCCTTCACCGGGCTGACCGGGGTGGGGGTGGCCGAAGACTGCGGGGTGGTGTCGCTGCTGTTGTCCATATGCTCAGCTTTCGTGGTGCTACGTCGTCCTGATTCCTGCGGACGTTCAAGCGGATCGGCGCTCCCGTCCGACCTGCGATCACAGTGTTCCATACAAGCCTGCCACCGGATACCCCGCCCAACCCCTTGAACGGGTGGCGTGCGGCGTCCGTCACACGGCGGATAAGTCAGCGCCTGCTTACGCGGAATCGCTTGCCGTCGTTGACGCCGTATTCACATGTCCGACGATGGATCCGGCGGCATGAGGCGGTCGGCTCATGCCGGTGACGCCTTCAGGCGACAGCGTGTCGGCCGCACCGGCCCGTCCCGCAACTTCCCCGGCTTCCCCACCTGCCACGTCCAGATCGTCCTCGACCAGGAAACCGCCGCTCTGGTGCGCCCAGAGCTTGGCGTACAGGCCGCCCTGGGCCAGCAGGGACGCGTGGTCACCCTGCTCGACGATGCGGCCCTGGTCCATCACGATCAGCCGGTCCATCGCCGCGATCGTCGACAGCCGGTGCGCGATCGCCACCACCGTCTTGCCTTCCATCAGCCGGTAGAGGCTGCGCTGGATCGCGGCCTCCACCTCGGAGTCCAGCGCGCTGGTCGCCTCGTCGAGCAGCAGGATAGGCGCGTCCTTGAGCATCACGCGGGCGATGGCGATGCGCTGGCGCTGACCGCCCGACAGCTTCACGCCGCGCTCGCCGACGTGGGCGTCATACCCCTGGCGGCCTTTCGGGTCGGTCAGGCCGTCGATGAAGTCCACCGCCTCGGCCCGTTCGGCGGCGGCGCGCATCTCGTCCTCCGTCGCGTCGGGACGGCCGTACATGAGGTTGTCGCGCACCGAGCGGTGCAACAGGCTGGTGTCCTGGGTCACCATGCCGACCTGCCGTCTCAGGCTGTCCTGGGTGGCCAGGGCGATGTCCTGGCCGTCGATCAGCACCCGGCCCTTGTCCACGTCGTGGAAGCGCAGCAGCAGATTGACCAGCGTCGACTTGCCCGCGCCGGAGCGGCCCACCACGCCGATCTTCTCGCCGGGGCGGATCGTCAGGGTCAGGTCGTGCAGCACGGTCTTGCGGCCGCCGTAGCTGAAGTCGACGTGGTCGAAGCGCACCTCGCCGCGGGTCACCTCGAGTGCGCGGGCGCCCTCGGCGTCCTGGATCGCGATCGGGCGCGACAGCGTCGTGATGCCGTCCTGGACGGTGCCGATGTTCTCGAACAGGCTGGCCATCTCCCACATGATCCAGTGGGAGATCCCGTTCAGTCTCAGCGCCATCGCGGTGGCGGCGGCGACCGCGCCGATCCCGACCTGGCCCTGCGTCCACAGCCAGACCGTCATGCCGGCGGTCGAGGCGATCAGGCCCATCGACAGCGCGTGGTTGACGATCTCGAAGCCGCTGATCAGCCGCATCTGGCGGTAGGCGGTGTTCAGGAAATCCTGCATCGCCCCGCGCGCGAAACCGGCCTCCCGGTTGGAGTGCGAGAACAGCTTGACCGTGCTGATGTTGGTGTATGCGTCGGTGATGCGGCCGGTCATCAGGCTGCGGGCGTCGGCCTGCGCGGTCGCGGCCTTGCCCAGGCGCGGCACGAAGTAGCTCAGCGCCACCACGTAGCAGGCCAGCCAGCCCAGGAAGGGCAGCAGCAGCGTCGCGTCGAAGCTGCCGACGACACCCAGCATCGTCACGAAGTAGATCGTGATGAACACCAGGATGTCGGTGACGATCAGCCAGCATTCGCGCACGGCCAGGGCCGTCTGCATCAGCTTGGCCGACACGCGACCGGCGAACTCGTCCTGGTAGAAGCTCATGCTCTGCGCGAGCAGGTGGCGGTGGAAGTTCCAGCGCAGGCGCATCGGGAAGTTGCTGGACAGGCCCTGGTACTTGCTCATCGACTGCAGCGCAATCAGCAGCGGGCTGGCGAGCAGGATGCCGCCGAGCATCAGCAGCTTGCCCCGCTGCGTCGCCCACCACTGCGCGGGGGGCACCTGGCTGAGCCAGTCGACGATCGAGCCCAGCATCGAGAACAGCAGCGCCTCGAAGGCGCCGATGGCGGCCGTCAGGACGATGAGCACCCCCACCAGGCCGCGCATCCCGTGCGAGCCGGCCCAGACGAAGGCGAAGAAGCCCCGGGGCGGCTGAGGCGCCGGGGTCTGCGGAAACGGATCGACGAGCTTTTCGAACCAGCCAAACACGGCGGTCTCCCTGTCACTTCTGCGAGACCGCTGAGCCTACAGGAGCCGGGTGGCGGGCGCACCCCACCCCCGCTCCGGTGGCGGGTG
>CAMPJJ010000192.1 GCA_946886855.1 uncultured Roseateles sp. | reverse complement strand
CGCCGCTGGTCCCGCCGCTGGTCCCGCCGCTGGTCCCGCCGCTGGTCCCGCCGCTCGTTCCGCCGGTCTCGTGCGGGAGCGCTTTAGTGGCGCCGCGGGTGCTTCACGCGACGCGGGCACCTCGGACACCGTCCAAGCCGCTGACCCCGCCCATGCGGCGGACGTTGCACCTGCTGCGGCTGTCGCGGATGTCGTGTGTCCCGGAGCTGACTTGCGCCTCGCGGACTGTCCGCGCTCCGGGGACGGCAGTAAGGAACGCGACACATTGGCATGGCCCGATGCCGCCCTGACGGCAGGCGTCTTCGACGCACCGCTGAACGAGTGATTGCCCGGCCGTCTGCTCTCATGCCAGTCGCAGTGGGGACGGCGGGAAGGGATCCGCTGAACTCGGGGGCCTGCTCGCGGCATCTTTCGCCAGCTAGCGGCATCTCGCGGCATCTCGCGGGACTTCAACGGCGCTGCTGGGTGCGCGCCAGCCGTAGCACATAGGTACGATCGGTTGGTCAATGGCTGATGCGACGCGGTGCTCCTGTGGCTCCGCAAGGCCCCGTTGCCGTTCATGCAGCGGATGATCAGGTTCAAGGAGCTTTGTGTGCGCTCGATTCGAGTTCTGTTCACCGCACTGATGGTGCTTGCCCTCCATAGCGAGCGGGTGTGCGCACAGTCCACTGCCGATCGCATCAGCATCAAGCAGCGTGCTGTCACCTTGGCGGGCGGAGAAACGATCGACTATGAGGTGGGCACGCTCTTTGTGCCCGAGAACCGAGGCAAGCCCAACAGCCGAACGATAGCGATCGGTTTTGCCCGCATCAAGGCGCTCCATCCAACCGGCGCGCCGCCCGTGTTCTGGTTGCCCGGCGGCCCCGGCCTCGACGTGTTGGGCGCCTTCACCGAGAGCGGCGAGGCGGCCCAGGCGCGCTTGCGCTCCTGGCTGAGCTTTCGTCCGGTGGGCGATCTGGTCATCGTGGGGCAGCGTGGCTACACGACCCGGGGAGAAAAGTTGGTCGAGATGTCCGGTGCATCGCCCCTGGACCGGCCGGCGTCGGTGCAGGCGGAGGCGCGCGCCATGCGTGCGTTGGCGATCCGTGCGGTGGCACATCATGCGGACAAGGATCTCTCGGGATACACGATCGAAGCGTTCGCAGCGGACGTCGACGCGTTGCGAAAGTCGCTGCGCTACGACAGGATCAGTCTTTTCGGAGGCAGCTTCGGTTCACAGTGGTCGCTCGCAGTGATGCGGTTCCACCCTGAGATCGTCGCCCGCGCGGTGCTCTCGTCCGTCGAGCCGCTGAACAGCGGCTATGACATGCCGACCCATGTATTCGGCGCTCTGCAGCGCATCGCCTACGACGCCGATCGTGATGCGGGCCTCGCGCCTTACCTTCCGCAAGGTGGCGTGATGGAGGCCGTTCGCGCCCTTCATCGGCGATTCGCGTCGCAGGCCACGCCGAAGGTCGTGCGTGTGGTCGTGGTTGACGAGGTCGGCAAGCGCCAGGTTGTCGCGCTGGGCAAGGAGGATCTGCAGCTTGCCCTGCTGTCGCGGACCAGCGACGCGGCGCGATGGCCGGCGTTCATCCTGTCGCTGTACCACGGCCGGTACGAGGATTGGGCGCGGGAGACCCTTCATGACCGCCGCGCCGCGCCCGTGACCTTGATCGGACCACTCGTCGACAGCAGTCTGGGCGTCACCGCAGAGCGCGAACACCAGATGCGGACGGACCCCGCCACCGACCTGCTTGGAACCTGGAATTTCGAAAGCAATATTTCTTCAGCGTCCGATTGGCCCACTCGGGATATGGGCGACAGCGTCCGATTGCCGCGCGTTTCGCCAATTCCTGTCGTGTTCGTCCACGGCGACTGGGACACGTCCACCCCGATCGAGAACACGCTCGGGCTGCTGCCCTACTTCCCCAACGGACGCGCAATCCTGGTGCATCGCGGGGGGCATGATGGCGCCTTCTATCAACTGCGCCAGAGCGCGGCTGCCAAAGAAGCGATCTTTGAATTCCTGCGCACCGGCCAGACGGGCGCGTTGCCAACCGAGGTTTCGTTGACCGTCCCCAGCTTCGAACTCCCACCCTTCCCGGCGCCGTCTCGTGCGAGGTGAAGCGGTCGCGTTCGTGTGGCCGTGCGTGCGATCGCATCCAGCGACCGCACTGAACAAGTGGTTCGAAAGAGCGGTCTGAACGAGCGGTCCGAACGAGCGGTCCGAACGAGCGATCCGAACGAGCGGTCCAAGCCGACCGGTTACGGAAATCGCGACTGCGGTCCATCCAATCGGCGGCATATGGGCGTCGCGTGCTCAATCCGGCCGGCGATCAAGCCGGGTGCATCCCCTGGAGCCTTGAGCCCTGCACGGCGCTTGCATCCGGAGGCTTTGGGCACAGTGCCGCCACCTGTGGCCTCACCTGACCCGATTTGGTAGAGAACCCCGTCAGCGGCCCCTTGACCCGACCGCAGCAGGACTGGCGCGGCTCGCGACGCTGCGGCGCGTCGTCCACTGTTCACAAGACCGCGACATCTGCCCCGAGCGCGCCGTGCGCGTGCGCGCGATCACGGCGCGCGAAGTGTGCGGGAGGCTGGCCGACGTGGCGCGTGAATGCGACGCTGAATGCGCTCGCGGAGCCGTACCCGACGCGCCCTGCGACGTCGGCGACCGTCGCGCCGTCCAGGCGCAGCAGGCGCTTGGCGAGCGCCATGCGCCAACCGAGCAGATACTCCATTGGCGTCACGCCGACGAGCCGGCTGAACCGGGCGAAGAACGCGGACCGGGACATCGCGGCCTCGCGCGCGAGTGCGGCCACGGTCCACGACGCCGTCGGGTGCTCGTGCATCCGACGGATCGCCGCCGCGAGTCGCTCGTCAGCGAGCCCCTGGACAAGGCCGGGCGACGCGGCGTGGGCCGGCGCCGAGCGAAGTGCCTCGATCAGGAGCACGTCCAGCAATCGGGCGAGCATGACGTCGCGCGCAGGGCGCCGGGCGCGGAACTCCGTGTGGACGAGTGACACGAGCGTGGTGAGTGTCGGTTCGCCGCGCACATGCACGAGCTGCGGAAGCAGCGACACCAGCAGACTTGCGTCCGGCGACGCGAAAACGCAGTAGCCGACAAGCATGCGCACCTCGGGTGGGGCGTCCAGGTCGCCGTGCCGGATCTCGCCATCGGGGCGCAAGACATGCCCCGTCTCCTTGCCATCGGCTGGCGGCTCAAGGCTCGACACCGTGAAGTTGAACGCGGCCGGGACAAGGACAAAGTCACCCTGTTGGAGCACCAGCGCCTCGTGGCCTTCGATCGTCAGCCGGGTCACACCCGCGACGATCGCACAGAAGAATGGCCGACCTGCCTCTGCGCGACGCGCGATCCATGGCCCTGCGGCCGACGCCATCTTGGCGAAGGCTGCACTCGGACGCAGCAGCGAGACGACCTCGGCCAAAGGGTCAACCATCTATGGACTCTCAGACATGAGATGTGGACTCTGCATTGTATTCAGTCTTGATTGCTGGCGATATCGTTCGCTTGCCAATCAGTGCACCGTCCTTTTTTTGGCGGTGTGACCCGAGCGATCCCAACCTCTGCAGGAACCATCAATGTCCACTCCCGTCTCG
The DNA here is from genome assembly GCA_946886855.1 of uncultured Roseateles sp. The sequence goes on along the minus strand of CAMPJJ010000192.1, from coordinate 2,013 downwards.
TCCGTCGGCACCCCCGTCTCCGTCGTGCCCGCGCCCGTCGTGTCCGTTAGCCCGGTCGTCCTTCCCGCGCAGGGGCGCCCAGTTCCGCTGCAGGTGCGTGTGTCCGCGCCGGGAACTGGCGACAATCTTCCGATCGTCCTTCTTTCCCACGGGCACGGCGCGTCCAACAACCTGTCCTCGCTCAACGGCTACGGGCCGCTTGCGAGCTATTGGGCCGCGCGCGGCTTCGTCGTCATCCAGCCGACGCATCTGTCGTCGGCCACGCTGCGCGGCGTGGTCGACCCCAACGGGCCTGAGGGCGCGCTGTTCTGGCGCTCTCGCGCCGAGGACATGACGCGCGTGCTTGATGCGCTCGACGCCATCGAGGACGCCGTGCCTGGGCTGCGCGGCCGGGTCGACCGGGCGCGGGTCGCTGTGGCGGGGCACTCGCTTGGCGGCATGACCGCGGGGATGCTGTTGGGGCAACGTGTGACGGACGCCGACGGCACCGTCGTCGATCTGCGCGACCGGCGGATCGCCGCCGGCGTCATCATTGCCGGGCCGGGCAACCCGGCATTCCTCACCGGGGCCGCGCGCGACCGCTATCCCGTCCTGCGCACGCTCGACTTCTCCGCGATGACCGCGCCCGCGCTCGTCGTCGTCGGCGACCGGGATGTCAACCCGATGTTCTCCGACCAGGCGGAGTATCGGGCCGGCGCCTATACGCTGAGCCCGGGACCCAAGGCCCTGCTTACCGTATTCGGGGGCGAGCATATTCTTGGCGGGATCTCCGGCTACGACGCGGCGGAGACCACTGACGAAAGTCCGGCGCGTGTAGAGGCTGTGGCGCAGATGACGTGGGCCTACATGCGCAGTGCGCTCAATCCGGCAGACCCCGCGTGGCCGTCCGCGTGCGTCGCGCTGCGCGAAGCGCCCATGCCGTTCGGAAGCGTCGACGTCAAGTGAGTCGTCAAGTGAGTCGTCAAGTGAGGCGTCAAATGAGGCGCCAAGTGCGACGCCAAGTGCGACGCCAAGTGAGACGCCAAGCGTGACGGGCCGGCACGACAGCTGCGCGCGCGGCCGATGCTTGCCGTCTGCCCACGGCGACTCCGACACCATGGGCGGGAGCTCCGACGACGCTACCCCGATGGCACCTGGGAGGCCGATGCCGGGAGCTACGACCTATAGCGTCCGCGGCCACGAGCTCACGCGACGACGTCCCCTAAGCGGAGTCGCGTTGGAAGTCGTGCTCGATTTGCCTACACATGTTCAGCGCAAAAGCCTTCGCGAGAGCGGAGGCTGGCGCCTGGACGGGAGGGCCCCGCAGTCGGCATCATGCAGCCACTACAGGAGTGAAGATGAAGTTGGTTGTTGTGGAAGACTCGGCCTTGTTGCGCCGCATGGTGGTGCAACGTTTGGAGGATGAGGCAGGCGCCACGGTTGTCGGTCAAAGCGATGGCGAGTCCGCCGCGCTCACCACCATGCAGCTCACCGCGCCGGACGCCGTCCTGATCGACCTGAATATTGCCAGTGGCAGCGGGCTCAGCCTGGTGTCGCGGCTCCGGGCCAATCGGTTTCGGGGCAAGCTGATCGTGCTCAGCGCCAATGACCGGAGCACCTATGAACCGTTGGTGCTCTCTCGAGGGGCCGACCGTTTCTACGACAAGGCGCATGACATGGACCGTCTGATCCGAGATTTGGGCTCGCGCGACGGCAGTTTGTGGATGAGCCTGGCGATTTGAGGCGCGGCGCGCCGGCACTTCGTCCAGCCTGAGCGCGCTGCTCGCGCTTGCTGGATATGAAGACATCGTGATCTGCGTGGGTGGAGAGTCGAGGTCCAGCGCGAATCCATGCCGGAAACGTCGTCGTTCGTCGAGTGTCGTGCGCGATTCCCCTCCGCCCCAGCTTTTCATGGGAACCTTTGCGGCGCGAATTGCCAGGCCGCCGCGCCGCCGCGCCGCCGCGCCGCCGCGCCGCCGCGCCGCCACGCCGCCACGCCGCCACGCCGCCACGCCGCCACGCCGCCACGCCGCC
>CAMPJJ010000191.1 GCA_946886855.1 uncultured Roseateles sp. | reverse complement strand
GCCCCGGCACGACCGCGTCTGCTGGTCGTGCAGGCGCTGTCGGTGCAGCCGCTGGCGGCAGTGCTCGAGGAGAGCGGCTATGAACTGCTCCGGGCCGCCGACGCGCTGGCGGCCGTCGACGGATTGAACGCCGGCCCCGCCCTGGTGATCATGGACATGGAACTGCCGGAGCTGCCCGGCGACGGCCCGTTGACCTTGCTGCGGCGCCTGGCCGCGGGCGGCGTGCCGGTGCTGACGCTCAGCCGTCCGCGCAGCCTGCAGCCGGTGGAGGCCTTGCGGGAAGCCGGCGCTGCGGACTGCCTGCTCAAGCCGGTCCGGATGAGCGACCTGCTGCAGCGGATCGAGGGCCTGATGTCGCCGGCGCCGATGGCCGCGGCCGTCGAGCCGCGCCGGCCGACGGCCCGCATGGCGGTGCGCGAGCGCGACGGGCAGTGCACCTGGCAGACGCCGCAGGCCCGCGCGCTCATGGCCGCGCACTTTCCGCCGCCGTGGGCGGAGCACGCCCGGCTGCCGCCGGAGGTGCTGGCCTGGCTGCACCGCGAGGCGCTGCGCCGCCGCGCGGGGGCGCCGCCGTCCTCGCTGACGATCGCGCCGCGCCCGGGCGAGACGCGCCAGCGGCTGAGCTTCACGCTGACGGCCGGCGATGATGCGGACATCGGCGAAGGCCACTGGCTGCTGGTGCTCGACCGCCCCGAGTGACCGGCGCCGGGGACCGGGATCTCGGACGGGACAGCCGACGGGACGTCGAATGGCGGGACAATCCGTCCCATGCCTGCCGGAAGTCCCCTGTTCACCCCGCCCCAAGCTCCCCCCGCGCCCGACGAGCGCCAGCGCTTCCTGCGCCTGCTGCGCACGGCCTTGGCGGAGCGCCGTTTCCAGCGCCTGCTGCTGGGCCGGCACGAGGGCGAGGACACCAGCATCGAGCGGCTGACGGTGCGTGACATCGAGCTGCGCGGCGAGCGCGCGCTGAGCTTCCTGTGGCGGCACAAGACCAAGGACGTCACGAAGAACCATCCGCTCGACGAGGGCCTGGCGCTGATCGACGGCCTGCTGGGGCGCGACTTCCAGCAGGCCCACCTGGACACGCTGGGCGAGGAAGTGCAGCTGCGCTTCAGCCGCAAGGGCAAGCCGCTGCTTCAGGTCGGGAAGAAGGGCGGCGCCGCTGCCGCTGCCGCAGACGGCGCCAACGAGGCCAACGACGCCGGCGAAGCCGCGACAACCGGCGGACACGACCGCGCCAAGCCGCGCGAGCTGTCCGCCGACCGCCCGTTCTGGCGCGATCTCGGCGTCACGCACGAGCTCAAGGGCCAGCCCGCGCTGGTGCCCGCGATGGCGCGCAAGTGGAAGCAGATCAACAAGTTCATCGAGATCTTCGGCGCCGCCGTGCGCAAGGCGGGCCTGGACGCGCCCCGGGATGCGCAACCTGGCGCGGAACCGGGCGCACAACCGGGTGCACAACCGGGCGCACAACCGGGCGCACAACCGGGCGCGGAACCGGGCGCGGAACGCACGGTGCGCGTGGCCGACTTCGGCTCCGGCAAGGGCTACCTGACCTTCGCGATGCACGACTGGCTGCGCACGCAAGGCCTGGCCCCGCGGGTGCAGGGCGTCGAGCTCAAGCAGGACATGGTGGCGCTGGGCAATGCGGCGGCGGCGCGGCACGGGCTCGAGGGCCTGAGCTTCGAGCACGGCGACGTGCGCGAGCGCGGCGACCAGCCGCTGGACGTGATGGTCGCGCTGCATGCCTGCGACATCGCGACGGACTACGCGATGCACTTCGGCCTGCGCAGCGGCGCGCGCATCATCATGTGCGCGCCGTGCTGCCACAAGGAGATCCGCCCGCAGATGACGACGCCGGCCGCGCTGCGGCCGCTGCTGCAGCACGGCATCCACCTCGGCCAGGAGGCGGAGATGGTGACCGATTCGCTGCGCGCGCTGCTGCTGGAGCTGATGGGCTACGACACGCAGGTGATCGAGTTCATCGCGCTGGAGCACACCAGCAAGAACAAGATGGTGCTCGCGGTGAAGCGCCCGCAAGACCCGACCCCGGCGCGGCGCGCGGAGCTGCTGGCGCAGCTGGACGAGATCAAGCGCTTCTACGGCCTGCGCAGCCAGGCGCTGGAGACCTTGCTGCGCGTGGAAGGCCGGCTCGAGGCGGCATGAATCGGCATGAATCGACAGTGGGGCGGCATGGGGCCGCACGAAGCGGCTCGGGGCGGCATGCAGCGGCTTGAGGCGGCTTGAGGCGGCATGAGCCGTCCGTGAGACCCGCGTGAAGACGCCGGCGCTGCTCAATTCCCGGGCAGACTGACAAAGGGCCTGACGGATCAAGGGCTTGGGCGCGCCGACCTCAGCTTTTCCCAGGACTTGTCCACAGACGGCGGGGGCAACCGGCATGTCGATTGCCGAACACGCGCCATGTCGACCGTCCTCGCTCCTTCTCCCGCCCCAGTCCCCTGGCTGGCCCGCGTCCTTGGCGCCGCGCTGCTGATCCTGGGCTTCGTCATGCTCGCCGCCGGCGGCCTGCTGGCCTCGCTCGGCGGCAGCTGGTTCTACGCGCTGTCGGGCCTGGCCTGGGCCGTCATCGGCGCCTTGATGTGGGGGCGCCTGCGCGAGGCGGTGTTCGGCTACGCGCTGTATTTCCTCGCCACGCTCGTGTGGAGCCTCTGGGAAGTGGGCCTGGACTGGTGGCCGCTGGGGGCGCGCCTCGGCGTGCCCTTCCTCATCGGCGCGGTGCTGCTCGCGCTGGTGCCCACGATGCGGCGCCACCTGCCGGTGGACGACCTGCGTCGCGTCGCGTGGCGCAGTCCGCCGGCGCTGGCGCTGGCGGCGGTGCTCGGGATCTTCGTGGTCGTCGCGGTGACCTCCTGGACGCGCGATCTGCACGCGGTGGCAGGCACGATGCCGGCCAACGGGGCCGCCCGTCCGCCGGGCGCGCCGGCGTCGGGGGCGGCCGCGGTGCCCGACGGGGAATGGCACGCCTACGGCCGCACCGGTTTCGGCCAGCGCTGGTCGCCGCTGGCGCAGATCACGCCGGCCAATGTCGGCGATCTGAAGCTGGCCTGGGACTTCCGCACCGGCGACGTCCGCGGCCGGCCCGGCGATCCCGTGGAGACCACCTTCGAGGTCACGCCGCTGAAGGTCGGCGAACGGCTGTTCCTCTGCACGCCGCACCAGACGGTGCTGGCGCTGGACGCGACCACGGGCCGCGAGCTGTGGCGCTTCGACCCGCAGGTGCGCGGACAGCTGGCGCTGCAGCATCTGACCTGCCGCGGCCTGTCCTACCAGCCGCCGGCGGACGCGATGGCGGCGGCGGGCGCACAGGCGCCGGCCTGCGCGGCCAAGCTCTTCATGCCCACGGCCGACGCGCGGCTCATCGCCCTGGATCCCGCGACGGGCAAGACCTGCCCCTCCTTCGGTCAGCAGGGGGCGATCAACCTGATGGCCGGCATGCCCAATGCGCAGCCGGGCGCCTACTACTCGACCTCGCCGGTGGTGGTGACCCGCAAGCTGGTGATCGTCGGCGGGACGGTGCTCGACAACGCGTCGACCAAGGAACAGTCCGGTGTGATCCGCGCCTTCGACATCGAGACTGGCGCGCTCGTCTGGAACTGGGATTCCGGCAACCCCGAAGCGACCGCGCCGATCGCGGCTGGTCAACGCTACACGGCCAATTCGCCCAACATGTGGTCGGTGGCCAGCGTCGACGAGTCGCTCGGCCTGGTCTATCTGCCGATGGGCAACCAGCCGCCCGACCAGTGGGGCGGCAAGCGCTCCGCGGCGGTCGAGAAGCACTCGTCGTCGGTCGTGGCGCTCGATCTGGAGACGGGCAAGGTGCGCTGGGTGTTCCAGACGGTGCATCACGACCTGTGGGACTACGACGTCCCGTCGCAACCGGTGCTGGTCGACCTGACGGTGAAGGGTCAGCGCGTGCCCGCGCTCGTGCAGCCGACCAAGCAGGGCGAGCTCTTCGTGCTGGACCGGCGCGACGGCAAGCCGGTGTTCCCGGTGACCGAGACGCCGGCACCGCAAGGCGCGGCGGCGGGCGATTTCAGCGCGCCGACGCAGCCGGTGTCGGCGATCTCGTTCAACCCGCCGGAGCTGCGCGAGCGCGACATGTGGGGCGTGGCCCTGTTCGACCAGCTCTGGTGCCGCATCGCCTTCCACAAGCTGCGCTACGAGGGCCGCTTCACGCCGCCGTCCGAGCAGGGCTCGCTGATCAACCCGGGCAACTTCGGCGTCTTCAACTGGGGCAGCATCGCGGTGGATCCGGTGCGCGGCATCGCCTTCACCACGCCGGCGGTGCTGGGCTTCACCTCGACGCTGGTGCCGCGGCGCGACGACAGCTCGCTGCTGGTGCAGGACGGCGGGCCGCCCAAGGGCGCGCTGCCGGCGCTCAACGAGAACTTCGGCGCGCCGTTCGCCGCGAAGATGAAGCCCTTCACCTCGCCGCTGGGCATCCCGTGCCAGGCGCCGCCGTGGGGCACGGTGGCCGGTGTCGACCTGAACGAGGGCAAGGTCGTCTGGCGCCATCGCAACGGCACCGTGCGCGACCTGTCGCCGCTGCCGGTGCCGATCAAGCTGGGCGTGCCCAGCCTGGGCGGTCCGCTGATGACGGCGGGGGGCGTGGCCTTCCTGTCGGGCAGCATGGACGACTACGTGCGCGCCTACGACGTCAACGACGGCCGCGTGCTGTGGGAAGGCCGGCTGCCCGCCGGCGGTCAGGCCACGCCGATGACCTACCTCGGCGCGGACGGCCGGCAGTACGTGCTGGTCATCGCGGGCGGTCACGGATCGACCGGGACGACACCCGGCGACCATGTGCGCGCCTATGCGCTGGAGAAGCGCTGAAGCTTGGCGGAATCCCGGCCGCGGCGACGGTGGGCCGGCCCCCCTGCGGGAGGGGCCGCGGCTCAGAAACGGGAAGAACCCTGGAAGCGCTGCCATGCGAGCGCCGCATCCTCGCCGCTCAACTCGTCCACCTCGGCGCTGGACAGGTGCAGGAGGATGTCCCTCACCGTCGAGGCCCTCAGCAATCCGCTGTCGAGCGCATCCTTGAGCGTCGATCGGATCATGGCGGCCTGGTCCCGACCACACTGGGCGATGGCGGGCTGGCCGTCACCGCCGGGGGCCAGCAGGATCTTCGCGAACGCCTGTTCGCTCAGGCTGGCGGCGCCCTGCAGCCGCGCCGTCAACAGTCCCTTGAGATAGCTCTCCAGGAGCGCTGTCGGGTGCTCAGCCGCACCGAAGCGATCAGGCGTCGCAAGCACCGCGCGCAGGAGGGGTCGCGGGCCATCGCCCTGCAAGAGCGCCGCTGCGCGCCCAGGCGGAACAATTCCGGCGCGTGCGGCTTCTGCGATGTGACGGATCCTGCGGCCCAGCACTTCGGGCGTGATCCTGACGACGGCATCGTTCGACCTGCTGCCCCCGAGTGACAAGGTGGCGGGCATGCCGTCCCGGGCGAGTTCCTTGAGTTCGGCATCCTGGGCCATGGCGCGCAGGCAGGCGGTGCCCGTGGCCTCGTGACCCGCGCGCACGGCGGCCTCGAACGCCGTCTGCAGGATGTCGAAATGCGTCCTGGCGGTGATCTCGCCACCCCAACCGCTGCGTTGCTGGATCCGTTCCAGCAGGTCCTCGGTCGTGGCCCATCGCCGTCGGCGGCGGCCTCGTGGAGTCGATCCCGCAGACGGTCGGCGGGCTCGTGTTCGATGTCGCCGCCGGGGCCGACGACGACGATGCGCGAGCGGATGTCGAGCGCCGGCGCTGGTAGGATGGCATCGTTCTGATGGATG
>CAMPJJ010000190.1 GCA_946886855.1 uncultured Roseateles sp. | reverse complement strand
GGTGGGGGCTGTTGGGCAATCAATGGCATGAACCGATTCTATAAACAGCGGGAGCACCCTACATGGGGACAGGCTTCCACCTGTCAATGCCCCGAGTTTGTCACCTTCGCGCCTCCTGACCCCGGGGAGTTCCTCAATTGACACTGACTTGACACGGATTTGAGAATCCGCCCCGGTGCGAGAAAGACACCGGGATGGAGAAGAACATGGCAACAGGCACGGTCAAGTGGTTCAACGATGCCAAAGGGTTTGGCTTCATTGAACCGGAACAAGGCGGGGGCGACGTTTTCGCGCACTTCTCAGCCATTCAGATGGACGGCTTCCGGACGCTGAAACAAGGCGGCAAGGTGAGTTACGAGCTGGTCCAGGGGCCCAAGGGGCAACTGGCGCAGAACATCCGCCCGTTGGACGGTGGCGACGGTGGCGACGGCAGTGACGCCGCCGACGCCGCACCGCTGGGCGCGCCCCTGGGCATGCCGCTGTTGGCAGACGCCCACGCGGGTCAGCAGGCGGCTGCCGCTTGAACCACATCCGCTGATCCGACTCGCACGCAGGAAAGCCCGCGCAAGCGGGCTTTCTGCTTTCCGGCGATGACCGGTGGGCCGGGTGGCGGCTGCGACCAGGAGGGCATCACCGACGGCGCCCCTGTGGTCAGAAGGAAACATTGACCGAGGATCGGTCAAGGAATCGCTCGAGGAATGGGCCGTCAGGACGGCTCATTCCTCACCCGGACCTACCGATTTCAGCGTCCCCCGGCGAACGCGCCGCGTTCATCGGAGAACACGATCTCCACGCGCCGATTCTGCTGACGCCCTGCGGCGTTGTCGTTGGAGGCGACAGGACGCGCCTCGCCGTTGCCGCGGACGTCGATCCGGCGCGCGTCCACACCGCGCTTGGCCAGCGCATCCCGCACCGATTCCGCGCGGGCGCGGGACAGGGCCAGGTTGGTTTCCGCGCTGCCCGTGCTGTCGGTGAAGCCCTCGATCAGGATGCGGCGTTCCGGATGGTTGCGCAGCGCGGAGGACAGCGTGTCCAGGCGGCTGTACGCGCCCTCCTTCAGCGTCGCCTTGCCGGTGTCGAACAGGACGTCCTGCAGCATCACGACGAGACCTTGCGGCGTCGGCTTGGCCTGGATCTCCGCGAGCTCGCGCTGCAGGCGGTTGGCGCGTTCGGAGGCTGCCATGGCGGCCGCTTCGGCGGTGGCGGCCTGACCTTGCGCCACCTGGGCCTGGCCTTGAGCGACCTGGGCTTGACGGGTGCGGACTTCAGCGCGCAGGCGCTCGCGTTCCAGCCCGGCCGATTCGACCTTCGCGTCGGCGGCGCGCGCCGCAGCCAGGTTCATCGCCGTCTGGGCGCGCTGCGAGGCGACCGTGGCGGCGCTGTCGATCTCGGACGGATCCTTGCGTTCACGCCATGCGAAGTCGGCGCGGTCCAGGGATTCCCGGGCCTTCGCGAGTTCCGTCGCGGCGTAGCGGCTGGTGTTGGGGTCGCTGCTGGCCTGCGAGTAATCGCGCTTGGCGGCTTCGAGGCCCGCATGCGGGACGGGGACCGACGAGCAGGCGGCCAGCGCCAGCGCAGTGAGTCCGCCAGCGATATTCCAGTATCGATTCATGGTATCTCCTCAGGGTGGAAGTCGCTGTGAACTCAACGGCCGGGCGCGGCGGGGACCGAGCCTCGGTTGAGTTCCTCGCGCAAGGTCGAGAGGCTGCGGTCGAGTTCGGCCGCGGCCTTCTCCGACCGATCGCGCGCGGACTTCGAGCGCGCCAGGGCGGCAGCGGCTTCGGCCTCGTCGGCCTTGCGGCGGGCGAGCGCGTGATCGCCCTTCTTCTGGGCCTCCTGGGCTTCGGCCAGGCGCGCGCGGGCCACGACCAGGTCCGGCGAATCGCCGGCGCCGATGCTGGTCTGCGCGGCCTCGAGCGCGCCTCGGCTTTCGCCGAGCTGGGAGGCGGTCTCGACCTTGTTGGTCGAGCAGCCGGTCAGCGCGACCGCGGCAAGAACGCCCGCTGCGATGAGGCTGCGCCCCGGGAAGAGTTGGTGTCGCATGAACACTCCTTGATGGGATGGATGTCCATGCGATGGCAAGCGCGGGTCCCGCACCGCTCAGAAACGAAAAAACCCCAGGCGCTATCGCGCACTGGGGTTCTTGATCGCAGCCCGGTTCAAGCCCGGGCTGTCGTCGATCACATGTTCTCGATCATCACCTGACCGAAGCCCGAGCACGACACTTGCGTCGCGCCGTCCAGCAGGCGGGCGAAGTCGTACGTGACCTTCTTCGACAGGATCGACTTCTCGATCGACGAGATGATCAGGTCGGCCGCTTCGGTCCAGCCCATGTGACGCAGCATCATTTCAGCCGACAGGATTTCGGAACCGGGGTTCACGTAGTCCTTGCCCGCGTACTTCGGCGCCGTGCCATGGGTGGCTTCGAACATCGCGACGGAGTCGCTCAGGTTCGCGCCCGGGGCGATGCCGATGCCGCCGACCTGCGCCGCCAGCGCGTCGGAGATGTAGTCGCCGTTCAGGTTCAGCGTCGCCACGACCGAGTACTCGGCCGGACGCAGCAGGATCTGCTGCAGGAACGCGTCGGCGATGCTGTCCTTGACCACGATGTCCTTGCCGGTCTTCGGGTTCTTGAACTTGCACCACGGGCCGCCGTCGATCAGCTCGGCGCCGAATTCCTTCTGCGCCAGCGCGTAGGCCCAGTCACGGAAGCCACCTTCGGTGAACTTCATGATGTTGCCCTTGTGCACGATGGTCACGCTGGGCTTGTCGTTGTCGATCGCATACTGGATCGCCTTGCGGACCAGGCGCTCCGTGCCTTCGCGCGAGACCGGCTTCACGCCGATGCCCGAGGTCTCGGGGAAACGGATCTTCTTGACGCCGAATTCCTCTTGCAGGATCTTGATCAGCTTCTTGGCCTTCTCGCTCTCGGCTTCGAATTCGATGCCGGCGTAGATGTCTTCCGAGTTCTCACGGAAGATGACCATGTCCGTCTTGTGCGGTTCCTTGACCGGCGACGGCACGCCTTCGAACCAGCGCACCGGGCGCAGGCAGACGTACAGGTCGAGTTCCTGGCGCAGCGCGACGTTCAGCGAGCGGATGCCGCCGCCGACCGGCGTCGTCAGCGGGCCCTTGATCGAGACCACGTAGTCCTTCAGGACCGTCAGCGTCTCTTCGGGCAGCCACACGTCGGGACCGTAGACCTTCGTCGACTTCTCGCCGGCGTAGATCTCCATCCAGTGGATCTTCTTGGCGCCGCCGTAAGCCTTCGCCACGGCCGCGTCCACCACCTTGATCATCACCGGGGTGATGTCGAAGCCGGTGCCGTCACCCTCGATGTAAGGAATGATCGGGTTGTTCGGAACGTTGAGCGAGAAGTCGGCGTTGACCGTGATCTTCTGGCCGCCCTCGGGCACCTTGATGTGCTGGTACATGGAGTCGTCTCCGCGAGTCGCGTGGGTGGTTTGGGGTAAACCGGAAGCGCTGATTCTATGACAGCGAAACTTTCAATCGGCTGATGCCGGGCCCATGTCCCTCGGAGCTTCAGCCGCAGTACGCGCGGATCTGCGCCCACAGGCCGTGAACGAGCGCCCAGAGCGCCCCCGCCGCCAGCATGGCCCCTGACAAACGGGTCGCGATTCGCACACCCGAGCCGCCCGCCTGACCGCCGCCCCCACCCTCGCCTGTCCCGACCGCCCGGCCCAGGCGGGCCAGCAGCCAGGGTCCCGCGAGCAGGCCGGGCGAAGAGCCGAGGGCGAAGGCCGCCATCACGCCCGCGCCCTGCCAGGGACCTTCGGCGAGTGCCGCGACCGTCAGCGCCGATTGCAGCAAGCCGCAGGGCCAGGCCAGCCACGCCAGACCGGCCAGGCCTGCGCCGGCCACGCGCGCCGGAGACAGCGCGACCGCGCCCGGGCCTGCGACTAGCGACGCGACCGGAATCCCGACCGCGGCAGGCGCACGGGTCGTCCACACGCGCAAGACCCATCGCGGCGGCGCCGCGCGCCAGACGAGGAAGGCCCCCATCGCCAGTGCCGCGAGGTGCAGCATCAGCCACAGCGGACGCAGCGCCCCCGAGGTCGACTCCCAGCGCAGCAGGCCGCCGACGCTGGCCGCGACCACCGCCCCGCCCGCCGCATACCCCAGCAGCCTTCCCGCCTGGAAGGCGGCGATCCCGCCTCGCCGACCCCCGGTCACCGCCGCGCAGGGCGCGACGCACATCGCCGCGCAGTGCAGGCTGCCGGCGGCACCCATCACGAACGCCGTGCCTGCAAGCGCCAGCGAGAGCATCCCGTCCCTGCCGTCGAATTCAGAGGATGCGCGAGAAGCGCAGCGGCGCTTCGGCGGATGCCTCCGGGGTGCTGACCGGCTTCAGATAGCGATCGAACACCATCGCCACCGCCCGCACGAAGAACCAGCCCATGGTCGTCACCTGCACCGCCTGGGCCTCGATCGTGACGAGCCCGTCCTCCGCCATCGGACGCAGGCGCTCCAGCTCCGTCGCGAAGTACTCGGCAGCGACGATGCCGTGCGAGCGCTCGATCGGCTCGAAGTCCAGCCGGCCCTGGCACATCAGCGCCATGATCGCGTCGCGCCGCACGAGGTCGTCCTGGTCGAGCACCAGACCGCGCTCCACCGGCAGCCGACCGTCGCGCAAGGCGGCGTAGTACTCGGGCAGGGTCTTCACGTTCTGCGCGAAGGCGGCGCCGACCTTGGAGATCGCCGACACGCCCAGCGCCACGAGGTCGCAGTCCGGCTGCGTGCTGTAGCCCTGGAAGTTGCGATGCAAGCGCCCTTCGCGCTTCGCCACGGCCAGCGGGTCGTCGGCGAGCGCGAAGTGGTCCATGCCGATGTAGCGGTAGCCGCGTGCGATGAAACCCGCGATCGCGCCGGACAGCATGCGCAGCTTGTCCCCGGGCGCCGGCAGCGCGGCAGGCTCGATGCGGCGCTGCGGCTTGAAGCGGTGCGGCAGGTGCGCGTAGCCGTAGAGCGCGATGCGGTCCGGCCGCAGCGCGGCGACCTGCTCGACGGTCCGCGCGAACGAGCTCGGCGTCTGCAGCGGCAGGCCGTGGATCAGGTCGACGTTGATGGACCGGAACCCCAGGTCGCGCGACGCGCCGATCAGCGCGGCGACGCTTTCCAGGCTCTGCTCCCGATGCACGGCGCGCTGCACGTCGGGATCGAAGTCCTGCACGCCGAAACTCAGGCGGTTGAAGCCCAGCGTGCGCAGGTGACGCAATCGCGCGACGTCGATGGTGCGCGGATCGACCTCGATCGAGATCTCGGCATCCGCGGCCAGGCGGAAGTGGCGATGCAGCAAGGCCATCAGCATCGACAGTTCCCGATTGGCAAGGAAGGTCGGCGTGCCGCCGCCGAAGTGCAGCTGCGACACCAGCGCCCGATCGCCGAGCCGGCGGTGGACCAGCCCCATCTCGACCTCGAGCGCGTCGACGTAGGCGGCCGCGCGCTCGTGGTGCCGCGTGACCACCTTGTTGCAGGCGCAGTAGTAGCAGACCGATTCGCAGAACGGGATGTGCACGTAGAGCGACATCGGCTGTCGCGCCGCAGGCCCGAAAGCGCGCAGCGCCAGCACTTCGCCGTGGCGCTCGGCGTCGACCCCCGCATGGAAACGGTCCGCGGTCGGGTACGAGGTGTAGCGCGGTCCCGCGATGTCGAAGCGGCGCAGCAGGTCGGCATCGGGGAGGCTGCAATCCCACGGGGTCGGGTCAGGGCACATGGACCCGATCCTCACCCTTTGTTGGCAAAGCGTCATTGATTGATGTCATTGCCGGCGTCGATGCCCCGGCAAAGAATCCGCCGCTTCCTCGCATGTCCGATGAACCCATGCCGAGCGCCACCCTGACCTCCCCCTCCCCTC
>CAMPJJ010000189.1 GCA_946886855.1 uncultured Roseateles sp. | reverse complement strand
GAGCGCTACGTTCGGGACGTAGAGGCCGGAGGTTCGAATCCTCTCACCCCGACCAGGACATCGATGACGCCGCGAATCGCAAGGTTCGCGGCGTTTTTCTTTGCGCGCCGCCATGCGCATGGGGTCAGGCCTTGCGCGGCACTCGAGGTCAAGCGGAGGGTCTCCGAAGGGCTTTGCACATTTCGGGCTCAATTTCCAGTGACCAAGGCCGAAACTGCACGAAGCGTCTGACTTCTGTGAAAGCCAGGGCAGCCCCTGCCGCCGACCCTCCGTTCATGGGGGTAAAGTGAGGGGCTGTTCCGGCGCGTGCGCCGGCATCCGGCAAGACCCTACCCGATGGCGATATCCGTGGACACCACACTGGCCGAACCTCCTCAGTCCGCCCTGTCAGGCGTTGCCCGCGTGCTCGTGCACGCCGGCAAGCTCAAGCCGCAGGCCGCCGAGGATCTGGTCAAGCTGGCCCGCGAAAAGAAGACCAGCTTCGTCAACGCGGTGATGGCCTCCGGCACCGTGTCGCCGGCGGATCTGGCGCACACGCTGTCGCATGCCCTCGCCCTGCCGCTGCTGGACCTGAACTCGGTCGACGGGCACAAGCTGCCGCAGAACATCATCGACGCCAAGCTGGCGGCACAGTACCAGGTCGTGGTGCTGGCGCGCCGGGGCAACCGACTGTTCATCGGCGGGGCCGACCCGACCGAGCAGGAAGTCGTCGAGCGCATCAAGTTCGCGACCCAGCTGACGCCGGAATGGATCATCGTCGAGCACGACAAGCTCGCGAAGCTGCTCGGGATCACTGCCGCGTCGACCGCCGAAGCGCTGGAGGCCATCTCGGGCGAAGACTTCGACTTCGACATCGCCGAGGACGACGCGCCGCCCCCCGAGGAATCGCAGGAGATCACCGACGTCGAGGATGCGCCGGTCGTGCGCTTCCTGCAGAAGATGCTGGTGGATGCGATCAACATGCGGGCGTCCGACCTGCATTTCGAACCCTTCGAATACCACTATCGCGTCCGGTTCCGGGTCGACGGCGAACTGCGCGAGATCACGCAGCCGCCGATCGCGATCAAGGACAAGCTCTCGTCGCGGATCAAGGTGATCTCGCGGATGGACATTTCCGAACGCCGCGTCCCGCAGGACGGTCGGATGAAGTTGAAGTTCGGCGCCAAGGCGATCGACTTCCGGGTCTCCACGCTGCCCACGCTGTTCGGCGAAAAGATCGTGATCCGTATCCTGGATCCGTCCTCGGCCAAGCTCGGCATCGAGGCCCTGGGCTACGAGAAGATCGAGAAGGAGCGGCTGCTCCACTGCATCCAGCGGCCCTACGGGATGATCCTGGTCACCGGCCCAACCGGTTCGGGCAAGACGGTGTCGCTGTACACGTGCCTCAACATCCTGAACGTGCCGGGCACCAACATCTCGACCGTCGAGGACCCGGCGGAAATCAACCTGCCCGGCATCAACCAGGTCAACGTCAACGACAAGGCCGGCTTGACCTTCTCGGCGGCGCTGAAGGCCTTCCTCCGGCAGGATCCCGACATCATCATGGTCGGCGAAATCCGGGACCTGGAAACGGCGGACATCGCCATCAAGGCCGCGCAGACCGGCCACATGGTGATGTCGACGTTGCACACCAACGACGCGCCGACCACGTTGACCCGGCTGTTGAACATGGGCGTCGCACCGTTCAACATCGCTTCGAGCGTGCTGCTCATCACCGCCCAGCGTCTGGCGCGCCGGCTGTGCGAGAACTGCAAGGCACCGGCCGAGTATCCTCGCGAGGCGCTGCTGCGCGCGGGTTTCCTGGAATCCGATCTGGATGGCAGCTGGAAGCCTTACCGAGCGGTCGGCTGCTCGAATTGCAACAATGGTTATCGCGGACGCGTCGGCCTTTACCAAGTGATGCCCATCACGGAGGCGATCCAGCGGATCATCCTGTCCGAGGGAACGGCCGTGGACATCGCCCAGCAGGCCCGCGCGGATGGCGTGCGGGATCTGCGGCAGTCCGGGCTGGTCAAGGTCCGGGCGGGCGTCACGACACTGGAAGAGGTGCTGGCGGCCACCAACGAATGACCTCGGAAGCATGACGCGGCGTCCTCGGACGCCGCGTTTGCGTGTCCGGCGTCAGGTCACCAGGATCGATCGAACGAGTCAAAGATTGGGAGCGCCACTCATCTGGCGCGACGGCAGGAGGTGATATGGCGACGACCACCGCAGGCGCCAAGGGCGCGGCCAAGGGCATCAAGGAATTCGTCTTCGAATGGGAAGGCAAGGACCGCAACGGCAAGATCGTTCGCGGCGAGATGCGGGCCGGCGGCGAAGCCGTCATCAGCGCGTCGCTGCGACGCCAGGGCATCCTGGTCAGCAAGATCAAGAAGCGGCGCGGCTCCGCCGGCAAGTCCATCAAGCAGAAGGACATCTCGGTGTTCACCCGCCAATTGGCGACCATGATGCGTGCGGGTGTCCCGCTGCTGCAGGCCTTCGACATCGTCGCGCGCGGCAGCTCGAACCCGCGCCTGACGAAGCTGCTGACCGACATCCGTCAGGACGTCGAGACCGGTACCTCGCTGTCCGCCGCCTTCCGCAAGCATCCGCTGTACTTTGACGCGCTGTACTGCAACCTGGTCGAGGCGGGCGAGCAGGGCGGCATCCTGGAAGCGCTGCTGGACCGCTTGGCGATCTACCAGGAGAAGACCGTGGCCCTGAAGGGCAAGATCAAGTCGGCACTGACCTACCCGGTCGCCGTGCTGATCGTGGCCTTCGTCGTGACGGCGGTGATCATGATCTTCGTGATTCCTGCCTTCAAGGACGTGTTCAAGTCCTTCGGCGCCGATCTGCCGGCGCCAACGCTCTTCGTCATGGCGATGTCTGAGATCTTCGTCGCGTACTGGTGGCTGATTTTCGGAGTTACCGGCGGCGCCCTGTACTTCTTCTTCCAGAGCTGGAAGCGCTCTGAAAAGATGCAGAAGTTCATGGACCGGCTGCTGCTGAAAATTCCCGTGTTCGGGCAATTGATCTACAAGTCCGCAGTGGCGCGCTGGACCCGCACCTTGGCCACGATGTTCGCCGCGGGCGTTCCGCTCGTGGAGGCGCTGGACTCGGTGGGCGGCGCCTCCGGCAATGCGGTATTCGTCGAGGCGACGGAGAAGATCCAGCGCGACGTGTCGACCGGCGCGTCGCTGACCACCTCGATGCAGACGACCGGCATCTTCCCGATCATGGTCTTGCAGATGTCGTCCATCGGCGAGGAATCCGGCTCGCTGGACCACATGCTGGGCAAGGCGGCCGACTTCTATGAAGAAGAGGTGGATGACGCCGTGAAGGCCCTGTCCAGCTTGATGGAACCCCTGATCATCGTGTTCCTGGGCACGCTGATCGGCGGCATCGTGATCTCGATGTACCTGCCGATCTTCAAGCTGGGCGCGGTGGTGTAAGTGCTGGACCAGGCTCTGCTGGACACGCTCCTGTCACCGGCGTTCCTGGGCCTCGTCGGCCTGTGCATCGGCAGCTTCCTCAACGTCGTCATCTACCGCTTGCCGGTGATGATGCACCGGGAGTGGCTGTCCGATTGCGCCGATCAACTGGCACTCGAGAGCGACCTGCGCACGCATGCGGGTCTCGAGGAAGCAGCCGCCAGGCATCTGGCGGCCGCCGCCGTGCCGCTGCGCGAGTCGCTGGATCGCCAGCCCCCGTTCTCGCTGGTCCGCCCGGCATCGCGCTGCCCTCACTGCGGACACCGCCTGCGTTGGCACGAAAACCTGCCGCTGCTCGGCTGGTTGCGACTGGGCGGGAAATGCGCCTCCTGCAAGGCGCCGATTTCGGCACGCTACCCGTTCATCGAACTGCTCACAGGCCTGTTGTTCGCAGGTATCGCCTGGCGCCTCGGCGCACAGCCGGCAAGCCTGCTGTATTGCGGCTTTGCCGCGGCGCTGGTGGCGCTGGCCGGCATCGACTGGGACACCACGCTGCTGCCCGACAGCATCAACCAACCTCTCCTGTGGGCCGGCTTGATGGCCTCCTGCGCCGGGTGGATTCCGGTCTCGCTGACCGACGCGCTGATCGGCGCCCTGGCGGGCTACCTCTCCCTGTGGTCGATCTATTGGGTGTTCAAGCTCGCGACCGGCAAGGAAGGCATGGGCTACGGCGACTTCAAGCTGCTCGCCGCCCTCGGCGTGTGGCTGGGCTGGCAGATGGTGCTGCCGGTTGCGCTGTTCGCCTCGCTGATCGGCGCCGTGGTGGGCATCGGGCTGAAGCTGCGAGGCGGACTGCGCGAAGGTCGCTACGTGCCATTCGGCCCGTTCCTGGCCGGCGGCGGACTCGCCGTGCTCCTGATCGGCACCGCGAAAGTCGCGGTCTGGCTGGGACTTCAACCCGTCTGAGCCACGCCCGGAGCCACGCGTGCGTATCGGACTCACCGGCGGCATCGGCAGCGGCAAGAGTACCGTCGCAGCAGCGCTGGTGGCGCAGGGCGGCGCGCTGCTGGTCGATACCGATGCCATCTCCCGCACGTTGACCGCCTCCGACGGCGCCGCGATACCCGCCATCGTGGCGAGGTTCGGCCCTGCGTTCATCGCAGGGAACGGGGCGCTCGACCGGGCCGCGATGCGGGAACTGGCCTTCCGCGACCCGGAAGCGAGGCGCGCGCTCGAAGCCATCCTGCATCCGATGATCGGTGCGGAAACCGCGCGGCAGGCGGCACGCGCCCGGCCAGGGCAGTTCATCGTGTTCGATGTGCCGCTGCTGGTCGAATCAGGCCGGTGGCGGCGTCTGGTCGATCGGGTGATGGTCGTCGACTGCAGCGAAGACACACAGGTTGCCCGCGTCATCGCCCGGTCGGGCCTGAGCGAGGCGGCCGTGCGGGCCATCCTGGCGCAGCAGGCCACCCGCACTCAGCGCCGTGCAGCGGCGGATGCGGTGATCCACAACGACGGCTTGACGCTTGAACAGCTGGAAGAAGAGGTCCGCCTGCTTCTGGGCAGTCCGCTGCTCTGTCCCCCACGCTCGATCGGGGGGCCGTGACACACTGTGGAACAATGGTCACTTGCCGCAAAGGGATGTCGACTTGGTCCTCTACGAATACCCGTTCAACGAGAGCATCCGCACGATGCTCAGACTCGAACACCTGTTCGATCGGCTCGGTCAGTTGATGGCGCGTGACACCGCGATGGATCACCACTTCGCGTTGGCGACCATCTTCGAGGTGATGGACGTCGCCTCGCGCGCCGACCTCAAGGCCGACCTGCTCAAGGAGCTGGAGCGCCACCGCACGCAGTTCAACAGCTACCGCGGCAATCCGGCGGTGTCGGAAGCCGTGCTGGACGAGGTGGTCGGCCGCATCGATGCCGCCTTCGACAAGCTCAACCAGTTGCCCGGCAAGGCCGGTCATGCGCTCACGACCAATGAATGGCTGATGAGCATTCGCAGCCGGATCTCCATCCCGGGTGGCACCTGCGAGTTCGACCTCCCCGCCTACTACGCGTGGCAGCAACTGCTGCCGGTGCGTCGTCGCAACGACCTGATGCAGTGGGCGCAGACGCTGATGCCCCTGGCCGAGGCGTTGAACGTGCTGCTGGGCCTGCTGCGCGACAGCGGCTCGCCCCACAAGGTGGCTGCCCACGGCGGTCAGTATCAGCAGAGCCTGCCGCCGGGCCGCAGCTTCCACATGTTGCGCATGCGCATCGACCCCAGCCTCGGCTTGATCCCGGAGATCAGCGGTCACCGGCTGATGGTCTCGATCCGGCTGATGCGCCAGGACGAAGACGGGCGCTTGAAACCCGCACCGGTGGACGCCACCTTCGAACTGACCCTGTGTTCCTGACTTGATGCCTCCGGCGCTCAGCACCGGAGGCACGCCGCCGTTCCGTTGTCGCCATGCCCGAGAAATTCATCCCCGCCACCCCGGCGCCCCGCATCGTCC
>CAMPJJ010000188.1 GCA_946886855.1 uncultured Roseateles sp. | reverse complement strand
GATGCCGACTTCCATTTCCTTGGAGAGGAAATAGCCCAAGTCGCCCGCGGCGCCTCGATTACAAGAGGCCCCGCGGGCGATTTTCATTGGGGTCGATTCATTTCACGAATCTTTACGGGACGCCCACGGCCAATTGACGCGCGCCGCCGACCATTTCCTCACCCCAGAACGATTTGGAGATCCCGAGATGGTCAAGAGCTTCCCCCGCCCCCTGAAGATGCTGGCCCTGGCCGCGACGATGAGCGTGGCCGCCCTGGCCGCCCACGCCCAGCCGGCGCCCGGCGACGCGCCGCCGCCCCCGCCGCACGGCATGCACCGCGGCGGCCCGGACTTCGGCGGCCCCGGCTTCGGCCCCATGGGCGCCATGCACGGCAAGCTGCTGAAGGACGCCGGCGTCACCGACGCGCAGCAGGCGCAGATCAAGCAGATCTTCGAGGCCGCGCACAAGGACCTGAAGTCGCAGCGCGACACCGAACGCCAGTTGCACGATCGCATGCAGGCGCTGTTCACCGCGCCGACCGTCGACGCCAACGCCGTGGAGCAGGTGCGCCAGCAGATGCACGCCGCGCATGACGTCGAATCCAAGCGCATCACGCTGGCGATGATCGACGCGTCGCGGGTGCTGTCCTCCGAGCAGCGCGCCAAGATCGCCGAGCTGAAGAACCAGCAGCGCGACAAGATGAAGGAACGCATGAAGGACCGCGCCGAGCGCGCGAAGGAGCGCCGCCAGGCCAACGAGGCCAACCCGGTCCCCAAGCCTTTCACTGACCGCTGAACGCACGAGGCCGGCTATGCTTCAGTCTTTCGATGAGTCCGCGGCGCGCGGCCTGGCCGATCCGGCCCGGTCGGTGGCTGCGCCGCAACGCCCGATGAACCCACGACTGCTCCTGATCGACGACGACGCCCGGCTCACCGCGATGCTGGGCGACTACCTCAGCAGCGCCGGCTTCGACGTCAGCTTCGCCGGCTCGCTGGCGCAAGGTCGGACCGAGCTCGAGGCCGGCCAGTTTGAGCTGCTGGTCCTGGACCTGATGCTGCCCGACGGCGACGGTCTGGAGTTCTGCCGCCAGCTGCGCGGCGACAAGCGTTGGCGCCGCCTGCCGGTGCTGATGCTGTCCGCGCGCGGCGAGCCGATGGACCGCATCCTCGGCCTGGAACTGGGCGCGGACGACTACCTGCCCAAACCCTTCGAACCCCGCGAGCTGCAGGCCCGCGTGAAGGCGCTGCTGCGCCGCACCGAGCCGCAGGCCATGGGCGACGAAGTGCTGCGATTCGGTCGCCTGGAGATCGACCTGGCGGCCCGCCAGGTGCGCCTCGACGGCAACGCCTGCGACCTGACGAGCCACCAGTTCGACCTGCTGGTCGTGCTGGCGCAGAGCCCAGGGCGTGTGCTCTCGCGCGACCAGATCATGGACGCGCTGAAGGGCCATCCGCTCGAAGCCTTCGACCGCTCGATCGACGTGCACATCTCGCGCATCCGCTCGGTCATCGAGGACGACGCCAAGAACCCGCGCCGCGTGCTGACGGTGCGCGGTGCCGGTTACGTGTTCGCACGCAAGCAGGACGCCGAAGGCCTGGAATGAAGGCTGCGACGCGGTGAAGGCGCTGTACCTGCGCATCTACATCACCGTCGTGGTGGTGTTGCTGGCGTTTGCGCTCGGCTCGGCGTGGCTCTTCCAGGGCCGCATCGAGCAGGAGCGCGGCACTTTCGAGCAAGCCGCGTCGGAGCGCCTGGTGGCGCTCGCGGTGCTGGTGCAGCGCGCCTTGCCGCCGGTGACGGCGTCGACGGACGAGCAGGCCGATGCCGTCGAGGACTGGGGCCAGCGTCTGCGCATGGCGCTGGCATTGGAAGATTCGCGCGGGCGCCGCATCGGCGCTTCGCCGCTGTTCGAGCGACGCGAGGACCTGCCGGGTTCGCGCGTGCAGCGCGTGCCGCTGGACGACGGCCGGCATCTGCTGTTCCTGCGTCTGGCGCGCCCGCCGGGCGCCTCGGGACCGATCGGCCAGGACAAGCTGGAAGCCGACGCCCGCGCCGCCAGCGGTCCGCACCGCATCCAGCGCGAGCGCCGCGATCCGTTCGTCGACGGCCCGCCGCCGAGCGACGCCCGCGGTGCCGTCCGACGTGAACCGCGTCCGGAAGTCGAGCAGATGCGCCAGCGCATGCTGGACCGCCTGGAGCAGCAGCGTCGCGAGGACGCTGCGAACGGCTCCTGGCTGCCGGGCTGGATCCCGCGCCCGAGCGGCGAGGCCTTGGCGGTGCTCCTGGCCATGCTGTTCGTGGCCGTGGCCGTCGGCGCCTATCCGGTCGTGCGCCGGCTGACGCGTCGGCTCGAATCGCTGAAGTCCGGGGTCGAGCAGTTTGGCGCGGGTGACCTGAGTTTCCGCGTGCAGGACAACGGCAAGGACGAGGTCGCCGCACTGGCGACCAGTTTCAACCTCGCCGCCGAACGGATCGAGGCCTTGCTGAGGTCGCAGAAGAGCCTGCTCGCCAACGCGAGCCATGAGCTGCGCTCACCGTTGGCGCGGCTGAAGATGGCGTTCTCGATGCTGGACGACGCGTCGCCGGCGCAGCGCGCGCGGCTGGGGCAGGAGATCAACACCAACATCGTCGAACTCGACGCGCTGGTCGAGGAAGTGCTGCTGGCCAGCCGCCTGGAAGGCGGCGCGCAGTCCTTGCGGCTGGAACCGGTCGATCTGCTGGCCATCGCCGCCGAGTCCGCCGCGCTGGGCGACGCCGAGCTGGAGATCGAGGACGGTATCGAACGCCTGCCGCTGAACGGCGACGATCGTCTGCTGCGCCGCGCGCTGCGCAACCTGCTCGAGAACGCGCGTCGCTATGGGGGGCCGGTCGTCGAACTCAAGGTGCGCCGCGCCGGGCAGGACCGCGTTGAATTGCAGGTCTGCGACCGCGGCCCGGGCGTGCCCGAACCGATGCGCGAGCGGATCTTCGAAGCCTTCTTCCGTCTGCCCGGCCATGCCGAGGTGTCCGGCGGCGTGGGACTTGGCTTGAGCCTGGTGAAGCAGATCGCGACGGCGCATCAAGGCACCGTGCGCTGCGACGCCCGCGAGGGCGGCGGCAGCTGCTTTGTGATCACGCTTCCGCTGAGCGCGGTCTCAAGAGCGGCCTGAACAGCGGACTGAAGAGCGTTTCGAAAGCCTTCGCAGCGCTTGCTGAGAAGCTCAGGGACCGATCTCGCGGCGATGGACGAGGGCCAGCAGGAGGCTGAGCCCGATCGCGGCCGCCGCAAGTCCGGCGGAGGCGGCGCTCCAGAAGCCCATGGCGCCCTGCATGATCGCGGGCAGCGCGACGGCGTGGTCGCCGAAGACCAGCCAATAGCCCCCACCGAGCCCGAGCCCCCAGATCGCGAACGCGTAGATCAGCATCGGCGCGGTCGCGATGTGGTGGGCCCGCAGCACGAAGGCGGCCACGGTCTGTCCGGCGTCGGACACGTGGAACAGCCACAACCAGCCCAGCAGGGGCAGGGCGGCGGCGATCACGGCGTCGTTGCTCGTGTACAGGCCCAGGACCTGTTCGCGCAGCGAGAACACCACCCCGCCGAGCACGAACGCGATCGCCAGCGCGATCTCCAGTCCGTGCCAGCCGAGCCGGCGCGCCGCCGCATAGTCGCGCGCGCCCATCGCCTGCGCCACCAGCGTGCTGCAGGCGTTCGCCTGCGACAGCGGCAGCATGAACATCATCGCGACGAGGTTGGCGCAGAGTTGATGTCCCGCCACCGGCGTCGTGCCCAGCCGCGCGATGAAGATCGCCATGAAGGTGAAGCCGGTGACCTCGATCAGCACCGATGCGCCCATCGGCACGCCCAGCTTCAGCAGCCGCATCAGCGTGTCCTTGCGCGGACGGTGCAGCCCGCTGCGGGCAAAGCCGAATTCGGCATAGAACGGATCGCGGCGAAGGACCGCCACCGCGATGAGCAACTGGCTCCACATCACGATCGCCGTCGCGATGGCGCAGCCGACGGCGCCCAGCGGCGGCACGTGCAGCGGCCCGAGCGTGAATCCGCCGATCAGCAGCGCGCTGGCCGGGAATTTCAGCAGCAGCCCGCCGATCTGCAGCGCCATCACGGCCTTGGGGCGCGACACCGCCGTGTTGAAGCCGCGGTAGGCGGTGAACAGCAGGGCCGCCGGCAGCGCGACGCCCAGCATGCGCAGGTAGTCGCGGATCTTGTCGGCGATCTCGGGGCCGACCTGCGAGATCGCCAGGAAGGGCTGCGGGAACCACAGGATCAGTTCACCGACGACCGTCAGCGCCAGTGCCAGCCATGCGGCCTGGTGGAGGCTGTCTCCGGCTTCGCTCATGCGTTTCGCGCCGAAGAGCTGCCCCGCCACCGGCGAGATCGCCAGCACCACGCCCATCAACCCGACGAAGACCGAGGTGTAGACGGCCGAGCCCACCGCCAGCGCTGCGAGGTCGATCGCGGAGTGGCGCGCAACGAGCAGCGTATCGATCGTCGAGTACGCCAGCACCGCGAGCTGCCCGATGAACACGGGCCACGCGAGCGGCAGGATCTGGCGCAGGCTCGAGAGCCGGCCGTGGAGCGCTGCGCTCAAGCGGCGTCCTTGTCTGCCGGCGCAGGCGCGCCGGCGGCGCCACCGCCGGGCGCGCTGGCGGCGCCGCGCAATTCGATCGCCCGCTCCGCATAGCGATTGAAGCGCCACGCCGTGCCTTCGATCGTGATACGCCGCCAGGTCGCGCGCTTCTCGCCCGGCGTGAGCACCGGCCAGTTCTGGACTTCGTCGAAGCTGCGGCCGCAGCCCTTGCAGCGTTCGTCACCCTGGCTGGTCGAGCAGATCGCGATGCAGGGGGCATCCGGCGTCGTGTCGTACCAGCGCATCCAGGCGTCCCGCGCGTGCGGCGGCATCGAGTCCTCGTCGCAGTCGTCCTCGCGATGGAAGACCATCAGCGCATAGACCTCCGCCAGCGCGCGCAGCTCGGGCCCCAGCGTCACGCCGTCCCCCGGCGAGCGCTGGCGCCACCAGTTGATCGCGGATTCGATGTCGGTGATGTGGATGCCGGCCATGTCGGTCGTCTCAATAGTCGATGCCCATCGCGCCGCGCACCTCGCGCAGCGTCTTGCGCGCCACGGCACGGGCACGTTCGGTGCCGACCTCGACGATCCAGTGGACCTTCTTCGGATCGGCGAGCAGCTCGTCGGCGCGGGCGCGCCAGGGCGCCTGTTCGTCGTGGATCGCTTCGATCAGCGGCTCCTTGCAGTCCAGGCAGCCGATGCCCGCGCTGCGGCAGCCGGACTCGACCCAGGCGCGGGTGTCGCTGTCGGCGTAGACCTTGTGCAGCGCCCACACCGGGCATCGCTCGGGGTCGCCCGGATCGCCGCGGCGCACGCGCTGCGGGTCCGTCTGCATCTTGCGCACCTTGTCGGCGACGACCTCCGGCGCGTCGCGCATCGCGATCGCGTTCCCGTAGGTCTTGCTCATCTTGCGGCCGTCCAGGCCGGGCAGGCGCGAGGTCTCGGTCATCAGCGCCTGCGGCTCAGGGAACAGCGGCGCCGATGGCTGGCGGTAGAGGTGGTTGAAGCGGCGCGCGACCTCGCGCGTCACTTCGACGTGTGGCGCCTGGTCCTCGCCGACCGGCACGAACGCCGCCTTGTAGATCAGGATGTCGGCCGCCTGCAGCAGCGGGTAGCCGAGGAAGCCGTAGGTCGCCAGCTCGCGGTTGTCGGCGACGAGGTCCTTGTAGCTCGGCATCCGCTCCAGCCAGCTCGAGGGCGTGCTCATCGCCAGCAGCGTGAACAGCTCGGCGTGCTCCGGCATGCGGCTCTGGATGAACAGCGTCGCCTGCTCCGGATCGACGCCGGCCGCCAGCCAGTCGACGACCATGTCGTACACGCTCTGCTCCAGGCCCTCCCGGTGCTGGTAATGCGTCGTCAGCGCATGCCAGTCGGCCACGAAGAAGAAGCAGTCGTAGGCCGTCTGCAGCCGCACCCAGTTCTTCAGCGCGCCGTGGTAATGGCCAAGATGCAGGGCGCCGGTCGGGCGCATGCCGGACAGCACGCGCTGGCGCGGGGCGAGGGGGGGGTGGTCGGACATGGGGAGAATCTGGGCGGGAGTCTGGGC
>CAMPJJ010000187.1 GCA_946886855.1 uncultured Roseateles sp. | reverse complement strand
GTCGAGGTCCTTTCGTCGAAGGCGGGCAGGTCGGTGGGGATCGGGCAGCCGATCGATCGATGGATGGACCGGTCGACCGGCTCATGTAGACAGGTCTGTCTACGTGGGTCGGATTCTGGCGGATGTAGACAGGTCTGTCTACAATGATCGGATGGACGACACCAACGGCAGCGTGGACATCGGCGAGCTGCCCGCCCGCGAGCGCATCCTGCGCACCGCCCACGACCTGTTCTATGCCGAGGGCATCCGCGCCACCGGCATCGACCGCGTGATCGCGGCCTCGGGCGTCACCAAGGTCACTTTCTACCGGCACTTCCCGAGCAAGAACGACCTGATCCTGGCCTACCTCGACCTGCGGCACGGGCGCTGGATGGACTGGTTCACCGGCGCGCTGGCGCGCCACGGCGGCGCGGCCACGGGCGCTGATGCGCTGGTGCCGGCGATGGCCGAGTGGTTCGGCGGTCAGGCGCTGGGCGAGTTCCGCGGCTGCGCTTTCCTCAACGGCGTCGGCGAGATGGGGCCCAGCCTGCCCGAGGTCGTCGCGGTGACCCGTCGCCACAAGCAGGACATGACCGACGCGATCGCGGCGCTGCTGCCCGCCTCGCGGCAACGCAGGAAGATCGCCGCCGCGCTGTCCATGGCGGTCGACGGCGCGATCGTGCAGGCGCAGTACGCGGAGGATCCCGCGTCGGTCTTGAAGAGCCTGCAAAGGGTGGTGGGGTTGGTGGCCGACAGCGGCGCCTGACCCGGTCTCGCCTGAACCGGTGTCGCCTGACCCGGTGTCGCCCGAGCCGGTGTCTTGTGGTCCGGTGTCGCCTGATCCGGCGTCGGCGTGCGGGTCTCGCCCCGCCCGTGGCACTTCGAGGGGAAACGCGGAAGCGGCCGTGCGGGTCGGCGCCTACGCTCGTCCGGCCGCGGGTGTCACCAGCTGTCGAGGGGCGCGCCGCGTCGGACAACTCAAGCTCGAAGGAGACCCCGATGGACCGACGTTCCCTGCTCAACACATCGGCCGTGATGGCTGCCGGCGCCGTGGCCGGCTGCGCGCTGCCCGGCCAGGCTGTTTCCACGTCCGCGACGGCGAAGACGCCGTTCGACGTCCCACAGACGACGATCCCCATCGTCGGCAGCGACCAGCGTTTCCCGGTGCGCCGCATCTACTGCATCGGCCGCAACTACGCGGCGCATGCGCGCGAGATGGGCAGCGACCCCACGCGTGAGCCGCCGTTCTTCTTCCAGAAGCCGGCCGACGCGATCCAGAACGTGCCACCGGGCACCGTTGCCGATCACCCGTACCCGACCCTGACGAAGAACTACCACTACGAGTGCGAGCTGGTCGCGGCGCTGAACACGGGCGGCCGCGACATTCCGGCGGAGCGCGCGCTCGACTGCGTGTTCGGCTACGCGATCGGGCTGGACATGACGCGTCGCGACCTGCAGCGTGGCATGGGCGACCAGAAGAAGCCCTGGGAGATCGGCAAGAGCTTCGACCAGTCCGCGCCCATCGGTCCGATCCACCCGGTGGCGCGGCTCGGCGGCCACCCGTCCAAGGGCGCGATCTGGCTGAAGGTCAACGGCCAGACCAAGCAGGACGCCGACCTCAGCCAGATGATCTGGAGCGTTGCCGAGCAGATCTCGCAGCTGTCGCGCGCCTTCGAGCTCAAGCCCGGCGACATCATCTACAGCGGCACCCCGGAGAACGTCGGCCCGGTCATCAAGGGCGACGTCATCGACTGCCACATCGACGGCCTCCCGAACCTGGGCCTCCGCATCATCTGACCCCCCGCCCAGGCCCGCGAACAACGAGACCCACTGGGGCCGGAATGAGGCTTGGGGTCCCTGGAGGGGTGCCCCATGCCTCGTGGAGTGCCCGCGCCTGTCGCACCGCAGGAAAGGGGGGCTGCCTCATTCCGCAGCACTGCAAGGAATTCCCTGCCCTGACAAGCACTTGCAGCATCCTTGCCCGGGCAGCCAACAGACTTGTCCACAGAGGCCGGGGACAGACTGGCGGCCCGGTGCACAACCGGTGGGCACTGTGAGCAACTGCGCGGGAGGAACGGCATTTGCCCATCGCCCGGGACGCCAGCGTCAAGGCTCATCGGTTGCCAACCGCCCACGGCTGGAGCCTGCCTCGTTTTGGAGCATGGCAAGCTTTTCCCTTGTGCGACAACGACTTGTGTCCCCCCTGCAGAGGCAGCCAACAGACTTGTCCACAGTTCACAGGGACAGTTCGGCGATCCTGAAACCGTGCCTCGGATAGCCCCTTCGGATCACTGCCTCATTTCGAGGCACTGCAATGAATTCCGTGACGAATCAACGGCTTGCAGCATCCCTGCCCGTTCAGCCAACAGAGTTGTCCACAGAACCCGTGGACAGTGTTCAGGAGAGCGAGGCCGGGAGGGTGAGCCGGGCTTCGAGCCCCCCGCCGGGCCGGTTGTGGAGGGACAGCGTCCCTCCCATGGCGGTGGCGAGCTGCAGCGCGATCGCCAACCCGAGGCCGGTGCCGCCGGTGTCCCGGTTGCGCGAGGTCTCCAGGCGATGGAAGGGCTTGAACACCGCCTGCAACTGCTCGTCCGGAATCCCGGGTCCCCGGTCCAGCACGGCGATCGTCAGGCGAGGGGTCGGGTCTTGCGGATCCGGCCCGGCGCTGCGCGTGACCTGGATCTCCGCCTGTCCGCCGAACGCCAGCGCGTTGTCGACCAGGTTGACCAGGATGCGCCTGAGCGCCTGCGGCTGCGCCATGATCGGCGAGCCGGCCGCGCCGGCGAGCGTCACCGCCTCGCCGGCGTCCTCGTAGTCGCCGACGATGCTCGCGAGCAGCGCATCGGCGTCCAGGCGCGCCGGCACCTCCGAGGTGCCGTGGAGCGTGCGCGCGTAGGTCACGCCTTCCCGGACCAGCACATGCATCGCGTTCAGGTCCTGGCGGAACTTGTCGCGCAGCGCCTCGTCGCTCATCAGGTCCGCGCGCAGCCGCATCCGCGTGATCGGCGTCTGCAGGTCGTGCGAGATCGCGGCCAGGATCTCCACCCGTTCCGCCGTGTAGCCGGCGATGCGTTGCTGCATCGCGTTGAAGGCGCGCGCGGCGTGGGCGACTTCGGCGGGGCCTTCCTCCGGGATCAGCGTGGGCGACAGGTCCGGGCCGAGGTCGTCCGCCGCGGCGGCGAGGGTCTTGAGCGGACGCGTCACCAGCCGCACCACCATCCAGCTGCACACCGCCAGCACGATGAGCTGCGCGCCCAGCACCCACATCACCCACTCGGGGATGGGCATGTCGACGCGCTGCGCGTGCACCGTCACCGCCGAGCCATCGTTCAGGCGCACCAGGAGTTGATACCGTTTGACGCCGCGCTGCACCGCGCGCTCGATGCGGAAGGGTTGCATCGCCTGCGTCAGCGCGTCGACGAAGGGACCGTTGAAATCCGTCCGCTCCACCGGCCCGGCCTGCGGATCGATCTCGTCGGCGAGCGCGAAGCGGTAGTTCGGACGCTCGAGGCGCGCCAGCCAGGCGCCGCGCTCCGCCGCCGGCAGGCGATCCAGCACGGCGATGCCGGTGGCGATGTCGCGCTCGACGCCCGACATCATCAAGGCCCGCAAGGCCATCGAGCGCTCCTGGCGGATCGCGACGTAGGCCAGCGCCTGCGCGATCGCGATGCCGAACACCATCAGCCAGAACACGCGCGCGAAGAGCGTGCGCGGGCCGAAGCGGCGCTTCGAGGCCAGCGTGACTTCGGGCGGGCGCGCTGGCGCGGCGGCGTGCGCGCCGGGCGAAGCGCGCGATGCGGGCGCGCCGGGCGATGCGGGCGTCGTGTTCATGCGTCCTTGGCCGCCAGCGCGCGCTGGACGAAGTCCAGCCGGTCCTGGCCCCAGAACAACTCGTCGTCGATGACGTAGCTCGGCGCGCCGAACAGGCTGGCGTCGATCGCGCGCTGCGTGTTGGCGTCGTACTGCGCGCCGATGTCGTCCTCGGCGGCACGCGACAGGCGCTCGGCGGACAGTCCCTGCTCGGTGAGGATGGCGCTCAGCGTCGCGTCGTCGGCGATGTCGCGCTCTTGTTCCCAGACGGCGCGCAGCAGCGCGCCGGTCAGGCGCATCGCGGCGTCCGCGCCGTCGGCCTGGTCGACCGCGATGATCAGCCGCGCGGCCTTGTGCGGCGCGACCGGGAAGCAGGCCGGCTCGACGTTCATCGGCAGGCCCAGGTGCTGCGAGAAGCGCCGCAGCTCCAGCAGGCGATAGGCCTGCCGCTGCGGGGGGCGCTGCGCCAGGGGCAGTCCGCCGGAGACGGCGAACAGCTTGATCAGGTCGATCGGGATCAGTCGCACGGTGGCGCCGGCGTCGCGCGCGATGGCGGCGAAGCGCTCGTGACCGAGGTAGGTCCAGGGGCTGATCGGGGCGAAGAAGTAATCGATGACACGGCTCACGAGGGTCTCCAAGGCGTTGGGCGACCGGCAATCGCCAGAAACTCCGAAGCGTCGGAGAGACGGCGGAGGCAAGGCGCCCGTCTTACTCCCTCTCCCGCTTGCGGGAGAGGGCGGGGTGAGGGCCAGCGGCGGTGGCAGTGCTGAATCCCGCAGGCCGGTTTATAGGCCCGGGCGCCGCACTTGTGGGCGCCTTTGTATTGGCGTGTATCCGTGTCCCGCACCGGAGACACAACATTGCCTGTCCGTGCCACCGGCGAGGTCGGCGCCGGTACATTGCGCCCATGCAGACCTCCGCGCCCACCCAGGATCATGTGCTGATCGTCGACGACGACCGCGAGATCCGCGAGTTGCTCACCACCTACCTGACCCGCAACGGCCTGAAGGTGACGGCCGTGCCGACCGGGCGGCACATGCGCATCGCGCTGGAGACCGGCGCGCCGGTGGACCTGGTCATCCTGGACCTGATGCTGCCGGGCGAGGACGGCCTGTCGCTGTGCCGCGACCTGCGCGCGGGCAAGCACAAGGCGACGCCGGTGATCATGCTGACGGCGCGCGGCGACGAGGCGGATCGCATCCTCGGCCTGGAGATGGGCGCCGACGACTACCTTGCCAAGCCCTTCGCGGCGCGCGAGCTGCTGGCGCGGATCAAGTCGGTGCTGCGGCGCGCGCGCATGCTCCCGCCCAACATGCGGTCGACCGACGAGTCGCCGCGGCTGGCGTTCGGCGACTGGGTGCTCGACACGATCGAGCGTCATTTGATCGACCAGCAGGGCACGGTGGTGCCGCTCAGCGGCGCGGAGTACCGGCTGCTGCGCGTGTTCCTCGACCATCCGCAGCGGGTGCTGAGCCGGGATCAGCTGCTCAGCCTCACGCAGGGCCGCGAGGCGGAACTCTTCGAGCGCTCGATCGACCTGCTGGTCAGTCGCATCCGGCAACGCCTGCGCGACGACGCGCGCGAGCCCAAGTACCTCAAGACCGTACGCAGCGAAGGCTATGTGCTCTCGATGGCCGTTGAAGGGCGCGACTGAGCGAGGCGCCGGAAGGCGGCGACTCGTCGTTGCAAATGCTCGCCGTAGCGCTGCTACGGCTGTGTGCTTTGCGCCTGGATTCGCCACCTTCCGGCACCTCGCTCTCGATCACGAAGGCTGCTTGAGCAGCGCCTGGATCTGCGACTCGGTCTGCTGGTACTGGCCTTCGCCGAAGTGCGAGTAGACGATCTTCCCCTGCTTGTCGATGAGGTAGATCGCCGGCCAGTAGCGGTTGCCGTAGCTCTTCCACGTCTTGAAGTCGTTGTCCTGCGCGACGGCGTGGCGGATGCCCAGGCGCGCGATCGCGTCCTTGAGTCCTGCGGTGGACCTCTCCTCGTCGTACTCCGGCGAATGCACGCCGACGACCACCAGCCCCTGGTCCTTGTACTTCTCGTGCCAGGCCTTCACGTAGGGCAGCTGGTTCAGGCAGTTGATGCAGGTGTAGGTCCAGAAGTCGACCAGCACGACCTTGCCGCGCAGCGCATCGATCTTGAGCGGCGGGCTGTTGATCCAGTGGTCGATGCCGGCGAAGGCGGGCGCGGGCTTGCCGGCCATGCCGGTGCCGCCGGCCTGGCCGAAGAGCGAAGCCGCCGCCGCTTCGGAGGCCATCGGCGGCAGCGAGAACGCGACGGCCGCCACGGCGGAAGCACCGGCGAGCAG
>CAMPJJ010000186.1 GCA_946886855.1 uncultured Roseateles sp. | reverse complement strand
GTCCGGGGGTGGGGCGGCAGTGTACCGGGACGGTGTCACGAGGCCGCTTTCTGAGGACAATGCCGGCCATGACCCTGACTGAACTGCGCTACATCGTCGCCGTCGCCCGCGAGCGCCATTTTGGCCGCGCCGCGGAAGCCTGCTTCGTTTCCCAACCGACCTTGTCGGTGGCGATCAAGAAGCTGGAGGAGGAGCTCGACGTCAAGATCTTCGAGCGCGGCGCCAACGAGGTGACGATGACGCCGCTCGGCGAGGACATCGTGCGCCAGGCGCAGTCGGTGATCGAGCAGGCCAGCGCGATCAAGGACATCGCCAAGCGGGGCAAGGATCCGCTGGACGGGCCGCTGCGGCTGGGGATCATCTACACGATCGGGCCTTACCTGCTGCCGGAGCTGGTCAAGCACTGCATCGACCTCTATCCGCGCATGCCGCTGATGCTGCAGGAGAACTTCACCCAGAAGCTGCTGGACATGCTGCGCACCGGCGAACTGGACTGCGCGATCATGGCCGAACCCTTCCCGGACGCCGGCCTGGCGGTGGCGCCGCTGTACGACGAGAGCTTCGTCGTCGCGGTCCCGGCGGTGCATCCGCTGGCGAAGAAGCCGCGCATCAGCGCCGAGGAGCTCAAGGCCGAGACCATGCTGCTGCTGGGCAACGGCCACTGCTTCCGCGACCACGTGCTGGAGGTCTGCCCGGAGTTCGCGCGCTTCTCGACGGACGCCGAAGGCATCCGCAAGAGCTTCGAGGGCAGCTCGCTGGAGACCATCAAGCACATGGTGGCGTCCGGCATGGGCGTCACGGTGGTGCCGGCGCTGAGCGTGCCGGACCACGTCCCGCCGCACCTGCGCTACGTGCCCTTCGAAGACCCGGCACCGACGCGTCGCGTCGTGCTCGCCTGGCGCCGGACCTTCACCCGCTACGAGGCGGTCGCGGCACTGCGCAACGCGGTGTATGCCTGCACGCTCAAGGGCGTGACCTTGCTGTCTTGAGGCTGCGCCGTCGCTACCAGTGCGCCGGCTTGCGGATGGGCTTCTTGCGCGTGGGAATCACGTTCGGCAATTGCGATGACGACAGCACGTCATCGCTCAACGACGACAAGGTCCAGTCTGCCTTTTCGGCCAAGGCGGCACAGGGCCTGCGGTGATTGGCGATGCCCTCCATCGCTGGCCGGATCGGCATCACGACGCCGATCCTGATGTGCGGGAAGTCTTCGCGGATGGCTTCCAATGCCGGTTCGAAATCGCTGTCATTCGTGACGACCACGATGCGTTCGTACAGGCGTGGTCTGAGCCTCCACTGACGCGGCGCCATGGCCCGAAAAGCGTGCCAGCGCGTAGGCCGTGAACAGATTCAGCTTGGTCAAGGTCTCGTTCTGATCGCGCTGCGCCAGAAGCAGATCCATCAATCTGCTCGCTCGGTTGGTTTTCCCAATCGTCACGCTTGAACTATTCAAATATCCAGATCGATAGTCCTTCTCTAAAGTCCTCCTTCTGCGCCGTCGCGGTCCTCCCTTCGGGAGATTCAGGCGACGGCCATTTCAGATTTCATCTGCAAGGAGCAAGACATGACCCCACGTTCCGGACAACGCACACTCGGTTGGCTGCTGGTCGCCGCCGGCGCCGCGCTGAACGTGCAGTCGCTGATCGACTGGATGCAACACAGCGTCGCCTGAGCCGCCCCGTCGCACGCGCCTCCGTCATGTGGCCGATCCCCTGGATCGGTTAGGCTGCGCAGCGTCTTTTGTCTTCCATTCCCGTAAGGAGTCCCTCGATGGCCAAGAAGAGCCCCTCTCCCGCCAAAGCCGCCTCCGCCAAGGGCGCGCCGTCCATCCAGATCGGCATCAGCGACAAGGACCGCGCCGCGATCGCGCAAGGCCTGTCCAAGCTGCTCGCCGACACCTACACCCTCTACCTGACCACGCACAACTTCCACTGGAACGTGACCGGTCCGATGTTCAACTCGCTGCACGCGATGTTCATGGCCCAGTACACGGAACTGTGGAACGCCGTGGACCCGGTCGCCGAGCGCATCCGCTCGCTGGGTCACAAGGCACCGGGCTCGTACGCGCAGTTCGCGCAGCTGAGCTCGCTGCCGGACGCACCGGCCACGCCGCCCAAGGCGCTGGACATGGTCCGCATCCTGGTCGACGGCCATGAGGGCGTCGCCCGCACCGCGCGCGCGCTGTTCGACCTGGTCGACAAGGCCAGCGACGAACCCACCGCCGACCTGCTCACCCAGCGCCTGACAGTGCACGAGCAGACCGCGTGGATGCTGCGCTCGCTGCTCGAAGAGTGATCAGCCCACGGCCTTGATGCGCCCGGCCCGCCGGGCCTCCGACAGCATCGAGGCCAGCGCGCACGACGCGAGCCGCGCCGTGCGCGAATCGGCGCGGCTGGTGAGCACGATCGGCACCTTCGCGCCCAGCACCACCCCCGCCGCATAGGCCTGCGCCAGGAAGCTCAGGCTCTTCGCGAGCATGTTGCCCGCGTCCAGGTCCGGCACGATCAGCACGTTGGCCTTGCCCGCCACCGGCGACACGATGCCCTTGATGCGCGCGGCCTCGGCATCGATGGCGTTGTCCATCGCCAGCGGCCCGTCCAGCACCGCGCCGGTGATCTGCCCGCGGTCCGCCATCTTGCACAGCGCGGCGGCGTCCAAGGTCGACGGCACCTTCGGATTCACCGTCTCCATCGCCGACAGCAGCGCCACCCGCACCTCCGGCAGATGCAGCGCGTGCGCGAGGTCGATCGCGTTCTGCACGATGTCGACCTTCTCCTCGAGCGTCGGCGCGATGTTGATCGCCGCGTCCGAGATGATCAGCGGCTGCGCATGTCCCGGCACGTCCATCACGAAGCAGTGGCTGATGCGCCGCGCGGTGCGCAGGCCGCCTTCGCGCCGCACCACGGCGCCCATCAGTTCGTCGGTGTGCAGGCTGCCTTTCATGAGCGCGTCGACCTCGCCCTTGAGCGCCATCGCCACGCCCGTCTCGGCTGCCGCATGGCTGTGCGGCGCATCGACCAGCGTCAAGCGCGACAGATCCACGCCGGCCGCCGCCGCGGCCTCCGACACCTTGCCGACCGGACCGATCAGGATCGGTTCGATCAGCCCCAGGGCGGCCGCTTCCGTCGCCGCGAGCAGCGACACGTCGTTGCAGGGGTGGACCACCGCCATGCGCAGCGGCGGCAGATGGCGCACCGCCTCGATGAGGCGGTCGTAGTGCGGATGGGCACCGGGCCTCTGTTCGGTCATTGTTCGATCACCCTGCGTCTCCCTGGGACATTGACAACGAGTCGCGGTCGATGATGCATGCTGCGGTGCAACAAATCAAGCCGAGCGGCCCTCGCGAGGCGGTGCTGGGAGCAAGACGAATGTCCGGAACGTCCGACTGGATCCACGAGTGGCAAGCGTACGCGACCGACGCGTGGCAGCGCTCGCTGCTGACGCTGGACACGATGCGCGAGCGCGGCAACGTGTTCCTCGACCACCTGAAGGCCGGCAAGCCCGCGCTGCTCAAGTTCGAGCATGAACTGCTGATCGACGGCCGCGACCTGCCGCAGCCCTGCAACTACGCGCTGCTGCGCATCCTGCCGGCGGACGGCGACATCGTCGATCCCGCGCGGCGGCCCATCGTGGTCATCGATCCGCGCGCGGGCCACGGCCCGGGCATCGGCGGCTTCAAGCCGGACTCCGAGATCGGCGTCGCGCTGCGCGCCGGACACCCGGTCTACTTCATCACCTTCGAGCCGGAACCGGTCGAGGGTCAGACCTTGCTCGACGTGGCGCGCGCCGAGGCGCAGTTCATCGAGGAGGTGGCCCGCCGCCACCCGAAGGCGCCGGGCCTGCCCGCGGTGATCGGCAACTGCCAGGCCGGCTGGGCCGTCGCCGCGCTCGCCGCCGTGCGCAACGACCTGATGGGGCCGATCATCCTGAACGGCGCGCCGCTGTCGTACTGGGCCGGCTCGCCCGAGCAGAACCCGATGCGCTACGCGGGCGGCGCGCTCGGCGGGGCGTGGCTGTCGGCGCTGTCGGCGGACCTCGGCGGCGACCGTTTCGACGGCGCGCACCTGGTCGCCAACTTCGAGAACCTCAACCTGGCCAACAGCTGGTGGGACAAGTACTACCACCTCTACGCCAACGTCGACACCGAGCGCGAGCGCTTCCTCGATTTCGAACGCTGGTGGGGCGGCTACTTCCGCATGACCGGCGAGGAGATCGAGGCCATCGTCGAGAACCTGTTCATCGGCAACCGGCTGGCACGCGGCGACGTCGAGCTGGAGGGCTACCGGCTGGACCTGCGCAACATCACGGCGCCGATGGTGATCTTCGCGTCCTGGGGCGACAACATCACGCCGCCACAGCAGGCGCTGGACTGGATCATCGACGTCTGGGGCAGCGAGAAGGCGCTCATCAAGGCGGGTCGCACCATCGTCTACATGCTGCATCCGAAGATCGGCCACCTGGGCATCTTCGTCGGCGGCGGCATCGCGCGGCGCGAGCACGAGCAGATCCTCGACACGCTCGAGCAGATCGTCGCGCTGCCGCCCGGCCTGTACGAGATGAAGATCGACGCCCGCGACCCCGACGCGCCGCTGGCCGCGCTGGAATCCGGCGACTACTCGGTGAGCTTCGAGACCCGCAGCGTCGACGACCTGCGCGCCCTGAACCCGGAATGCCGCCGCGACGAGGCGCTGTTCAGCACGATCGCGCAGGTCTCCGAGATGAACATGCGCCACTACCGCCAGTGGGGGCAGCCGGCCGTGCGCGCGGTCGGCAGCAAGGCGCTCGGCGAATGGCTGCGCTGGATGCACCCGCTGCGCCAGCAGCATCTGGCGATCTCCGACCTGCATCCGCTGGCGCCCTGGATC
This sequence comes from uncultured Roseateles sp., assembly GCA_946886855.1. Next base: position 1,387 of record CAMPJJ010000186.1, on the reverse strand, counting down.
AAGCAGGCGGCCGACGGCGTCCGAGACCGGCGCCAGAGCGTCGATGCGGAGAACCCCTGGCTGAAGTGGGAGCAGCTCGGCTCCCGCGCGATCAGCGAATCGCTGGACCGCCTCGGGCATCTCCGCGACGCGACGCTCGTGCACTGGATCGAAGCGGTCTACGGACGGCAGGGTCTCGGCGCCGTGCTGCCGCCGCGGGAGTCGGACATCGCCTCCGGCGCCGCGCATGCGGCCGCCGATGAACGCGAAGGCCGTCGCATGGCGCTGGAACAGGTCGGGCAAGGCGGCTTCGCCGACGCGGTCTGCCGCATCCTGCTGGCCGGCCTCGCGCATCGCGGCGTGGTGCAGCGACGCGGTCTGGTGCTGGGCCAGTTGCTGGCCGACTCGCATCGCCGCATGGCCGACGAGGCCGAAGGCGCCGTCACCGCCGACGCGGTGCCCGGCGAGGACTGGGCCACGCTGCTGCATCGGCAGGCCCTGATCGTCACCTTCGCGCCGGACGAGGCGATGGCCGCGCTCCCGACCCTGCTGCCGACACTCGAGGACCGCGAGCAGGCCCTGGCGCTCGCGAGCGCGGTGCTGATGGCCGAATCCGAGCTCGCCGACCCGCAATCGCCCACGGCGCGATACGTCCAGGAGTTGCTGCACGTCGATCCGGCGCGCGTCGCCGACATGGCGCTGGCGCTGTCGACGCCCGCCACGCCAACCGCGGCAACGGTGTCGATCGCGGCGTCGCCCGCTCCCAGGCCCGCGCGCCGGCGCAAGGCGGTCGCATGAACTCCGCCGCCGTGCAGTTCGGCCGGCTGCTGGCCGGGCGCAAGGTGCTGATCACCGGCATCGCAAACGACCAGTCCATCGCCTACGGCTGCGCCCGCGCCTTCCGCGCGATGGGCGCGGACCTGGCGCTGACCTACCTCAACGACAAGGCGCTGCCGCACGTGAAGCCGCTGGCCGACGACCTCGGCGCCGAACTCCTGCTGCCGCTGGACCTGCGCGACCCCGAGGCGCTCGACGCCGTCTTCGCCGCCGTGTCCGAGCGCTGGGGCGTGCTGCACGCCGCGCTGCACGCGATCGCCTTCGCGCCGAAGGAGGATCTGCACGGCCGCCTGATCGACAGCAGCGCCGCCGGCTTCGCGATGGCCATGGACATCTCGTGCCACAGCTTCATCCGCATGGCGCGGCTCGCGGAGCCGCTGATGCGGGCCTCCGGCGGCACCCTGTTCACGATGAGCTTCCAGGGCGCCAGCCGGGTGGTCGAACACTACAACCTCATGGGCCCGGTGAAGGCCGCGCTGGAAGCCTCGGTGCGCTACCTGGCGCATGAGCTGGGCCCGGCGGGCATCCGCGTGCACGCGATCTCGCCGGGGCCGATCGCGACGCGCGCGGC
>CAMPJJ010000185.1 GCA_946886855.1 uncultured Roseateles sp. | reverse complement strand
GCGGCCGCGTTCCCGCCGGGTCAGGCGCTGCAGGTGCCCGAGGAGGGACTGGCACAGCTGAAGACGATGCAGGCGCTGCGAGCCGCCCACTTCGGCGCGGAAGCGGCGCAGCAGATGTTCGCGCAGGACGACGCCGTCGCGCGCCGCATCCTGGAGCTCATGCGCGAGGACACCTCCACCGCGCGCAGCATGGAGGAGAAGGCCATGCGCGCGCAGGTCCGCTATGACCAGGAGCGCGGCGCGGTCCCGCCTTGACGCGACGGCGAGACTGGACGCAGCATGTCCCCATGACGTCTGGCAACTTCGTCGGGCCGCGCCTGGGCCTGTTGGGCGACAGCTTCATCTATGCGAGCGGCGCCGTGCGCTCGCAGGTGCGGCGGCACTCGGTCACGCTGGCCTGCGCGCTGACGACGCAGCCGCTGAGCGTCAGCGTCGGCGGCCAGCAGTGGCAGGGCCGGCTGGTGGCGGTGCGTCCGTTCGCGGCGCGCGCCCTTGACTCCGGCGGAGCACCGGTGGTGCTGATCGACCTCGAGCCGACCCACCCGCGCTACAACACATTCAGCCGCTGGCCGGACCGCGCGCCGGTGCGCGTGCTGGACGCGCAGCACTTCGCCGGCCTGCTGGACTGCGCCGGCGCCTTCGCGCGCGACGCGCTGAGCGGCCGTCGGCTGCGGGCCTCGGTGCAGATGCTGGTGGGCAGCGTGGCCGACAGCGTCGCGCCGCATCGGCCGCTGGATCCGCGCGTGGCGCAGATGATGGCGGTCCTGCGGCTGGATCCCGCGCAGGATCTGGCGGCGCTCGGCGCGCCGCTCGGCATGTCCGCCGCGCAGGCGTCGCGCGGCTTCCTGCGATCGCTGGGCATCTCGGCCCGGCAGTACGCGCTGGCCGTGAAGATCCAGCGCGCGGCGATGTTCTTCGGCAGCGGACGCGCGCTGACCGCCATCGCTCAGGCGTCCGGGTTCACGGACTCCGCCCACTTGGCGAAGGTGTGGGTGCGCTGCTACGGCGACTGCCCGTCGCGCTACTTCGCGCAACACGGCGGCACCCAGGACGGCCGCGTGGATCACGCATGGCGGCAGCAGGTCAGCCTGCAAGGGGCGATCGGGCACTGATCGCGGATCGCTGATCGCTGATCGCTGATCCTTCATCCCCGACCTGGGACGCGGCGGCAACCGGCGGCGCCGGTTGTCGGCTGGCCGCCGTCGCGCCCTGCGCGTCTACTTCGCCGCCGCCGGGAAGGCCGGCAGCTTGCCGATGTCGCGCGGGTCGTGCTGGATGATGACCGTGGCCTTGAGGTTCTTCTCGATCTGCTTGACGCGCTGGATCGAGGCGAGCGTCTGCGCGCGGTCGTCGTTGAAGCCGGGCACGCCGTCGTGCTCGTAGTTCTCGTGGAAGTGCACGGAATCACCGCTGAGGATCACCGGCCCCATCTCCTTCAGGCGCACCAGCAGGATGCTGTGTCCGGGCGTGTGACCCGGCGCGCGCAGGACCATGACGGTGCCGTCGCCGAAGACGTCCTTGTCCGCGCTCAGCGGCTCGACCTTGCGCTTCTCGGCGATCCACTCGGCGAAGCCCTTCGCGTTCGCGCCGGCCATCGGCGGGGTCGCGTTGATGGCTTCCCAATCGGCCTTGCCGATCAGCAGGGTCGCGTTCTTGAACAGGCTCACCTGGCCGGTGTGGTCGGCGTGGAAGTGGCTGATGCCCACGTACTTCACGTCGGCCGGATCGACCTTGATCTGCTTGAGCAGATCGCCCAGCGGCTTGTTGGTCGCGTTGGGTGCCGAGCCCGGCAGGTAGCCGGTGTCCCAGACCATCACGTCCGCGCCGTGCCGGATGACGTAGCAGCTGAAGGTGAAGGGCTTGGACGTCTCGGTGTAGGCGAAGGTGTCGCTGAAGCGCCGAGGGTCGTTGGTCCCGTTGCCGCAATCGAGCCGCGTCAACGTGACCTCCTGGGCCGCCGCCGACAAAGAGAACAGTGCGCCCGCGGTGAGCGCCATCCAGAAGCGTGGGGTCATGTCGTCTCCTTGATGGCGGGGATGATAGCGATGAAGCAGCCCGAGATGCGCCGGGCCCTTTTTTGCGGATGAAAGAAGACCTTGTCAGCCACGCTGGCCCGGAGGCACGCATGGCCCGGCATTCATGAGCACCGTTGCCACGGACCACCCCTTCAATCCATCAGGCGCCTGAACCTGCGCGACGTTGGCATCGCAGGTTCTCCGTCCGATGACGACCAGGCCCGACTCGCGGGCGAGCATTCGAGGCACCGCGCCCGGATGACCCGAAGCCACCGAGATCGCGTCCTGCTCCGTGTCGAAAACGGAAACGACGTCTGCGCAAGCTCCTTCAATCGAGCCTCTCGCGGCGCCGCCTGTGATGGCGCACCAGCACTTCCACAACAACCCCCAGGCCTATCACGCTGAGCAACAGCATGACAAGGGGCCCGAACATGGCGATGCCCATCATCATGGCCGCGCCCTGATCCCACGGGAGCATGAAGGCCGAGGCTATCCCCAGTCCGACAAGACCCAGCAAGCCCGCGATCCCCCAGAGGGCCTTGGGCCATTGGGGCGTTTCCTCGTCGGCGCCACGCCAACCGGTGTAGACGCCCCAGGCGATGAGGAAGACCAGGATGATCAGGCCGAGCAAGTGTGAACTCCCAGAGGTATGAGAAACCGGTCCCCAGTATCCTCAGCGCGACACCCCTCAAGTCCATTCATCTGGTCCGGTATCTCCTGCCGGTACTACTGGGCTCAACTGGCGAACGTCGACGGTCAGAACAAGGCACGCACCAACGCCTGGGAGTAGCCCGCCTGCACGCCGGCGCCGGACGGCCCCGGCGAGTTCGGGGCGGGTGATGCTGGAGGCAGGGCGGCGTTCTCCTCTTGAGGACGCGCGGAAGGTTCCGCCGGCGGACTGGGATCCGTGCCGGCATCGACGGCCGCGCTCACGTCGCATCGCAGCGCCAACCCCGGCCCCGGCGACCGCCGATGAGCGCTCAGGCGCCAGCCATGCGCGGACGCGATCTCCGTGCAGATGGCCAGCCCCAGCCCAGCACCCTGCTCCCGCCGGTCCGCGCCGCGCCAGAAGCGCTCGAAGATGCGCGGCAGGTCCTGCTCGGCGACGCCCTTGCCCTGGTCCGCGACCGTGAAGCCGTCCGCATCCGCCATCAGCGTGACCACGCCCTCCCGCGGACTGTGCTGGATCGCGTTCTCCAGCAGGTTCTTCAGCAGCGTGAACAGCGCGCCACGGTCCGCGCGCCAGGACCGCAGCGACGGGCTCACGTGGAGGCCCAGGGTCACGTCATGCCTTGCGGCCACGCGCTCCATGAACTCGAAGACCTCGCGCAGCGCCGGCGTCGGATCGATCGCCTCGACGCGGTAGTTGCGCTGCTCGCTGGCCTCCGCCAGCAGGAGCAACTGCTGCACCTGCCGCGCGACGCGGTCCACGTCCTCCAGCACCTGGTCGCGCCACGGGCCGGCCTCCGCCAGCTCCACCTGCGCGCGGATCAGCGCCAGCGGCGTCTTCAGCTCGTGCGCCGCATTCGACAGGAACTCCTGCTGCGTCTTGAAGCCGCCCTGCAGGCGATCCAGCGCCGCGTTGAAGGCCTCGACCAGCGGCCGCAATTCGCGCGGCTGGTCCACGGTCGGCAGCCGCTCGGCCAGCGTCCGCGGCGCGATGCGGCGCGCGGCGCCCGACGCGGCGCGCACCGGCAGCAAGGCCTGCCGCAGCGCCACGTGGATCGTGACCAGGAAGATCAGCACGAAGGTCGCCCCCAGCGCGATCACGCCCTGCCGGAAGACGTCGAAGCCGATCGACTCCCGCATCTTCAGCACCATGCGGTCGGTGACGGCGAACTGCACGTACCAGCGCCGCCCCGCGTGATCGAACGGGACGGTCGCGCCATGCATCGAGATGCCGTTGCGTCGGAAGACGAAGGAATGGCGGTGCGCCTCGAAGTCCCGGCCCTCCGGCGCGATCGTGGTCTTGACGCCGTCCGACGAATACGCGACGTGGCCTTCCTTGTCGGCCACGCGCAGCATGACCTCGCTGCGCAGGCTGTCGAACATCCAGGGCTCGATCACCCGCTCGTCGATGCCCACCGGCCAGCCCTGCGCGTCGAAGCGCAGATGCCGCGCCAGCGCGGCACCGTTGTCCTCGATCTGGTGGCGCAGCACCCAGCGCGAGAACGGCTCCCACAGCACCATGGAGGCCACGCCCACCACCACGCCGCTGAGCACCATGCTGGCGCCCAGCACGGCCAGCACGCGGTCGCGCAGACTATTCGGCCACCGCATCTTGAAGCGCATACCCGTGATTCCTGAGATTGACGATGCGCAGCGCCGAGCCCAGCGAGCTCAGCTTCTTGCGCAGGCGATGCAAGGCGACATCGAGCGCATTCGGCGTCACCGCCTCGGACAGGCCCCAGGCCGCCGCCTCCAGCGCCGCGCGCCGGACCGTGCGTCCCTGCTGCTGCACCAGCGCGACCGCGATCTGCAGCTCCGCCGGCGCCAGCGCCACGGAGACCTCGCCGCGCACCAGCAGCGCCTCCTCGACCACGATCTCGATGTCGCCGAAGACCGCCCGCGGCGGCCGCACCGCCACCGACCGGCGCATCAGCGCCCGCACGCGCGCCACGAGCTCCTCCATCGGGAAGGGCTTGGCCAGGTAGTCGTCGGCGCCGGACTCCAGTCCGTCGATCCGGTCATGCAGCGCGTCGCGCGCCGTGAGCATCAGGCACGGCGTGCCTTGATGCGCGGCACGCAGGCGCTTGACCAACGAGAGGCCGTCGCCGTCCGGCAGGCCCCGGTCGATGACCAGCGCCGCGTAGCCGACGTCGCGATGGGCAACCCAGGCGGCCTCCATCGCATGGAAGACGTCGGTCGGGATGCCGGCGGACTGCAGGGCCTGACGGATCAGTCCGGCAAGCCGGACGTGGTCCTCGACCAGGGCGATTCGGTTCATGGGCGGGGGAAGGCGGAAGCGCTGATATTAAGGGCGCATCCTCCGCCCGGACGACTTACCCACGGCTTACCGGGCCCGCGAGCACTCGGGCCCGGTGCGCCTCAAGCAGCGTCAGGCAGCGTCAGGCAGCGTCAGGCAGCATCCCGCTACATCACGCAGGGTCACGCCACCTCAAGCCGCCTCACGCCGCCTCGCTGGCGATGGGCTCGTGGTACTGCACCACCGCCACGCCCTCGCGGATCGCCTGCTCGTACACGCCGAGCATGCCCAGCGCCTCGCGCAGGTCGTCGCGGATCGCGGCGGTGGCGACGACCGCCTCGTCGTCGTTGCACAGCCCGCCCTCCTCCTCGTCGTCACGCTTGAGGCGGCAGACGAGTTCGGCGATGACCGCCGCATGCTCGATGCGCTCGCGCAGCGTCTTCATCGCCAGCCCGACGGTGATGTCGCGTCGCGGCACGAAGTACTCGACGCTGCCCGGCGCGAAGCGGCTCAGCGACGGGTACATGCGCGACTGGTAGAGGAAGGCCTCGAACGCCTCGCCGTTCAGGCGCAGCAGCGGACGGAGCTCCATCAGGCGGCGCTGCATGAACAGCGTCCTGGCAGGACGCGGCGCCGGCGCGGCAGCCGTCGCGCCGGACGTTGGCGGCGGCACCGGCGGCGCGCCGCTGCCGGCGCCCTCGTCGAGGGCCAGCGCGGCGAGGTCTGCGCCGGGCTCGTCGTCGAGCTCGTCGTCGAGGCTGGGAGGGAAGCTCGCCGGGCCGTGGAAACGGGCGCGGGCGGCGGAGGAACCGGACGTGCCGGCTTGCAGGAAGGACATCGAGGACATGGACAACTCCAGTCAGATCGGATCAATTCATCAACATCACCTTCATCGGGATGACATGGACCGCGCCAGGCGACGCGGGAGAGCGATCTTCCTCGCGACATCCGCAAGACTTGGCACGAAAAGATCAATGAAATCGATTCGATGAAATCGATGGCGCCAGCGCCACACAGGTTCTCGCGGGGACACCGACTCGTCTCGGTAGGCGGATCCCCCGAGGCCACTCGCATGAGTCGGTCGGCCATCGTCAGCGGTCGTCGTCCCCGGTCGGCCGCCGCCAGCATCCCCACATTGAAGGGTGAAGTCCGGAGCGGCGTGCACCACACTTCAGCCTTCGACGCGGCGCGCCGAGGAGAACCGCCATGCCCATGCTCAAAATCTTCGCGACGCCCGCCGATGTTGCCGCGGTCGCGCCTGGCGCGCGCGTGGTCGAGCGTTATCCGGCGTTCGTCCTCATCGACGCCGCCGACGCCGATGCGGCGCGCCTCGTGCGCCAGTTCCCGGTCGAGGAGATGGCCGACCAGTACCGGCTCGATCTCGGCGGCGGCGCGACCGACCCGACCGCCCGCACGGCCAAGTCGCGCGCGCTCGCCACCAAGGCGGCGGCGCTGCCGCCGGGGGCCCACCACTACGTCGTGCAG
>CAMPJJ010000184.1 GCA_946886855.1 uncultured Roseateles sp. | reverse complement strand
TGGGATGGAGCCATCTTCTCTGGAAATCAACGTCTCGGAGAAACCGGGCAGGTCATGCCCAGCGTCACCTTCGAGGGCGGCGTGCGGTCGAACGACAAGGGGCTGGACGATGAAAAAGGAAAACGTGTTCTTCGAGCTCCGGGTCAGCGATGGCGACCCGGAGGTCGCCTACCTTCGGCTTCCCGCGTCTGCCGACCCCAGCGACGCGACTGAGCGTCGCGTTCTCAGAACGGTGAGGCTCTCGGATCTGATGCCTTATCAGGGCCCGGACGTCTATCTCGACCTCGATGCGTCAGGCCGTCTCATCGGCATCGAACTGCTCAACTGATTCAGGTCGACGAACTCGTGACCAGCAAAAACTTCTATCGCTTGCTTGCCGATCCTTCGATCGAGGATCGCTGGTTTCTGGGAGCTCCCATCGATCCTTCGGGCAGCGAAATTGACGCGCGGATCTTTACGGACGGAGTGCCTGTCCCATCTCAGCCGCGCTTGCACGTTCCTGTGGGGGTCGAAGGGACACGTGTCGGATTCAATTTCGCGGCTTTTGATATGTTGATTTCGCCCGCGGTCGTCAACGAGAAGCTGGAGGAACTGGTGGGTCCAGCGATCCAGCGCATCCCAGTCGTTGTCGGCGAAGACCAGAGCTTCGAGATCTTGAACGTGTGTGAACGTGTGGCGTGCCTTGACGACTCGCGATCTCAGGTCATGCGTTGGACCGCGAGCGATGGTCGACCGGATAAGGTCGGCCAGTATCGGATGGTGATCGGACTGAAGATCGACGGCTCACGCGTAGAAGGTCGCCAGATCTTTCGCGTCGCCGGATGGGGGATTGCCTTGATCGTTTCGGATGATGTGAAGCGCCTTCTTGAAAAGTGCGGCCTGTCCGGTGTCGTGTACCAAAGGGTTGACTGAAATCCTCCGATCTCATGGCGACAGGAAATTTCTTCTCTCTGGATGTCCTGGTCTACTTGCACGAATGACCAGAACCGAAGCTGTCGCCCTACTCGCTCGCCATGAGCTTGCCGAGCTGACCGCGCCAGCCCGCGAGTCTCACCTGCTCAACTGGTGGTCCATCGATGAGGATGACGAGGAGTACGCAGAGCTTCCTATCGAGCTGAAGCAGGCATTGGGCGACACCGACACCCCTGTCGACGCAGAGCTCGCTCTTTTCGATCCCCTGCTGCTGATCGCCCTTCGGCATCGTTACATCGGTGTGCGCAACGACTATCTCAGCCGACGTCTCGCCGATCTCGGTGTCGACGCGGTGGTCGACGGGCTCGTCGAACCGAGGGTCGCCTGCCCGTGCTGCGGGTATCGCTCCCTGGGCCAGCGGGGGCACTACGAGATCTGCCAGATCTGTTTCTGGGAAGACGAAGGCGACTCCCCGTTGGACCCAAGGGGCGGGCCCAATCACATGACGCTGCGCGAGGCGAGAGAGAACTTTCAGCGCATCGGCGCCTGTGACGAAGGCGCGTTGGCGCACGTACTCCCGGACCGGCGCGATCGCTACGCCTGATCCACGGCGAAGCGCTCCGGGCGGCCTGCGCCCGACCCCACGGCCCGACCGTTAAAAACCCCCGCTTCCCGGCCACCTCACAAGCGGATCTCCGGGTTGTCCCGTAGCTGTAACGAAGCATTGCAAGACTCGCGGCGCCTCCCCAGCACCGGCCTCCCAAGGTCCCGCCCGATGTCTCTCAAACACCGTCTCGCCGTCGTCGCGCTCCTGTGCGGCGCCGTCTGCCTGCTGCCCACCGCGCAGCTGGGCTTCAACCTCCTGGAAGCACTGCGCACCGTCAAGGCGCAACGCGCCGCGCTGCCCGCCAACCAGGCCTGGCAGCGCGTGATCGCCGATCTCGCCGACCACCGCATGGCCTCGGCCACCGCCTCCAGCCATCCCGAGCAGGCTGCCGCCCGCGACGCCGCTGCCGCGAAGATCGACAAGGACTTCCAGGCCGTGCTCGCCGAGCTCGACGACGTGCGGCACGGCGACGCGCTGACCGAGGAGGCCACGAAGATCCGCGATCAGTTCAAGGCGCTCCACGCCAAGGGCGTGAGCCAGATGCTCCAGGTCCAGGCGCCTCAGTACCGCGCGCTCTTCGATGCGATCTTCGATGCCGTCGCGCAACTGAACGCCCGCTCCGGGCTGCTGATGCAACAGGACGGCGCGACCTACTTCAACGTCGTCGCCGGCCTGCAGGTCGCGCCGCAGTTGACCGACACGCTGGCCGAGCTCGGCGCGATCGGCGCCGCAGCCGCGGTCGACGACGTCGCCGCGGTGGGCAACGCGGCGGGGCGTTACCGCGCGGACCTGCGCCAGCTCAACGCCGCCCTGCGCCAGGCCGCCGTCGCGGACGAGGCCCACGCGGCCGACTACGCCGAGACGCTGCAGCGCGTCGCCCAGCAGCGCCAGGTCGTGCTGGAGGCGCTCGACGCGTCGGCGAAGGATGTGAACTACCCGCTCGACCAACTCGTCGCCACGCTGAAGAAGGGCGCGGTGCTGCAGTCGGAACTCTCCGCGCGCGTGATGGACACGCTCGCGCAACGGCTCGACGACAGCGAGTCCGCCGTCGCGCACCGCTTCCTGCTGACGACCGTCGTCGTGATCGGCGGGCTGGTCGCGATGGGTCTGGTGCTGTGGCGCACGCTGGTCGGCGTCTGGCGTCCGATCCACGAGGCGGAGACGCTGACCGAGCGCATCGCGCAAGGTGATTTGACCGCCGAGTCCTCGTGGCACACGAACGACGACCTCGGCCGGATGCTCGATGCGATCCGGTCGATGCGCGACCGGCTGCGCGGCCTGGTGACGCAGATGCAGGTCGCGTCGGGCGAGATCCACGGCGCCGCCGACGAGATCGCCTCCGGCAACCAGGACCTGAGCGTGCGCAGCGAGCACGCCGCCGCGCGCGTGCAGGAGGCCTCGAGCAACGTGCAGCGCCTGTCGGAGACGCTGGACGGCACGGCGCAGGCCTCGGTCCGCACCCGCGGCCTCGCCGATGAAGCCAGCGCCAGCGCGGCCGCCGGCGGTCGCATGGTGCAGGGCTTCGTCGAGACGATGACGTCGATCGGCGCGAGTTCCAGGCGCATGTCGGAGATCGTGTCGGTGATCGACATGATCGCGTTCCAGACCAACATCCTGGCGCTGAACGCAGCCGTCGAGGCGGCGCGGGCGGGCGAGCAGGGCCGCGGTTTCGCGGTGGTCGCGGCCGAGGTGCGCAACCTGGCCAAGCGCAGCGCCGGCGCGGCGGGCGAGGTCAAGGTGCTGATCGGCGAATCGGTCGCGCGCGTCGAGCGCGGACAGGCCGAGGTGCAGGCCGCGGGCGCGGCCATCGCCGGCATCGAGCGCGGCATTGGCGCCGTCAGCGCCGAGATCGAGCGCATCGTCCACGAGGTGGCGGAGGAGGCCGTCAGCCTCCAGCACCTCCGCGGCACCTTCACCGACGTCGAACGCATGGTCCAGCAGAACGCGGCGCTGGTCGAGGAGGCCGCCGCGTCGGCCGCCTCGCTCAACGATCAGGCGGAACGGATGAACGAGCTGGCGTCGGCGTTCCGGCTGGGCTGAGCGCCGGCAGGGTCGTGCTCACAGCCCGCGCCACAGGTTCGCGAGGCCGAGCACGATGAAGACGACGAAGAGCGCGCGCTGGAAGGTCGTGGGGCTGATCCTCGCCCGCACGGCGGCGCCGACGCCCAGCCCGGCGAAAGCGGCGGCCAGCGCCACCAGCGAGGACACGGACAGCACCGAACCGCTCTCGAACGAGTGCAGCCGTGCGGCCAACGACAGCGTCGCGACGGTGAAGGACAGTCCGAGCGCCTGGATCATGGTGTCCTTGTCCAGACGCAGGGCCTGGAGGTAGGGCACCAGCGGCAGCGCGAAGACGGCGGTCGAGGCGGTGACGAAACCCGTCGCCAATCCGGCGGCCAGGCCGATCCACCGCGCATGCGGCGAGAGCTGCGGCACGACGGGCTTCCACAGGCCCCAGCAGCCGTAGACGACGAGGATGACGCCCAGCGCGAGCCGCGCGTCGATCGGGGCGATCGAGCTGAGATCCGGCCCCCACACCGTGGCGACGATCATGCCGAGCCACACCGGCCACAGCGTCGCGACGATGCGGCGCCAGGCCGGTCCCTGGCACTGGGCGATGTTGGTGACGAGGGACGGCATCACCAGCAGCGCCGCGGCCTGCGCGGGAGCCATCCACAGGCCGAGCAGGCTCATGGCGACGGTGGGCAGGCCCATGCCGGTGACGCCCTTGACGCCGCCGGCCAGCACGAAGACGAGCCCGATGCCGAGCCAGGGGGCGAGCGCCGCGAAGGAGGTGGAAGCCATGCGGCGCATCTTCGAGTGGCGAGCGCGCGATGTCGATCTCGATGTACGGCGGATATCCTTCGCGTTCGCAAGAGGATGACCCCGAACGCCGACAGGACCTGGAAAGCCTCGATGACTGCAACGCGCTCCACCGCCCGCCCGATCGACTACCGCGTCGATCCCTTCGACCTGCAACTGTTCGAGGCGGTCGCCGCGCAGGGATCGATCACCGCCGGCGCGGCGGTGATGAGCCTGTCGCTCGCCGCCGCGAGCGCGCGCTTGAAGGCGCTCGAGCACCGGGTCGGCGTGCGTCTGCTGGATCGTTCCAAGGCGGGTGTCGTGGCGACCGATGCGGGCCGGGCGCTGTCGCGCCAGGCGCGGCGGGTGCTGTCCGAGCTGGATTCGCTGCACATCGAGATGTCGGCCTTCGGCCGGGGGCTGCGCGGGACGGTGCGTCTGCTCGGCAACACGGCGGCGCTGGTCGAGGCGCTGCCGCCGCGGCTCGGCCGCTTCCTCGCGGAGCATCCCGACATCGACGTCGAGCTGCAGGAGATGCCCAGCGACGCCGCGCTGCAAGCCTTGCGCGAAGGCCTTGCCGATGTCGTGATCGTCACCAACCATGTCGACACGACGGGGCTGACGGCGCGGCCCTGGGTGGAGGACGAGCTGGTGGCGCTGCTGCCCGCGGTCAAGCGCGGGCGGGCGCCGAAGAGCGTTCGTTTCATCGAACTGCTGGATCGTCCCTTCGTCGGCCTCGGCGCCGACGCCGGCCTGAGCCGTTACCTGCTGGCGCAGGCCGCGCGCAGCGGCCGCGTGCCGCATCACCGGGTGCGCGTGTCGGGCTTCGAGGCGATCGTCCGGCTCGTCGACGCCGGCGCGGGCGTGGCGGTGATGTCGCGCAGCGCGGCCGAACGCGAGCGGACGGAGGGCGTCCACATCGCCCGCCTCGACGAGCCGTGGGCGCGCCGCACGCTGATGCTCTGCCATTCGGCGCAGGCGCTGGAGCAGCCGGGGGTGATCGCGTTGGTGACGGCGTTGATGGCCGGTCAGGACTGACTTCTCCCGATGAGGTCTTCGCGCTTTACATGTCGGAAGGCATCGCTTTTCCGGCAGCCACACGAGCGCGCCGACGCGAACATCTCGTGTCGCCGCCGCCGGAAACGGTCGCCAAGGCCGCGCTCCATGCCGCCATGCAGTCCGCTAGCGTGTCGAAGGTTCAACTGGCGCGCCGACTTGGCGTCGACGAAAAGGAAGTGAGGCGCTTGCTCGATCCGCATCATGCTTCCAAGCTGCCGCGTCTCGCCGAGGCGGTCCAACTGCTCGGTCGGCGTCTGGTGATCGGTCTGGAAGACGTGGCCCTCCGCGGCGGTCGCTAGAACCCTGGGTCCATGGACGGGGTGGCCCAGGCTGATCGGGCGCCCGGCTTGCCAGGACGGTTATCGTTCCCGCTTTCGGCCTCGCCACGCGCCTCCTTGTCCATGTCCCCCCCCACCGCGTCCCGACTTCCGCCCCTGTTCGTCGTCTTCAACCGCGCCTCCGGCCGTGGCGATCGGGACGAGGTCGGCCCCGCCGTCGAGGCCGCCTGCCGTGCGGCCGGCCGCGAGGTGCACCTGCTGCCCATCGAGGCGCCAGGCAAGCTCGCCGAGACGGCGCGCGACGCCGTGCGACGCGCTCGCGAGGTCGACGGCGTCGTCGTCGCGGCCGGCGGCGACGGCACGATCAACGGCGTCGTCCAGGAAGTGCTCGGCAGCGGCTGCACTTTCGGCGTGCTGCCGCGCGGCACCTTCAACTACTTCGCCCGGACGCACGGGATCCCGTCCGAGCTCGACGGTGCGTTGCGCGTGCTGCTCGAAGAGCGGCCTTCGCCCGTCCAGGTGGGCCTGCTAAACGACCGGGTCTTCAACGTCAACGCGAGCATCGGCCTCTATTCGCAGTCGCTCGAGGACCGCGAGGTCTGGAAGCAGCAGTTCGGCCGCAGCCGGCTGATCGCCGTGGGCGCGGTGCTGGCGACGATCTTCCGGGGCCATCGCAGCCTCGGGCTCACGATCGAGCTGCATGGCCAGCCGAGGCAGGTCCGCACGCCGACGCTGTTCGTCGGCAACAACGCGCTCCAGATGGAGCAGGTCGGCCTGCCGGAGGCGCAGGCCATCGATCGCGGCG
>CAMPJJ010000183.1 GCA_946886855.1 uncultured Roseateles sp. | reverse complement strand
AGGTGTCCACGAACAGACGGTAGCCCCGCGCCGTCGGAATCCGCCCCGCGCTGGTGTGCGGGCTGGCGATCAGTCCCAGCTCCTCCAGGTCCGCCATCACGTTGCGGATGGTCGCCGGACTCAGCTCCAGCCCCGACGCCTTGGACAGCGTGCGCGAGCCCACCGGCGAGCCATCCGCGATGTACCGCTCCACCAGAGCCTTCAGCAGTGTCTTCGCGCGATCGTCGAGCATGTTTTTCATTCTAAAGACCCCGGCGCCACACCCCCCGCGCACCCCCGGTCCCAGCACATCGCTGTGGTGTAATTCCCGCCATGTCCAAGCGCTTCCGCCATGTGGCCATCGTCGGAAAACCCCAGTCACGGGGCATCCGGCCCATCCTGGAAGAGATTGCCGATTTTGTCGCCTCCCAGGGATTGGATGTTTCCCTCGAACAGGCCACCGCCGACAGCACCGGCATCACCGCCCTCCCCGGCCTGTCCCACGCCGAACTGGGCACCCAGTGCGACCTGGCCATCGTCGTCGGCGGCGACGGCACCATGCTCGGCTTCGCCCGCCAGGTCGCGCGCTACAACCTCCCCCTCGTCGGCATCAACCAGGGACGCCTGGGCTTCATCACCGACATCTCCGCCGACCAGTTCAAGGAATCCCTCGCCCCCATCCTCGCCGGCGACTTCGAGATCGAGCACCGCTCCCTCCTCGAAGGCGCCGTGATCCGCGACGGGGAACAGATCTTCTCCGGCGTCGCCCTGAACGACGTCGTCGTCTCGCGCGGCGCCACCGCCGCCATGGTCGAGCTGCGCGTGGACGTCGGCGACGAGTTCGTCGCCAACATGCGCGCCGACGGCGTCATCGTCGGCACCCCCACCGGCTCCACCGCCTACGCCCTGTCCGCCGGCGGACCCATCCTGCACCCCGGCATCGCCGGCTGGGTCCTGCTGCCCATCGCCTCCCACGCCCTCTCCAACCGCCCCATCGTGCTGCCCGACAACGGCGAGGTCCGCCTCACCATCGTCGCCGGCCGCGACGCGTCGGTGAACTTCGACATGCAATCCCTCGCCTCCCTGCTCCACGGCGACTGCATCACCGTGCGCCGCTCCCAGCACCGCGCCCCCTTCCTCCACCCCCGCGGCTGGTCCTACTACGCCACCCTGCGCCGCAAACTCCGCTGGAACGAAGGCAACACCTGATGCTGCGCCGCCTCGAACTCAAGGACTTCGTCATCGTCCCGGCGCTGGAACTGGACTTCGCCGCCGGGTTCTCCGCCCTCACCGGTGAAACCGGCGCCGGCAAGTCCATCCTCATCGACGCCCTCCAGCTCGCCCTCGGCTCCCGCGGCGACGCCGCCGTCGTGCGCGAAGGCGCCGCCCGCGCCGAGATCTCCGCCGAATTCGACCGCCCCGCCGTCCTCGCCCCCTGGCTGGAGGAAGCCGGCTTCGAGACCGGCGTCAACGGATCGGAAGAGTCCCTGCTCCTGCGCCGCGTCATCGACGCCCAGGGCAAGAGCCGCGCGTGGATCAACGGCGGCACCGCCACCGTCGCCCAGCTGCGCGAACTGGCCGAACACCTGCTCGACATCCACGGCCAGCACGCCTGGCAAGGCCTGACCCGCCCGGTGAGCGTGCGCGCGCTGCTCGACGACTTCGCCCAGATCGACGGCAAGCCCATGGCCGCCGCCTTCACCGAATGGCGCCAGGCCACCGAGGCGCTGGGCGCCGCGCAGGCCAAGCAGGCCGACCTCGCCCGCGAGCACGAGCGCCTGAGCTGGCAGATCGGCGAGCTCGGCCGCCTCGCGCCCGGCGCCGACGAGTGGGAGGAACTGAACGCCGAGCACCAGCGCCTGTCGCATGCGCAGTCGCTGATGGACGCCGCCCGCGGCGCGCTCGAACGCATCGCCGAGGCGGAGATCAACGCCGAGTCGCTGACCGACGAGGCGCTCTCGGCGCTGCAGGACGTGCTCGGCTACGACGCCGGCCTGCAGGACACCGTCACCGCGCTGCTGGGCGCGCAGGCGCAGCTGCAGGACGCGGCGCACAGCCTCAGCTCCTACCTCAACGCGGCGGACCTCGACCCCGACCGGCTGCAGCAGCTCGACGAGCGCGTCTCCGCCTGGGTCACGCTGGCGCGCCGTTACCGCCGTCAGCCGGCGGAGATGGCCGCGCTGCTCGGCGAGTGGAAGGACGAGCTGGCGCAGCTCGACGCCGCCACCGACCTCGACGCGCTGCAGGCCAAGGTGGCCGCCGCGCTGAAGCGCTATCAGAAGGAAGCCAAGGCCGTCAGCACCGCGCGCGCGAAGGCGGCGCCGACGCTGTCCGACGCCGTCTCGCAGGCGATGCAGCAGCTGGGCATGTCCGGCGGCCGCTTCGAGGTCGCGCTGCTGCCGCAGGACGAGCCGCAGAGCTTCGGCCTCGAATCCGCCGAGTTCCTGGTCGCCGGCCACGCGGGCTCCACGCCGCGTCCGCTGGCCAAGGTCGCCTCCGGCGGCGAGCTGTCGCGCATCGCGCTGGCCATCGCCGTCACGACCAGCCAGCAGAACAGCGGCGCCGGTACGCTGATCTTCGACGAGATCGACGCCGGTGTCGGCGGCGCCGTCGCGGAGACCGTGGGCCGGCTGATGAAGCAGCTCGGCCAGCGTGCGCAGGTGCTCGCCGTCACCCACCTGCCCCAGGTCGCCGCCTGCGCGGACCACCACTTCCTCGTCGCCAAGGCGCTCAAGGACGGGAAGACCAACTCCGACGTCCGCCCCATCGCCGGCGAGGCCCGCACCGCCGAGATCGCCCGCATGCTGGGCGGCGAACGGCTGTCGTCGACCTCGCTCGCCCATGCGCAGGAAATGCTGGAGCTGTCCGCCAAGGGCGCGCCCGGCGGCGCCTCGGCCGGCAAGTCCCCCAACAGAAAGGTGAAGCCGTGAGCGCCCCCAACACCGCTCCGGTGCCGCCCCCGCAAGCCACGCCCACCGCCAGTTCTCCGCGCGGCGAGGTCGTGCTCGTCACCGGCATGTCCGGCGGCGGCAAGTCGATCGCGATGCACGCGCTCGAGGACGCCGGCTTCTTCTGCGTCGACAACCTGCCGCCCGAGCTGCTGCCGCAGTTCCTCGACCTCGAACGCCAGCGCGGCTGGCGCCGCGTCGCGATCGCGGTGGACGTGCGCAGCGCCGGCTCGCTGCCGCAACTGCTGCTGCACATCAAGGCGATGCGCCAGGAAGGCGTCTCGCTGCGCGCCATCTTCCTGGACGCCGACGACGACACGCTGCTGCGCCGCTTCTCCGAGACCCGCCGCCCGCACCCGCTGCGCGCGGGCAACAGCGAGGCGGACACGCACCGCGCCCTGCAGGAGGCGATCGCGCTGGAGCGCGAGCTGCTGACGCCGCTGCGCATGGAGTCCACCGTCATCGACAGCAGCCAGCTGCGCCCCGCGCAGCTGCGCGCCTGGCTGCGCGACCTGGTGCATGTCAGCGGCTCCTCGCTGACGCTGGTGTTCGAGTCCTTCGCGTTCAAGCACGGCGTGCCCAGCGACGCGGATTTCGTCTTCGACGTCCGCGTGCTGCCCAATCCGTATTACGACCGGGAACTGCGTCCGCTCACCGGGCGCGATGAGCCGGTCGCGTCGTACCTCGAAGTCCAGCCCGAGGTCCGGTTGATGCTCAGCCAGATCGGCGCCTTCATCGCGCAGTGGCTGCCGAACTTCGCGCAGGACCAGCGCAGTTACCTGACCGTGGCGATCGGCTGCACGGGGGGGCAGCACCGCTCGGTCTACCTCGTCGAGACGCTGGCCAGGCAGTTCGCCTTCCACGGGCAGGTGTTGAAGCGGCATCGGGAGCTGGACGCGCGCTGAGCGCGTTGACTGCCACGGCCGCTGACCCTCACCCCTGCGCTCTCCCGCAAGCGGGAGAGGGAGTCAGCGGGTCTCAGGCTGCGCTGCCCGCGCCGCCTTCTTCTTGCGCCTGGTGCTCGATGTCCTGCACCTGGTTGAAGAGCAGGATGCCCAGCACCACCGAGGTGAAGGGCATCAGCACCACCATCATGATCGTCCAGAGGACCGCGTTGCGCCCCGCGCGCTTGGCCGCGATCGCCATGTAGACGAAATGCGCGCACAGCCCGATCGCCAGCCCGATCGACAGCATCGTCAGCCTGGCAGGGTCGCCCTCGCCGGGGACCTGGCTCTCGCTGATCAGGAACCACAGGCACACGCCGCTGGCGAGCAGCGCAATGAAGGCCGATTCCAGTGCGCTCTTGATGGCCGCGGCCCGGCCCGGCTTGACGTCGTTCGACATGGTGTCCCTGAATGGCGTTGAGACCTGCGCGGACCGTGCGATCACGCAATCGCCCGAGCATACCGGCAGCGGGGCGCCGCGCCCACCGGCGGAACCCGATCGCCTCGCCCGTCCTTCAGTCCAGCAGCTTCTTCAGCGGCGCCGGCAGCGCGTACTCCGCCAGCCGCTCCCGGGCGACCCACACGCCCTCGCCCGCAGGCCGGGTCTCGCGCGGCAGCACCGCGCGCCGCGGGTGCAGCAGCCAGTCGAAGTGGGTCAGCACGTGCTTGACCCGCGGCAGCGTCTCCGGCGCCGCGACGCCCAGCGCCGCGCTCTGGGCCGTCAGCGCGGCCTCGTCGTCGAACAGCGGCAGCGTCCACAGCCCGCCCCAGACGCCTTCGGCCGGCCGCTGCTGCAGCCAGATGCGGCCCTCGTGCTCCAGCCACAGCCACCAGTTCTCCCGCTGGCCGCGCTTGAGCTTCTTCGTCTTGACCGGGTAGCGCGTCGGATCGCCCTCCGCCAGACCCGCGCACAGCGACGCCACCGGGCACAGCAGGCATTGCGGACTGCGCGTCGCGCACAGGCTGGCGCCCAGGTCCATCATCCCCTGCGTGTAGGCCGGCATGTCGTCGGGCGAGGCCGGCAGCAGCGCCTCCGCCTGGCGCCACAGGCGCTTCTCCTGCGCCGCCGAGGACAGGTCCCCGTCGAAGGCCAGCAGCCGGCCCAGCACGCGCTTGACGTTGCCGTCCAGGATGGCGACCCGCTCGCCGAAGCAGAACGACGAGATCGCCGCCGCCGTCGAGCGACCGATGCCGGGCAGCTCCGCCAGCTCCGCCGCGCTGCGCGGGAATGCGCCGCCGTGGCGCTCGACCACCGCCTGCGCGCACTTGTGCAGGTTGCGCGCCCGACTGTAGTAACCCAGGCCCGCCCACGCGGCCATCACGTCGTCGTTGGGCGCGGCCGCCAGCGCGGCCACGTCGGGGAAACGCTCCAGGAAGCGCCGGTAGTAGCCCAGTACCGTCGTCACCTGCGTCTGCTGCAGCATGATCTCGGACAGCCACACCCGGTACGGGTCGCGCGTGTTCTGCCAGGGCAGGTCGTGCCGGCCGTCGCGGCGCTGCCAGGCCAGCAGCCGGGGCGCGAAGTCGCCGCGCACCGCCTCGACACGGGCACTCAGTTCGTCGTGGGTCATCGCGGGGGTCAGGTCTCTCAGGGCGGACTTCGGGGCGGGCTTCAACGAGGCGGTCATCGCGTCTTCATGGCCTCTTCAGCGCTTCTGGCAACTGGGGCAGAAGAAGGTCGACCGCTGTCCCTGCACGATGCGCCGGATCTTCGTGCCGCAGACGCGGCAGGGTTCGCCCTCGCGCCCGTAGACGCGCGCCTGCATCTGGAAGCTGCCCGCCACACCGTGCGCATCCTTGAAGTCGCGCAGGGTGCTGCCGCCGGCCTCGAGCGCCTCGCCCAGCACCTGCCGCAGCGCGCCCGCCAGCTTCGCCGCGCGCGGCTTGCTGAGCTTGCCGGCCGCCGCACGCGGATCGACGCCCGCCATGAACAGCGCCTCGCACGCATAGATGTTGCCGGCGCCGACGACCACGTCGCCGGCCAGGATCGCCTGCTTCACCGCGACGCGGCGGCCGCGGAAGCCTTCGTGCAGGTAGGCGCCGTCGAACTCGATGTCGAAAGGCTCCCGCCCGATGCGCGCCAGCAGCTTCGCCGCCGGCCCCACGTCCAGCCCGTCCGACCACACCACCGCGCCGAAACGCCGCGGGTCGGTCAGCCGCAGCACCCCGCGGTCGGTGACCAGTTCGAAATGATCGTGCGGACCCGCCGCCGGGGGCTGCTCGCGGAAGGCGAGCGATCCCGACATGCCGAGGTGCATCAGCAGCCCGCCGTCTTCCTCGTCGGCATGACCGGGCTGTTCACCCGTCGGCAGCAGCGGCAGCCAGATGTACTTGCCGCGCCGCTGGGCCTCGCCGACGCGGCGTCCCACCAGCCGTTCGGCCGCCACCCCCAGCGGCCAGCGCAGCGGCTTTCCCAGCCGCACGTCCAGCACGCGCGCCCCAGCGATGGCCGGCGCAAAACTTCGTCGTGTAACTTCAACTTCCGGTAACTCGGGCATCCCGGGATCATAGGCGCGGCCTCGTTCCAGGGTCCCTAGAATGGTCCGCGGCCCACGGTTTGCCCCGCGAGCCATTCCCGCCCAGTTCAGGAGTTCCGACATGCCCGCCCTTGTGCGCCACCGCTGGTGGCTCTCCGCCGCCCTCGCCCTGAGCTGCGCCGCCCACGCCCAGACC
>CAMPJJ010000182.1 GCA_946886855.1 uncultured Roseateles sp. | reverse complement strand
CTGGCCGACGCGGTGCTGCGCGAGTTCGCCGCGGCCGACGCCGGCCGCTTCGACTCCCCCGAGATGCAGTGCGTGAAGCCGCTGATCGACATCCAGCGGCGCTGGTCCGGCATGCCGGGCCCGGACGTGCTGCTGGCGGAGACGCTCAAGTCGCGCGAGGGCTGGCACCTCTTCCTCCATCCCTTCGCCGGCCGGCAGGTGCATCTGGGCCTGGCCGGACTGATCGCGTGGCGCGCGGCGCAGCCGGAGACCGGCACCTTCTCGATCGCGCTGAACGACTACGGCATCGAGCTGCTCAGCGCCAAGCCGATCGACTGGGCGCAGCGGCTGCCGGGCCTGCTGGCGCTGCCGCCGATGGAGACGCTGCTGCGCGAGGTCCTGGCGAGCCTGAACGCCACCGAGCTCGCGCGGCGACGCTTCCGCGAGATCGCGCGCATCGCCGGCCTGATCTTCCAGAGCCATCCCGGCGAGCGCCGCAGCAACCGGCAGCTGCAGGCCTCGGCGACGCTGTTCTTCGAGGTCTTCCAGCAGCACGATCCGGGCAACCGGCTGCTGGCGCAGGCGGAGCAGGAACTGCTGACCCAGGAGCTCGACGTGCGTCAGCTGGCGGCCGCGCTGGAACGCATGGGTCAGCAGACGCTCCAGATCCACGCGCTGAAAAAGCCCACGCCGCTGGCCTTCCCCCTGATGGTGGAACGCTTCCGCGAGAAGCTCAGCAACGAGCCGCTCGGCGATCGCATCGCGCGGATGGTGTCCGAGCTGGAGCGCAGTGCCGGCGGCGACGCGGTCGGCACCGCGCATGCGCCGGCGGAGCGCGCGCTGGCGGTGTTCGCGAAGAAGGATTCGCCGCAGTTCGCCGTCGATGCGGTGCGGGAGTCGCTGGCGCTGGAGACACGCGGCGAGGCGCCCACCCGGCGGCGCGAGGCCGGCGGGCGGAGAAGGCGATGACGGACCTCGCTCCTGCGCCGGGTGCGTTGACCAGGACGCTCGCCGACGAGCGCGTCTGGCTGCTGCCGGAGCGCGCGCTGTGGTGGCCGGCGACACGCACGGTCTTCGTCGCCGACGTCCATCTGGGCAAGGCGGCGAGTTTCCGCGCGCTGGGCCAGCCGGTGCCGTCGGGCACGACGCGCGACAACCTCGACCGGCTCAGCAACGTGATCGACGAACTGCGCGCGGCACGGCTGGTGGTGCTGGGCGATTTCCTCCACGCGGCCGCGGCGCAGCAGCCGCAGGTGCTCGCGCCCGCGCATCGCTGGCGCGAGCGGCACGCGCAGCTCGCCTGCCTGCTGATCCGGGGCAACCACGACAGCCATGCGGGCGATCCCCCGCCGTCGCTGCGCTTCGACATCGTCGACGAGCCCCATGCGATGGGACCGTTCGCGGCCTGCCACCATCCGCGCCGCGTCGCCGGGGCTTACGTGCTCGCCGGGCATCTGCATCCGGCGACGACGCTGCACGGCCGCGCGCATGAGCGCCATCGGCTGCCATGCTTCGCTGAATCCGACGGTCTCATGATCCTGCCCGCGTTCGGCGCGTTCACCGGCACGACGCAGGTCGGCTTGCCGGAAGGCTCGCGCTGTCACGCGGTCGGTGGCGGCGCGGTGTGGCCCGCGCGACGATCCGAGGCCGGCGAGCGGCGTGAGTCCTGAGGTGAGGGCGCGTCGAGACGCGGGCCCCCTACAGGTTGAAGCCGCCGACGTCGGTGTGGAAGTCGCCGATCTCCGTCCACGCCTTCAGGTCGGCGGGCACGGCGAAACGCGCGGACAGCGCCAGGGCCGCCTCTTCCGCCGAGGCGAAGGAATCCCCCCACGGCATGCTGTCGTGTTTCACCCGCCAGCGCCGCGACAGGCGCGGCTTGATCGTGAAGGTGCCCTCCAGGCTCTGGAAGACGTAGGAGACGGTATCGAGTTCCATGCTGAGCTCCGGGTCATCGCCGGTTCGTGGACCCTAACCCAAGGAGCGGCAACTGTCATGCCCGCGTCGCGGATGGGGGGACGGTGCGGTGGACGGCCCGGGATTGCGGGGTCCGACGCCGCTCAGCGTCGGCCATCCCCGCCATTCGCCCGCCGGAGGAGGCGGCGGCACGCAGCTTGCCGCCCTCCGTCCCAATGAGCTATCCCTGGCGATTCTTCCGGGCGGGCGGTGCCGATCAGGCGCGCATCTCCTCCGCCGACGACCTGCTGCACCTGCGCGACCTCGACCAGAAACGCTGGGTCGCGCTGGCCTGTCCCACCCGCGGCCTCGAATTCGACGAACGCACCCTGGACCTGATCGACCTCGATCGCGACGGTCGCATCCGGGCGCCCGAGCTGATCGCCGCCTGCGAATGGGTAGGCGGGCGCGTGAAGGACTGGCAGCCGCTGCTGCGCGGCGACGCGCGACTGGCGCTGGCCTCGCTGGCCGACACCGACGAGGGCCGCGCGCTGGCGGAGGAACTCCGCCGCACGCTCGACCTGACGGGGCATGCGGGGCAGTCCGACATCGGTCTGGACGACATCCGGGAACGGCAGTCCCACCTCGCCGCGGAGCGGCACAACGGGGACGGCATCGTGCCCGTGGCGGCTGTCGCGGACCCCGCGGATCATGCGATCGCGCTGCGCATCGGCGAAGCGATGGGCACGGTGGCCGATGCAGGCGGCGAGCCGGGCATCGACGAGACCCGCATCCAGGCCTTCTTCGATCAGGCCGCGACGCTGCTCGCCTGGCATCGCGAGGGCGAGGCCGAGGCGGGCTGTGCGGGCCGCCGCGCGGCGGCGATGGCGGTGCAGGCGGTGCACGACAAGGTCGAGGACTTCTTCGCGCGCTGCCGCCTGGCCAGCTACGACACCTCCGCCGCGGCGACGCTCAACGCGACCGATCCCGAACGGCTGAAGGCCCATGCGAGCGGGCTGCTGTCACTGGAAGCCGGTCCGCTCAGACAGATGCCCATCGCGCCGGTGTCGCCGGGTGCGGCGCTGCCGTTGGACGAGCGCGCCAACCCCGCCTGGCGCGGCGCGCTCGCCGCCTTGCGTGCGCAGGCCTTGCCGCCCGGCAGCGGCGACAGCCTGGCCGAGCGCGACTGGCTGTCCTTGAAGGACGAGGTGCGCGCCTGCCGGGAATGGCTGCGGCGCCAGCCGACCGGGCCGGTCGCCACGCTCGGCGTCGACGTCGTGGCCGCGCTTGCCGCCGGACAGCCGGGCGGACAGCTCGACGAGGTGCGTGCGCGCCTGCTGAAGCAGGTCGCGGACGACCGCGCCGCCGCGCCGCGCCATGCCGCCCTCAACGACCTCGAGAAGCTGCTGCTGCTCCAGCGCGGCCTGCTGCGGCTGGCGCGCAACTTCGTGTCCTTCGAGGACTTCTATGAAGGCCGCGGCGCGGTGTTCCAGGCCGGCACGCTGTTCGTCGACGGCCGCGCCTGCGACTTGACCGTCGACGTCGCCGACCCCGCCCGCCACGCGCCCGTCGCCGGCCTGGCCAAGGCCTACCTCGCGTACTGCGAATGCGTGCGGCTGAACCAGAAGCGCCACATCGTCGCCGTGGTCAGCGCGGGCGACGTCGACTTCCTCTTCGTCGGGCGCAACGGCCTGTTCTACGACCGCGAGGGCCGCGACTGGGACGCGCGCATCGTCAAGGTGATCGAGAACCCGATCAGCGTCGGCCAGGCCTTCCTCTCGCCGTACAAGAAGCTGGTCCGGCTGGTCGAGGACCAGGTGGCCAAGCGGGCCGCGGCGAGCGATTCGACGCAGCAGGGACGCATGGGCCAGCTGGCGGGGCGCCTCGCCACGGTGGATCAACCCGCCGCGGCGGCGGCGCCGATGCTGTCCGCCGGTGGCGCGGGCGCACCGGCCGGGGCCGGTGCCGTCGGCGCAGTGGGTGCTGCCGGCGCTGCCGGTGCTGCGGGTGCCGCCAACGGGCTGCCCGGCCTGGGCGTCCCGGGCCGGCGCGTGGACGTGGGCACCGTCGCCGCGATCGGCGTGGCGCTGGGCAGCATCAGCACGGTGATCGTCGGCGTCTTCGGGCGTTTCGTCGATCTGGGCTGGTGGATCCCGCTGGCGGTGCTCGGCATCGTGTTGTCGATCTCGGGACCGAGCATGCTGATCGCCTGGCTCAAGCTGCGCCAGCGCAGCCTCGGCCCCATCCTGGACGCGAGCGGCTGGGCCATCAACAACCGGATGACACTCAGCACCCGGCTGGGCAGCGCGCTGACGAAGCGCCCGCTGCCCGTGCCGCATGCGGTCAAGCTGACGGCGCCCGGCCGTCGTCCTCCCGATCGGTATCTTGCGGATCGCGGTCCTTCCGGTCCTCGTCCGTCCGGGGATGCGGCCGCGTGAGCAGCGGCAGCACGGCCAGGATCATCAGCGCGAGCAGCATGCTGAACACCGCCGTCGCCTCGCGGCCCAGGCCGCAGGCGATGCCGATGGCGGCGGTCATCCAGATGCTGGCGGCGGTGGTCAGGCCGTGGACCTGCTCCTCGTCCTTGAGCTTAAGGATGGCGCCGGCGCCGAGGAAGCCGATGCCGGCGATCACACCCTGCAGCACCCGGCTCATGTCGGCGAGCGCCATGCCGCCCTGCTGAGGCACCAGCACGAACAGCGCCGCGCCCAGCGACACCAGCATGTGCGTGCGGATGCCCGCCGCCTTGCCGTGGTGCTCGCGCTCGTAGCCGAGGATGCCGCCCAGCAGCGCCGCCAGCAGCAGGCGCACGGCGATGCGGGTGATCTGCGCGACGTCGGGGACGTCGGAGAACTCGGACCGCACGGTGGCGATGACCTCGTCGGTCCACCCGCTTGCGGTGATCGCGGCCGTCGGGGCGGCGGCAGAGGCGGAGGAGGCGGCGGACGCGGTGGACGCTGCCGAGGTCGCGGTGCCGAGGGCCAGGCTCATGAGGTCTCCTTCTCGGTCGGCTGGACGCTCGGGCCCGTGCGCGCGCCGTCGGCCAGCTTCGCCTCGAGCGCGGCTTCCCGCGCCGCCTCGGCCTCGGCCTCCACCGCGTCGAAGTCGTAGCCCTCGGCGGGATGCAATTGCCACGCGCCGCCGCCGGTCAGGCGCAGCACGTGCGTGTGATGCTGCAGCACGGCGTGGCGGTGGGCGATGCTCACCAGCGTGATGCCGTCGCGGCACAGGCGCTCGTAGAGGCGGCGTTCGTTGCAGCTGTCCAGCGCGCTGGTGGCTTCGTCGAGGATGACCATCTTCGGCGTGCGCACCAGCACGCGCGCGAAGGCCAGGCGCTGCTGCTCGCCCATGGACAGCACCTTCTCCCAGTCCTGCGCGGCGTCCAGCCCACCGACGCGATCGGCGAGCTCGGGCAGGCAGACCTCGTCGAGGATGGCGCGCAGCGCGTCGTCGTCCAGCTCGGTCGTCGTGTCCGGATAGATCATCTGGCTGCGCAGCGTGCCGGGCTGCAGGTAGGGCCGCTGCGGCAGGAAGAACACGTCCTCGAGCGGCGGGTGCTCGATCGTGCCTTCGCCGCAGCGCCACAGGCCGGCGATCGCGCGCAGCAGGGAACTCTTGCCGCAGCCGCTGACGCCGGTGATCAGCAGGCTCTCGCCGGGCTGGAGCGCGACGTCGAGCTTCTCCACCAGCAGCCGGTCGAACTGCGGCGTGTAGAGCGTCAACGCGCGCAGCGCGAGCTGCTCGGCGTGTTTCGTCTCGATCTTTTCGCGGGCGCGTTCGTCGCGGGGCTTGCGCTTGTGCATGACGTCGGAGAGCGCGTGCAGCCGGTCGATGCCGGCGACGAAGCGGCTCAGGCTCTCGAAGTTGTCGACGATCAGCGAGACGGCGGTCAGCACCGCGGCGAAGGCGCCGGCGGCCTGCACCGCGGCACCGACCTCGAGGTGGCCGGACAGCACGCGTTCGGCCAGGATCACGGCGGGCACGACCAGCGTCAGCTGGCTGAAGCCGCGCTGGAAGAGGTTGAGCGCGCGCTGCTTGCGGATCAGCTTCCAGTAGTTCTGGTAGACGGCGTCGAAGCGGCCCTCGATGTGGGCGCGTTCCTGCGGTTCGCCGCGGTAGAAGGCGATGGATTCGGCGTTCTCGCGCAGGCGCATCAGGCCGAAGCGGAAGTCGGCTTCGCGGCGCAGCTGCCAGAAGTTGAGCTGGATCAGCGGCGAACCGAAGACGTGGAGCGCGAGGAAGGTCCCCACGGTGGCGTAGACCACGAGGAAGGCCACCAGCAGCTTGGACAGCGACCACAGCACGGCGCAGAAGGCCACCAGCTGCATCACGGAGCCGATCATCAGCAGCCCGAAGTGGGTGGATCGACCGGTGAAGGTGTTGATGTCCTCGGAGATGCGCTGGTCGGGGTTGTCGATGTCGCCGGCCGCGCCGGTGCCGATCTCGTAGTACTTGCGGCCGTCGAGGTAGCCGTCGAGGAACTTGCCGGTGAGCCAGCGCCGCCAATGGTTGGAGAAGGCGTCGCGCATGTAGTAGTAGAAGGCGTACACCGGCACCGCGAAGCCCAGGACGATGAGGCTGTCGCGCACGGCAAACCAGAAGCGCGAGTGGTTGCGCTCGGCGAGCGCGGAGGTCATTTCGCCGGTCTTGTCGTTGAGCATGACGGCGAGCTGGGTCTCGCACAGCATCAGCACGATCATCAGCAGCAGCAGTCCCCAGGCGGCCTTGCGCTGGTCGCCGAACCAGTAGGGCTTGGCGATCTGCATGAACTGGCGCCAGGCGGCGGCGGACAGGCGCGGGGGGCGGCGGCGCTTCTGCTTCTTCCGGGGCG
>CAMPJJ010000181.1 GCA_946886855.1 uncultured Roseateles sp. | reverse complement strand
AAACGATTCCCTGACCTCTACTTCTAACTGGCACAGGAAATCAAGGAGGCTTCACAGGATCTGCGAGAGCGAGCATCAAGAACCTAATGACACAAAGGGCCTCTGTCGCGGCTCATTGTTCGACAGGCTTTGCGTACCGATGGAGCGATTGAAGCCTCCTTGAGCCAGTCGGGAGCAGAGGTCAGGGGACCGCTCTATACGGCACGCGACCGGCAGCAAATGACCCAGCGCTTCATGTGGTCGATGGTGGTTGTAGCGCTGAAGCCAATCGGCAGTCATGGCCCGCACATCAGCCAACGAGTCGAAGACGTATCAATCCAACGCCTCGGTGCGATCGGCCTTGTTGAAGGCGCTCGACATAGGCGTTCTGGTTTGGCTGGCCGGGCTGGAGGTGAAGTAGCTCGATGCCTCAAAGCAGAGAGGCGCTCGCGCACCTTCGTCGACACGCGCAAGGCAAGGCGCTCCCCAAAAAGTTCAGGGATGAACGGCTTTCGACATCCGCGGTCCCGCGTGCTTCCGCCAAGCGCGCGCTTGACGCCGCATCCCCTTGTGTATTACTGTACTGATACACGCTGACAACACCGTCGGCACCCGCACCCCGCCGATGGACGCCGACCTCCTCTTCAGCATCAACCCGGGCTCCCCCGAGCCGATCTACCGCCAGCTGGTGGAGCAGCTGCGCCGCCGCGTCGCCAGCGGGCAGCTGGTGGCCGGGCAGGAGATCCCCTCGGTGCGCGAGCTGGCGCAGGCGCTGGCCGTCAATCCGATGACCGTCTCCAAGGCCTTCGGGCTGATGGAGGCCGAAGGGCTGGTGGAGCGCCGCCGCGGCTTGCCGATGGTGGTGGCGGCGCAGCACCAGAAGGCGATGAAGACGCGCGGCCGCGTGGATCTGCTGCGCCCCACGCTGGAAAAGGCCGCCGCCGAGGCGCGCCAGCTGGAGCTGCCGCCGGATCAGGTGCTGGCGCTGTTCAAGGCGCTGCTCGAGGACCCTGGAGAAACGCGATGACGCACACGCTGAAGCAGACACTGCACGAGACCCTGGATCACACGGCGATCAGCCCGGCGCAGAGCCGCGCGCTCGCGGACGACGCGCTGGTCGCGCCACCGGTGCGCGCGACCGGATTGCGCGTCGACTTCAAGGGTCAGCCGGGCGTGCTGGCGGACCTGGACTGGACGCTGGCGCCGGGGCAGGTCGTCGGCCTGCTCGGCCGCAACGGCGCAGGCAAGACCACGCTGCTCGAAACCCTGCTGGGCCTGCGCGAGCCGCAGGCCGGGGACGTGCGGCTCTTCGGCCAATCAGCGCTGACGCCGGACGACGCGCTGCGCGCGCGTCTGGGCTATGTGCCGCAGCAGGCCGCGTTGTTCGAGGACTTCACGACCGGCAACCTGCTGCGCTACTTCCGCAGCTTCTATCCGCGCTGGAACGACGCCAAGGTCGACGGCCTGATGTCGCGCTGGGAAATCCCGCGCGATCGCCGCATCGCCCAGCTCTCGCAGGGCCAGCAGCAGCGGCTGTCGATCATCCGCGCGCTGGCGCATGAGCCCGACCTGCTGGTGCTCGACGAGCCCGTCGCCAGCCTGGACGCCGCCGGCCGCCGCGATTTCCTGCGCGAGCTCGTCGACCAGGTGCTGGACCGCGGCACGACGGTGCTGTTCTCGACGCACATCCTGTCGGACCTGGAGCGCGTGGCCTTCAACGTCGCCTTCCTGAGCCGCGGCCGCATCGCGCTGCAGGCGCCGCAGGACGCGCTCGCGGACGAGGTGCGGCTGCTGGCCGGCCCGGTGGGTCGGCTGCAGGCGGCCGTCGATGCGTACGGCGGGCAGGTGCTGGGTCGGCGCGACCTCGGCGAACACCCGCGCTGGCTGGTGCGCTTCCCCGATGGCCGGCTGCCGCAAGGCGACGCCGCAATGCGCTGCGAGCCGCTCAGCCTCGAGGACCTCTTCCTGGAGCTGACGCAATGAATGCGGCCCTGCCGCTGCCCGGCGTCGGCGGGCATCTGGCCGTGCTCGGCGCGACGACGCGGCCGCTGCGCCGCCTGTGGTGGACGCTGCTGCCGCTGGCGGTGATCACCGGACTCGCGTCGATGAAGTCCGCCTCCGCGGCGGGCACGGCGTTCTGCGTCACGGCCGCGATCGGACTGCAATTCGCCTGGTGGCTGTGCGCAGGCGCGCTGAACATGCAGAACCATCCGGCCACCGCGCGCCTGGTCCCCGGCCACCTGCGCCAGCTGCGCGAGGTCGGCGTCGCGTTGTTCCTCGTGATCGCGATCGTCAGCGGTCTGCTGCTGCATGGCGTGTTCGGCCATTTCCCGCTGTTCACCATGCTGGCGGGGGCGGTGCTCGTCAGTTTCTCGATGGCGCTGCGCTGGCCGATCACCTGGTTCGTGTTCTGGGTCTTTCCGTGGATCCCGAGCGCGCTGCTCAAGGACACCGCCGTCTGGCGCGAGACCGCGGCGCTGCTGCGCGGCTGGCACGAGCAGCATCCTGTGACGCAGGCGGCGCTGGCGATGCTCGCGCTGAGCGTGATCCTCTGGCACCTGTTCCAGGACGGCGGCCCCGCGCACCTGCGCGCCTGGCAGTCGGCCAAGGTGTTCAACGACCTGATGGCGATGAAGCCGGGCTGCGCGACGCGCGCGGCACGGCCGCCGCTGCACCCGGTCCTGCGCCTCCTCGCCAAGCCGTTCACCTGGTCCTTGCCGGTCTGGACCCGTCACCTGATCCGCACCGCCACCCCGACCGCCGAGAGCGTGGCCGCGCGCGCCGAGATCGCCACGCTGCGCAACCTGCACTGGCCCGCGACCGTGGGCGTGTCCGCGGTCATCTTCCTGGGGCTGCTGGGCGCAGAACTCGCGGTGTTGCACTGGCTGCCCGCGGCGCGTGCGGCGACCGTCCTCCAGGGGGCGCTGCCGGGCACGTCGTTCGGCCTGATGTGCGCCTTGTTCGGGCCGCTGCTGGGCATTACCCAGATGCTGCGGCGCACGCGCACGGAGCAGGCCCTGCTGACGCTCGTGCCGGGCATGCCGCGCGGCGACGCGATGAATCGCGTGCTCGCCCGCAGGATGCTGACCCAGTTCCTGCTGGTGCTGGGGGCCGGGGCGGCGCTGTTGACGCTGATGGTGGCGCTCGTGCCCGGCGAATGGCCGCCCGAGCAGCCGCTGATGGGCCTGTTCTTCGCCGCCGTCGCGATGCCCGCGGGGCTGCTGCTGTGGCAGGACTGGTCCCGGAAGGGTCAGCCGGGAGCGACGCAGGCGGTGATCCTCATGCTGGGGTGGACGCTGGTGGCCGGACTGAGCATCGGCGCCAACCGGATCTTCAGCATCATGCCCTGGCACGTGGTGGCGGTGACGGCCCCCCTGACTGCCGTGCTGGCCCTGTGGCGCTGGCGCGCGGTCCGGCGCATGGCGCCGTTCTGGCCGGTCGGGCGGCACGCGGAGGAATGAGCGTCGCGTCCTGATCGCCCGTGATGAGCGTTCGAGCGTGTCCGAGAGCGTCGGGGAGCGTCCGGGAGCGGCGCCGCCCGGTCGCTCAGATCGGCAGCTCGGTGTAGTACCGCCCGCCGTGGAAGATCAGCGGCTGGGCCTGGTCGCTGCGGGTGCAGGCCTCGACCTCGCCGACGAAGATGACGTGATCGCCTTCCTCGTACTGGCTGCGGTTCGCGCATTCGAAGACCGCGGTGCAGCCCTCCAGCACCGGCGCGCCGCCGCAGCCCTCGCGGAAGCGCACGCCGGCGAAGCGGTCGATGTCGCGCGTGGCGAAGCGCTGCGCCAGTTCCTTCTGATCGGCCGCCAGGATGTTGATCGCGTAATGCGAGCCGCGGCTGAACACCGGCATCGAGCCGGCCCGGCGGGCCAGGCTCCACAGCACCAGCGGCGGGGACAGCGACACTGAGTTGAACGAATTGGCCGTCAGACCTACCAGCGTGCCGTCCTCCGCGCGGGCGGTCACGATGGTGACCCCCGTGGCGAACATCCCGAGCGCCGCGCGGAACTCCTGCGGATCGAGCGGCGAAGTGGCACAGACCGGGGACGGCGTGATCAGGGGCGACTGGGACATGATGACCGGGATTGTCGCCTGCCTAGAATCGCGCCATGGTTGATGCTGACTTCTCCCCCGACGCCGACGTTCACCTGCCCTCGGCGCCCACCCACGGATTCGGCCGGTGCGATTGCCGCCGCTGCGGCGCGGACGGCGCGCCGCGCCAGCCCGCCCGGCGCCTGTTCACGGGCCTGATCGCCGCCGGCGGCGCGCTCGCGCTGTCGCCCGCCTGGGCGCAGGAGGGCGTCGACGTCGGCAAGCAGAGCCGCTTCACCAAGCTGGTGTCGGCCGAGCAGGTCGAGGCCGCCGCCCAGCAGCAGTACGTGCAGATGATGCGGGAAGCGCTGGCGCAGAAGGCGCTGGCGCCGCCCAGCAACGATCAACTGATCCGCCTGCGCGCGATCGCGCAGCGGATCATCCCGTTCACGGCGGCGTGGAACACGCGCGCGCAGCAATGGCGCTGGGAAGTGAACCTGGTCGGCAGCAAGGAGCTCAACGCGTTCTGCATGCCGGGCGGGAAGATCGCCTTCTATTACGGGATCCTGCAACAGCTGCAGCTGAGCGACGACGAGGTCGCGATGATCATGGGCCACGAGATGGCGCACGCGCTGCGCGAGCATGCCCGCGAGCGCATGGGCAAGAACATGGCGACCAACGGGGCGATCCAGCTGGGCGCCGCGCTGTTCGGCCTGGGCGATGTCGGACGCGGCCTGGCCAACATGGG
The DNA here is from genome assembly GCA_946886855.1 of uncultured Roseateles sp. Next base: position 2,157 of record CAMPJJ010000181.1, on the reverse strand, counting down.
CGGGCAGCTGCTGTCGCTGACCTTCAGCCGCGAGGACGAGAGCGAGGCCGACCTGGTCGGCATGGAACTCGCGGCGCGCGCGGGCTACGACCCGCACGCCGGCATCACGCTGTGGGAGAAGATGGGCAAGGCGAGCAAGGGCGCGCCGCCGCAGTTCCTGTCGACGCACCCGTCGGGCCCGACGCGGATCCGTGACATGGAGCGGACGCTGCCGCGCGTGCAGGGGCTCTATGCCCGCGCCGCCAAGCCGCAGCAGCGCTACCAGCCGCCCGCGCCGGCGGCCAAGTCCTGACGCAGGGCGACGAGGCGCGGCGGTCCGCTTTCGAGCCTCGACGCACCGGAAGGCCGGAAGAGGCAGGAGCGGCAGAAACGATCAGAAAAGGCCGAAAACGCCGGAAGGCCCGATGCCATCGGGCTTCCCTACGGTTAGGTGTTGGCACAGCGATTGCCGACGCCGCGCAGAGGGACCACACTTTGGCCCCTTCTACCAGGGGTCCACATGCCGCGTCACGAGGCTTCGCACGGACCGGGTGCTTCCGTTGCACCCGGGGAAGGCGTCGCGCACGTCGGGGCGGCACTGGATTACGTCACCGACGCCGTGATCCTGCTGGAGCACGACTGGACCATCCAGTTCGTCAATGTCGCCTTCGAGCGCGCCAGCGGTCGGCAACGCGAGGCCCTGATCGGCAGGAATTACTGGACCTGCCTGGGCGAGGCGATGGGCTCGCGCTTCGACATCGAGGCGCGGGCGGCGATGCAATCACGCGTCGCTCACCTCTACGAGGAATTCAATCCCCGGCTGAGCAAGTGGTTCGAATGCCGCGCCTTCCCCTGCGAACACGGCCTGGTCGTCCTGTTCATCGACGTCACGATGCGCAAGGCCGACGAGCTCACGCGCGTCGACTTCGAGGAGAAGCTGATGCGCATCCAGCGCATGGAATCGCTGGGGACGCTGGCCGGCGGCGTGGCGCACGACTTCAACAACATCCTGGCGGCGATCCTGGGGCACGCGGGGATGATGCTCGACGAGTTGCCGGCGACGTCGCCGCTGCGCGGTCACATGCAGCAGATCAAGCGCGCCGGCGACCGGGCGCGCGAGATCGTGCAGCGCATCCTGGCCTACGCGCGGGGCAGCGGGCATGAGCTGTCCAAGCACAAGCTGCGTCCCCTGGTCGAGGACAGCATCGGCCTGCTGCGCTCGACGCTGCCGGCGTCGGTGCTGCTGACGGTGGACCTGCACGGCGACGACTGCGTCGCGACGGTGGATCCGGCGGAGGTCCAGCAGGTGGTGCTGAACCTGTGCACGAACGCGTGGCAGGCGATGCCGGGCGGGCACGGGCAATTGCATGTCGGCCTGCGCGCGGTGCATTTCGACGTGCCGCACGCCTTCGCGATCGGCCGCGTGGCGCCGACGCACTACGCGGAGCTCAGCGTGCGCGACGACGGCCACGGCATGGAGGAAGACGTGGCGAAGCGGCTGTTCGAGCCCTTCTTCACGACCAAACCGCGGGGCCAGGGCACGGGCCTGGGGCTGCACATCGTGCACGGCATCGTGCACGCGCACGGCGGCGCGATCGACGTGCAGTCGCGGCCGGGCGTGGGCACGGTGTTCTCGGTCTATCTGCCGGTGGTGGGCAGCGACGCGGCGACGCTGGACACCTCGGCGCTGGCCAAGGTCGCCGAGCCCGGCGCGGGCGAGCACGTCCTCTACGTCGACGACGATCCCATCGTGTTGATGATGGTGGAGGCGCTGCTCAAGAAGGCGGGCTACGACGTGCGCGCCTATGCCGAGCCGACCGAATGCCTGGCCGACATCGAGCAGGGCCGCGTGCCGGTGCAACTGCTGATCACCGACTTCAACATGCCGGGCATGAACGGGCTGGAGCTGGCGGTGGCGGTGCGCGAGACCTTGCCGACGGTGCCGGTGATCGTCACGACCGGCTACATCGGCGACGAGCTGACCGACGCGGCCGATCGCATGGGCGGCGTGGCGGTGCTGCAGAAGGAGCGCAGCTTCGAGGAACTGGTGGAACTGGCCGCGCTGGCGCTGCGGGGCTTCCCGGAGTCGCGCTTCCTGGATACGGGGTTGGCGTCGCTCTGAAGCCGTCGCGCCGTCTTGCTCCCTCTGCCGCTCGCGGGAGAGGGGGAGGGAGAGGG
>CAMPJJ010000180.1 GCA_946886855.1 uncultured Roseateles sp. | reverse complement strand
GCGCCGCGAGTTCCGCGCCGAGTGGGACCGGGCGCAGGAAGAGATCGAGAAAGAGATCAAGCGGAGGGAGAGCCTGTGAGCGCGCACCACGCCCCGTATGCCCTGGAATTGAAGGCCGTCCGCAAGAGCTTCGGCAGGAGCGAGATCATCCGCGGCGCGGCGCTGGCGGTGAAGCCCGGCGAGCGCGTCGCGATCATCGGCCCCAACGGCGCGGGCAAGTCCACGCTGTTCAACCTGATCAGCGGCCGCTTCGCGCCCACCAGCGGCGAGATCCGGCTCTTCGGCGAGCGCATCGACCAGCTGCCGCCGTACCAGATCAACCGCCGCGGGCTGTCGCGCAGCTTCCAGGTCTCCAACCTGTTCACGCGGCTGTCGGTGTTCGAGAACATCCGCTGCGCGCTGCTCTGGTCCATGGGCCACAGGTACGCGTTCTGGAAGTTCCTCGCCGGCATGGACGACGTCAACGACCGCGTCGAGGAACTGCTGGAGATGCTGCACCTCGACAAGAAGCGCGACGTGCCGGCGGTCAACCTCACCTACGCCGAGGCGCGCGTGCTGGAGATCGGCATCACGATCGCCGGCGGCGCGCAGGTGATCCTGCTGGACGAGCCGACCGCGGGCATGAGCAAGAGCGAGACCAAGCGCTTCATCCAGCTGATCCGCCAGGTCACCGAGGGCCGCACGCTGCTGACGGTGGAGCACGACATGGGCGTGGTCTTCGGCCTGGCCGACAAGATCGCGGTGCTGGTCTATGGCGAGGTGATCGCCTTCGACACGCCCGATGCGGTGCGCGCGAACCCGCGCGTGCAGGAGGCGTATCTCGGCTCGGTGCTGGCCGAATCGCAGTCGGCGGGAGCCCACGCATGAGCGTCGCGATGAACGACACCAACATCGGCGCGATGCGCGCCGCCTCCACGGACGCGGCGGGGTCCGCAGGACGAGCGACCGCCGCCGCCTCGCGGGCGCTGCGGCTCGACAACGTCCATGCCTTCTACGGCAAGAGCCACGTGCTGCACGGCGTGACGATGGAGGTCCGGCCGGGCGAGATCGTCAGCCTGCTGGGCCGCAACGGCTCGGGCCGCTCGACGACGGTGAAGACCATCATGGGCCAGGTCGACGGCACCGGCGCCATCGTCTGGGGCGGCGAGGCGCTGCTGGGCCGCAAGCCCTACGAGATCGCGCACCGTGGCATCGGCTACGTGCCGGAGAACCGGGACATCTTCCCCAAGCTCACGGTGCACCAGAACCTGATGCTGGGCGAGAAGGGCGGCCGGCGCGGCGGCCAGCCGCGCTGGACCTTCGACGACATGTACGCGATGTTCCCGCGCCTGAAGGAGCGCCAGCACACCGAGGCGGGCGTGCTGTCCGGCGGCGAGCAGCAGATGCTGACGCTGTGCCGCACGCTGATGGGCGACCCCGACCTGATCATGATCGACGAGCCCACCGAAGGCCTGGCGCCCAAGATCGTCGAGCTGGTCGCGGAGTACCTCAAGGAGCTCAAGCGGCGCGGCGTGTCGGTGCTGCTGGTCGAGCAGAAGCTGGCGATCGCGCTGGAGATCTCCGAGCGCTGCTACGTGATGGGCCACGGCCGCATCGTGTTCGAAGGCACGCCCGCGGACCTGCGCGCGAACGCCTACGTGCGCAAGGAGTGGCTGGAGGTCTGAGGCACGCTGGCCGCTGACGCGGTCGCGGTCGCCGGCGGAGCCTCCCGGCACAGGGTCCATGTCGATGCCTCGGGATCGACGCGCCACCCGGCGGGCGCCTGGGGAAAGCCTGGCGCCGATGCGGGCGCGGCAGCATGGATGCGCACTTTCTGGAGGTCGCGACCCGGCTGGCTGACCAGTTCCAAGGCGAGACGGCAACAGCGATCGGTATCGCCCCGGAGACCGACTTCCTTGGCGCGATCCGGGATCAATGCGGCGCTCGCTTCCGACTGGTCAGTGAGGCAAAGATCCCAGTGGCTCAGCGCCATGGCGGGCACGGAGTCACGGAAGGCCTGGAGATGCAATGGCCGGGCCCGGCCCAGGTCGGCAAGAAGTGCTCTCGATCCCAGGTCGAGCGCGGCGAGCAGGGCGCGGGGGGGCAACGAGAACTCACGGGCGTCCGGGTTCAGGACATCCTCCATGAGATGGAGCGTCGGATCGCTGGGGTCCTTGACGGCCTGGCGCAACGCGCGCCCGCCATGCGCCCGGGCCTGCGCCTCCCGGGCCGAAGGCGCGTCCGTCTCCCATCGGGCCAGCCGCGCCAGCGCCTGGGTCCAGGGGACGGTGCGATCACCTCGTGCGGCATTCAAGGCCTCCATGCAGGCGACCGTCAGGTCCATCGGGCAGGCCGGCCCAGGGGCTCGCGGACCGCGTTGTCGCTGCTCAAGGACCAGCGCCCGCTCATGACCGTTCAACAGGCAAAGGGGCACCTCGGCGAGCATCGCTGCCACTTCGTCGTCACGCGGAGGATGCTGCCGCGCCGGATGGAAGACCAGTCGGAAGCGGCTGCTGTTCCAGGCGCTGTCCGCTTTGGCGACCCGGTCCAGGCAGTGCTCGACCGTGGTCGAGAGCGGCAGCGTTTCCCCGCGTTCAAGCCGGCCCATCTTCGTCGCCTCTTCAGCCTGGAGCGCCCAGGGCGGTGAAGGCGGCGTGGCGGCCCGGTGGACGCCGGGATCGATGCCGGCATGCCACGCGGCCACCGTTTCAAGCGTGTCATCGGCCGGGATCGGCCCCTGTGTCGAAGGCATCGAGATCATCCGCGTTCTCCTTGGCGTGAGGCACGATGAGTTGCCCGCGACCGATTCCGGTTCTTGGCGGGACGGCAAAGGCCTCCCGCATCGGCGCGAGCCAGACGTCCATCAGCTCGAAGCGCCGGCGGGCCAGTTCCCGCGGCATCCGTTCCTGGATCTCCTGGTAACGCCGCGCCGCCGCCGCGTCGGAGGGATCGTCGTCCACGTCCGCTTCGGCCGCCAGGAACTCCCGGTTCAGCGCGGCGTTCGCCGCCTGGTACGACGGATCGAGGAGCAGCTGCGCCATCGCCCGGCTGGCGGGCGCCTGGTCCGAGGCCATGAGCCCGCGCAGGGCGGGGAAACCGGCGCGGACTTCGTCACCGAGGATCTGTTCGACGGTGGCGCGCTGTTCCGCCGACCAGTCCTCCAGCGTGGGGGCTGCATGGGCCGCGGCGTCGCGCATGCCGGCGATCGACCGGTAGACCGGCGCGCCCGTCTGCGCGAACGACTTGCCGGTGATCTGCGCCAGCCGCAGGTCGAGCAGCGCCTCCAGGGCCAGGCCGCGTTCGAGGTTTTCCGCCCGCCGATCGGTGATGCTGACGTGGAGATGGATCCGGTGCCGCAGGGCCGAGCGCAGCAGCAGGAGGCTGGCGGCCTCCCTGTCGATGCCGCTGCCCGCCAGCAGCGTCATCTCCATGTTGTCGAGGACGCGCCGCTTCGCATCGATGCAGGGCCAGGTGTCGGAGAGATCGATCGCCAGCTCGGACATCATCGCCGGCTCTTCCGCCAGCCGCTGCAGCAGGACCTGGCTGCGGGCCAGCATTTCCTCGCGCAAGGCCGGGGCGACGAGCGGACTGACCGCCTCGAGCTGCGACCGGGCCTCCTCAAGGAAAGTCAGCAGCAGCGGGCCATCCTGCTGCGCGTCGAGCCGGCGTTTGAGGGTCTCAGGATCCTTGCTTCCCCAGTAGGCGAGCACCGGGGCCGGCGCCGGAGGTGGCGGCCGCCGGGTCAAGGAGGAATGCAAACGCGACCGCTCGACGCGCCATCCGTCGGGCACTTGAAGCGAAAAGTTCAGCGCTGCAGTTCCGTGATGGCGATGGACCTGCACTTCCCGCAGCTCGCCGCGTGGCCTGGCGGCCAGCGCCTCTGCGAGTTCAACGCAACGTTGCGGGTCGCCATCGAGGTTGACGTGCACAGCCTGTTCTGGAACCACAGCGGCGGGCACGACCTGGGAGTCATTGAGTTCGAGGTTCCAGAAGGGCACGACCAGGGCCGCCATGGCGTCGGACATCGCGCGGCGATCCCAGGGGCGTGCCGTCCCCATGAGGACCACCAGCTCGCGCCTCCCCAGATTGAGCGCTTCCACAATCGGCCGGGGCGGCAGTGCGAACCGAGCTGCCGGCGCGCGGGTGAGCCCGTGACCGTGGAGGTTCAGGATGCCGGTCGACGGACACATCGCCACCCGGCGCAAGGCGCGTCCTCCGCTCGCCCTGGCCTGCGCCTCGGCCGGAGATGTCGCGCCAGATTCCCATCGGGCAAGACCTGCCCCCCCGCTGGCCCAATCGGTCACCCACTGACCCCGCGCGGCATCCAGTGCTTCCAGGATCGCGATGATCAGATCAGTGTCACCTTCCTGCGGATCGAAGTCAGGGGACTGCTCCCAGCCGCGCCAGCCGTGCTGTCGCACGGCAAGCGCCTGCAGCCGCTGACGGCCGTTCAGCAGGCAGAGGGGCACCTCGGTGATGATCGCCCGCAGCTCGTCGTCACTGGGAGGAATGGACCCACCTCGGCCAGAACAGGCCCGCGCGAACTTGATGGCCGGCCAATCGCCGTCGTTGATCCCCAGCCGGTTCAGGCATTGTTCGACCGTCGGAGAGAGGCGCAGCCTCTCGCCTCGTTCGAGTCGCTCCATCTTCTCCACCTCGTCCGGGGGAAGGGACCAGGGGAACGACGGCGACGTGCCGACCCGAGGGGCGTCGCCGGCGGCGGCGTCTGGGTCGTACGGGTTCAAGCAGGACGAAGCAGCCGTGGAAGTGAAAGGCATCATGGGAGCAGGCCGCTCGGGCCGGAAGCGTGTGGGGATCCGCGTCGCCTCAGCGGGCGTTGCGGGCGTTGGCGGGCGTTGCGGGCGTCCGCGGTCGTTGCGGGCGTCGCGGTCGTTGCGGTCGTTGCGGGCGTCAGCGGTCGTCGGGGAAGGCCTCGCGCAACGGCGACAACCAGCTGTCCATCAAGGACAAGCGCTGGGCACGCAGTTCGCGCGGCATGTCCACCTGGATCGCCCGGTACGCCGATCGATCCGCTTCGCTGGCGTCTGCGCGATCGGCGTCCGTCTCGGCCTCCAGGAAGCGCTGCTGCCAGGTCCGCTCGGCGTCCTGGTAGAGCGGCTGGTCCGTCAACTGCGCCGCGGCGCGGCGTCCAGGGCCTGCGGCGTCCTCCAGCAGGTCCTGCACGGCAGGGAATCCGGCGCGCACCTCGTCGCCGATCAAGCGGTCGATCAGCGCATGCATCTCCGGCGGCCACGCGCTGTCGTCGAGTGGCGCGCCGTCCGGACCGGGCCGTTGCGCATTCATCCCGGCCAGCGTCGTGTAGAAGGGCGTGAACGAGGCGTCGAAGGTCTTGCCCGTGATCGCTGCCAGACGCCGGTCGAGCAGCGCGCGCAAGGCCATGGCCTTTTCCAGGTTCTCGGGGTCGTGGGCGCTGACGATGCCGACGTGCCGGTCGATGATGTCCTGGAGCGCCATGCGCAGCAGCACGCCCGCCGCCTCGTCGCAGGTCCGGGCGGCGCCGGCGCTCGCCGCCAGATCCATCCCGGCGAGGCAGTGCAGGTGCTGATCGACGCAGGCGCCGACATCGTGGAGATGGTGCTGCAATTCGTCCAGCAACGCGGGCTGGCCCTGGATCGATTGGAGCAGGCGCTGCACGCGGGCGCGTGCCAGGTCGATCCGGTGCTCGCGGCCCTCCGGGGGCATCTCGGTGAGCCGTCCGCTCAGTCGTCGCAGGAAACGCAGCAGCGTGACTCCCCCCGGGCGGGTGGCGAGGTCCGACGGCGGGTCGAACAGGATCGGTGGCGGCGAATCGCACCTTTTCAGGCAACGGCATCCCGGCTTGGGGCGCCATCCAGCGGACCCGTCCGCGTCCCGCATCACCGTGCGGAGCGCATCGTCGACGCCGAACACCCAGAGCTGACGGACCTGGGCAGGGAGTGTGTCCATCAGCGCTCGGATGGTCTCGATCGCGGGGACGCGCGGGCTTCGCGCGAAATCGACGTCCACCCGTTTGATGCCGGGACTCATCAGCGCGGCCACCCGCGTCGCCGGGGCGAGCACGCTGAGGCTGGTGAGGCCCAGCATCTCGCTGCTCTCTTCATACGCACGCTTGTCCAGCGGCTGACAGCCGTGCGCGCGCAGGGTGTTGACAACGCCGGCAAGCCCCAGGCCGCTGACTTCGCCGGGTGGCGGCAACGAGAACTTCGCCGGCCCGCTGCCCTGATCGTGGTTGGCCGGGGCCTTCAGATCGAGATGAAACGCCCGACCGTTGGCTCGTTCCAGCACGAAGGTGCGCACGGCCGCCGCGCCGACGGCCCGCGCGGCTGCCTCATCGGGAGCCGTCGGCTCGGTCTCCCACCCCGTCAGGCGCGCGAGTCTGCTCCGGAGCGTGTCCGCCTTGAGGTTCTGCGGCGCGATCGCCGCCTTCAAGGCGGTCAGGAGCTGCATGAATTCGCTGTAGCGCAGCGCCAGCCCTCGGGGAGGAAGTGCCGTCGGCCGTTCCGCCCAGCCCGCCAGGAGCAGTCGGACCTTGTCCCTGACCGTTCGATCCATCAGACAGGGCGGCACGGCCGCCATCAAGGCGCGCGCATCGTTGTCAGTCTGCGCGGTCCAGTCCGCTTCGCCGGCGAGGGCCTTGCTCAGCGCTTCCCGATCGTCGTAACTCCCGTTCAGACGCGCGTACAGGGCGGCCACGTCCGGTGAATGAGGCATCTGCGCGCCGGTCAGCAGCTCGAGGCGCTGGGCTTCTTCAGCATCCGGCGTCGCGTTGCCCGCTCTTGGATCGATGGGCGCGAAGCCGTTGGCCGTCGGCAGCGGTGAAAGGGCATCCACGGAGGATCCATGGAAGAGCGGGCCATCCACGGAGGATCCGTGGAAGCGCGGGGCATCCACGGAGGATCCGTGGAAGCGCGGGGCATCCACGGAGGATCCGTGGAAGCG
>CAMPJJ010000179.1 GCA_946886855.1 uncultured Roseateles sp. | reverse complement strand
CAGCGCCATGGCTCTGCTGTCCTCCCTCCGCAAACTGTTCACCGGTTCCGCCGACACCAAGTCGACTGGCGGAGCCTCTGCCACGGGCGGCGCATCCAAGAGCGTTCCGACCCCGCCTGCGCCGGCCAGACCGGTCGGCGCCCCCCTCCCGCCCGCGCTGTCGCCGGTGTCTTCGCATTCGCAAGGCCCCGGCATGGTGTCGACCCAGACGGCGGTCTACAGCGGCGGTGAGATCGTCTTCCCCAGCCTGGATGCCTCGCCGGAATGGCTGCACTTCAGCACCCGGCTGTTCGGACTGTCGCGTCTGAAGGACGTGCCGCCTTCCTCCGGCGAGCAGGGCCTGATGCAACGCCTGCAGGCCCAGCGCGGCTCGCAGTGGGCCGATCTGCTGCCCCGGCTGCCCGCCGTGCTGCCGCAGCTGATGCGCCTGGTGCGGCGCGGCAACGTGTCCTCGGCGGAACTGGCGCAGCTCATGTCGCGCGATCCCAGCCTGGTCGGCGAGCTGATGCGGCTCGCCAACTCGCCGCGTTACCGGACCGAGCGCGAGATCACGGATCTCGCCGGCGCGGTGATGGTGCTGGGCCAGCAGGGCCTGGACCAGTTGGTGATGAGCGTCGCGATGCGGCCGCTCTTCCATCACGGCAAAGGGCGCTACGGCAGCCGTTCCGGCACACTGCTCTGGGACCTCAGCGAGCGCACCGCCTTCGCGACGGCGCGCCTGGCCAATGCGGGCGACGACGAATTCGCCGCCTACCTCGCCGGGCTCAGTTCGCAACTCGGGCTGATGGCGCTGCTGCGCGCGCTGGACGGGATGTCCGCGCCGTCGGTGCCGCCGCTGGATCGCGAAGGTCTGCATCGTCAACTGCTGCCCTTGACGGCCACCTGGTCGGCGCAGATCGTCGAGCATTGGGGATTCCCGGCCCAGGTCGCCGAGGCGCTGGCGCCGGGACCGGGCCGGGGCGCCGAGTCCACCGTGCTCGCCCACCTGGTGCGCCAGGCGCAGGCGGTCGCCTTGCGCCAGCTGATGCAGCCGGGACTGCAGCCCGCGCAACTGGGCGACTGGTCGGCCGCGCAGCAACGCTGCTACGCGGACCTCGAGCGCGAGTTCGCCGCCGGCGAGGCCTGAGTCCTCGGGTGCCAGGCGCCTTCAGGCGCCGCGGCTTCTCGCCAGTCTCCAGGCCATCAGGCCGAATGCACTTTCGAAGACCAGGGCCAGCGCCGCGGCCGGCAGCGCGCCCGCGAGCAGCAGGGTCTGGTCGTTCAACGCCAGTCCCGTGACGATGCGCTCGCCGTAGCCTCCGGCGCCGATGAACGCCGCCATCGTCGCCGTCCCCACGGACAGGCTCGTCGCCGTGCGCAAGCCCGCGAGCATGACCGGCAGGGCCAACGGCAATTGCACCGAGCGCAGCACCTGACCCCGCGTGAGCCCGAGCGCGCGTGCGGCGGTGGTCAAACCCTCCGGCACTTCGCTGAGACCGACCGTGCAGTTGCGCAGCACGGGCAGCAGGGCGTAGAGCGTGAGCGCGACCAGCGCCGGCACCGGCCCGATCCGGTTCATCGCCCAGATCAGCAGCGCCAGCATGGCCAGCGAAGGCACGGTCTGCAGCAGCGCGCAGACGGCCAGCAGCGCCTCGCGCCAGCGCGGCCACGGATGCAGCGCGACCGCCAGCGGCACGCCGACCAGCGTGGCCAGCGCGACGGCGCCCAGGACGAGCGCCAGATGCTGCAGCGTGAGGCGGCCGAGATCGGGGCCGGTCAACCGCGACCAGACGCCGGACCTGACCGGCCCGACGGGGGCGGAGCCGGACGTCGTTGTCGACGGGGCGGGTGCGGCGGACGCCGAGTCGCGCTTCGTCAGGAACTCGCGCGCGATCGCGTCGAAAGGCTGTCGCCGGACTTCCGCCTGCGCGTTCATCCGGATCATCGCCGCCTCGTCGATGCGTCCGCGCAGCGTCTGCAGCGCCGCCCAGGCGCGCGGGTGACGCTGCGGCAGATCGAGGCGATACAGCAGCACCGCGTCGTAGCGCGGGAAGAAGTGTCCGTCGTCGGTCAGCACGGTGAGGTCGAGGGCGGCAATCTGCGCGTCGGTCGTGTAGACGTCGGTGACATCGATCTGCGCGTCGGCGAGCGCCCGGTAGGCCAGCCCGTGATCGAGTCCCGTCGGCGTCTGCGGCAGCGCGTAGCGCTTCGACAGACCCGGCCAGCCGTCGGCGCGTCCGAGGAATTCATTGCTGAGGCCGAGCTTCAGCGCGGCCTGTGCCTTCAACTGCGACAGCGTGCTGAGCCCGAGTTCACGCGCCTGTGAGGATCGCATCGCCAAGGCGTAGCCGTTGTTGAAGCCGAGCGGCACGCCGATCGCCAGGCCCAGCGGCCGGAGTTCCGCCTGCAGCTGGTCGAGCGGCGCGCCGGTGGCCGCGTGACCCAGGATCTCGCGCTCGATCGTGCCGAGGTATTCGGGATAGACGTCGATGCTGCCCGCCTTCAGCGCCGCATGGACGATGGCGGTGTTGCCCAGGCCTTGTCGGACCTCGACCTCGGCGGACCGGTCGTCGGCACGCACCGTCTGCGCGAGCACCTCGGCGAGGATGTAGCTCTCCGTGAACCGCTTCGAGCCGATGCGCAGCGGCTCGCCGGCCCAGGCGCCCGATGCGCCCGCGAGCGCCGCGCAGGCCATCAGGAGAAGCAGCGGCCGCAGCCGTCGGATCAGCGTCATCGGCGCAGCATAGTCGAGCCCGTCCGGTTGCGCGCCAGCGTGCGCAAGACCTGGCCCGCGAAGGCCTCGGCCGCCGCCGAGCCGGTCGAGGCCTTGCTGCGCATCAGCACCACCGACATCGCCGGCAGCGAGGTCGCCGGCGGCATGCCGTGCCGTTCGTCGAGCAGTTCCATGCCCTCGGGCACGCTGCAGCGCGTGAACAGCGCGATCGCGAGGCCGCTTTCCACGGCGGCCAGCATGCCGGCCGGACTGGCGCTGTCGCAGACGATGCGGTGCGGCCGCTTCAGGGCCGCCAGCGCGGACAGCGCCGCCTTGCGCGCCAGGCTGCCCGATTCATAGACCGCGACGGGCAAGGGCGTCTGCCGCCAGGCCTCGAAGCGCGGCGCCCCGAACCAGGCCAGCGGCTCGTCGAACAGCGGCTGTCCGCGCCCGGCGCGATCGCGCGTCACGACGGCCACGTCGACCTCGCCGCGGGCCACCCGGGGGATGAGCACCGTCGACTGCTGGCAGACCAGGGTCAGTTCCACGGACGTGTGCCGGCCGGCGAAGTCGCGCAGCACCGGCGTGAGGTAGGGCAGGGCGTAGTCTTCCGGCACGCCGATCGTGAGCCGGCCGTGCAGCGTCTCGCGCTGGAGCGCCTGCACCGCCTCGTCATGGTGGGCGATCAGGCGGCGCGCATGGCCGAGCAGTTCGCGTCCCGCCGGCGTCAGGTCCAGCCGGCGCGGCGTGCGCACCAGCACCGGCTGGCCCACCGCCTGTTCCAGCTTGGCGATCTGCATGCTCAGCGCCGACTGGGAGCGGTGCACCAACGCGCCCGCGGCCGTCAGAGAACCCGCATCCACCGCGGCCACGAAGGCGCGGAGCCAGTCCAGTTGAAGATCGGTCGAGGGCATCAGGTCCTCCGCCCCGGCGGGGCCTCCATTCGATTCCCTGATGCTAAGCGTGACGAGGATTCGTTTTGCTGAATCGCAGCGCCGGCCCAGACTCGGCGCATGTCCTCTTCAGCCGCTTCTTCTTCCGATGCCGCCGCGCCCGTTTCCGGATCGGAGGCTCGACGCCAGCGCGAGGGTCAGGCCCTCATGATCGGCGGCGGTCTGCTGCTCGGCACGATCGGCGTGTTCGTCGAAGAGGCCGCGCAAGATCCCGCCACCACGGTCTGGTTCCGCTGCGTGTTCGGCCTCGCGGCCTTGCTCGCGTGGGGAGCGGCGCGCGGTCAGCTCGGCGAACTCGCCCGGTTGCGAGGGCGCACGCTGGGCGCCGTGTTCGCGGTGGGCGTGCTCACCGTCCTCAACTGGGGACTGTTCTTCGCGGCGATCCCGCGTTGCTCCATCGCGGTGTCGACCGTCGTCTTCCATGTGCAGCCTTTCTGGTTGATGGCGATGGGAGCGTTCTGGCTGCGTGAACACGTGACGCGCGCGCAGTGGGCGGCCGCGGCCATCGCCCTGGGCGGTCTGGTCCTGGCCACCGGCGTCGCGGATGAAGCGTTCGCGTCCGCCGGTGTCGAGGGCGGCGCCCTGCAGCGGCCCGGTTATGCGATCGGCGTGGGCATGTGCCTGCTCGGCTCGTTGACCTATGCGGCGGCGAGCTTCATCGCCAAGCGCGAGGCCGAACGCGCCGGGTCTTTCGCGCTGTCGGCGGGACAGTGCGTCGTGGGCGCCGCCGTGCTGCTGCCGTGGCCGCTGATGCACGGGCTGCCGACGGTCGGCGCCGCCTGGGGTTGGCTGGCGGGGCTCGGCATCCTGCATACCGGGTTGGCCTATGTCGTCCTGTACGCCGGCATGGCGCGGCTGGTCACCGGACGCATCGCGGTGCTGCAGTTCGTCTATCCCGGCACCGCCGTGCTGGTCGACTGGGCGGTCTATGGCCGGGCGCTCAGCCCCGCCCAGATGGTCGGTGTCGGCCTGATCGCCGCCGCCCTCTGGACCCTCAGGCGTCGCGCCTGACGCACGCACCGCGCCGCCCTCCGTGCGGCCTGTCCGTCCGGGGATGCAGTTGGTCGCCGCGTCAGCGCCACCGGTCCCGCCGGTTCGTACAGTGCGTCGCACACCACGAACCAGGGAGCGTCCCGTGATCCAGCCGTCGATCTCTTCGTCGTCCTCGCCGTCCTCACTGTCCTCGCTGTCTTCGCCTCCGAACCCGTCCCCGGCCCCCCGACCGTCCGCCCGGACGACCCGCGCGGCGCTGCTGATCGGCGCCATCACCCTGACCCTCGGCGCGTGCGCCCAACCCGCGCCGCCGCCGCCGCCCGCCTCGGAGGGCTTCAGCGCCGGCATCAGCATGGACGCCCGGGCCGACGGGATCGACCTCGAGACGCCGCTTTATCCCGGCGCCGTGCCCTACAAGGACCGTGACGACGACAAATCGAGCGTGAAGATGAGCCTGTGGGGCGGGCTGTTCGGCATGCACCTGGCGGCCGGCAAATACCAGAGCAGGGACGAGGTCGACCGCGTCGCGAAGTTCTATCGCCGTGCGCTGTCGCGTTACGGCACGCCGCTGGATTGCGGCGCCGCCGACGCGCCGCGCGGCAAGCCGAAGGACGGCGGGCCGCTGACCTGCGACGACGACAAGCCCGATGCGGGCGGCCAGCTCTACAAGGTCGGCCTGCCGAAGAACTTCCGCGTCGTGTCGGTGAAGCCGCTGCCGGACGGCACGACGCAGATCAGCGTCGCCCGCGTGCGCTTCCGCTGAGCGGTCCCCTGCGCAGTCCCGCGCGCGGTCCTGACGGCAGGGTCAGACGATCACCTGCTGCGTGAACGCGCGCAGATGATCCATCAGGACGTCCGAGGCGGCCGCGGCGGCCTCGCCGTCCCCACCCGCGATCGCCTCCGCCAGCCGCTGGTGCGCGCGTGCGCCCGCGGCGACGTCCCCGAGGTGCCGGTACGCGTACCAGAAGCGTCGGCACTGGATGATCATCGGCAGCACCGCCGCCACCGCGTACCGGTTGCGGCAGGCGGCGTGGTTGACCCGGTCCAGCGCCTGGTCCACCCGCATGTAGGCCTCGAGGTCGTGCCGCTCGGCCGCCTCGGCCATGAGGGCCGCGCAGGCCAGCAGCGCCGCGCGCTGTTCCGGCGACGCCCGGCGGGCGGAGCAGCAGGCGATCAGCCGCTCCAGCGGCCGGCGCGCTTCCAGCAGGTCCAGATGTTCCGCCAGCGGCATGTCGCTCACCAGCAGGCCGCGCCGCGGCTGCTGCGCGATCAATCCGCTGGCGACCAGCCGCATCAGCGCCTCGCGCGTCGGGGTGCGTCCCAGTCCGATCCGCGCGATCAGTTCCGACTCCACCACCGGCGCGCCCGGGCGCAGCTGCAAGGTTGCGATCAGCGTCTCGATCGCGTCGTAGGCCTGGTCCGCCTGGCGGCGTTTGTCGATGTCCTGCAGCTCGAGGGTGTCTGAAGTCATGGGCGCGGATCATCGCAGGTCTGGCCTGCGGGTATCCCCGGGACAGTATTGGATTGAGTTTGCGCAGGTCAACCCCAGTTAAATCCGCGTCCGGCGGGCGCCGGGCCGGCCGGATGGGCCGCATACAATCACCGGTTCTTCCGTACGCCAGGACCTCGTGTCCGGCGGCGCTCCGGCCCGCGGGCCGACGCCAACGCAATTCCTGAGGGATATCGACGTGTTTATTTCCAACGCTTTTGCCCAGACCGCGGGTGCCGCCTCCGCCGACACCACCGGCGGCTTCCTGCAGATGCTGCCCCTGGTGGCCGTGTTCGTCGTCATGTACTTCGTGATGATCCGTCCCCAGATGAAGCGCCAGAAGGAGCACAAGACGATGGTCGAGGCCCTGGCCAAGGGCGACGAGGTCATCACCGGCGGCGGCATGCTCGGCAAGGTCGTCAAGATCGGCGAGCAGTACCTGACCGTCGAGATCGCTTCGGGCGTCGAGATCCAGGTCCAGCGCACGTCCGTCGTGCAGGTCCTGCCCAAGGGCACCGTCTCGAAATAATTCGAAACCCCGACCCGGGGCGGCCGCGATCCGCGTGACCGCTCCCTGACGACCCGGCCCGTGCCACGCACGCGCCGGGTCGGTTTTCAGAGGCGCCCGACGGTCCGATGCCCGGCATCGGCGGACACGGCGCCTGGTTTGCAGAGGATGTCCTCATGAACCGTTATCCGCTGTGGAAGTACGCGCTGCTCGTCGTGGCGTTGCTGGTGGGCCTGATCTACACGCTGCCCAACCTGTTCGGCGAAGCGCCGGCGGTGCAGGTGTCCAGTGCCAAGGTCGTCGTCAAGATCGACGACGCGGTCCGCCAGCGCGTCGAGCAGGCGATCACGCAGGTCGGCGTCACGCCGGACTTCGTCCACCTGGAAGGCGGCTCGATCCGCGCCCGCTTCCATGACACCGACGCCCAGATCAAGGCCAAGGACGCGATCTCGAAGGCCCTGAACGGCAACGAGACGAACGACCCGACCTACATCGTCGCGCTGAACCTGGTGTCCCGCTCGCCGGCCTGGCTGACCGCGCTGCACGCCTTCCCGATGTACCTGGGCCTGGACCTGCGCGGCGGCGTGCACTTCCTGATGCAGGTCGACA
>CAMPJJ010000178.1 GCA_946886855.1 uncultured Roseateles sp. | reverse complement strand
GCAGCAGGCCTTCCGCGCCGTGGGGGTCCGTGTCGAAGCGCGCGAGCTGCTCCAGGCGCGCCGGCAGTTCGGTCTGCCCCAGCGTCGCTTCCAGCCGTTGCCGCTGCTGCTGGTGATACCAGCTCGGACCAAGCTGCTCCTGCTCGGCCATCAGTTGCCCCAGTCGGCCGTGCGCCGCCGCCTGCAAGGAACGCGACTGGATCTCCTCGCCCAGCGCGAGCGCCTGCTGCGCCGGCGGCACCGCATCCGCGCCGCCGCGCAGCTCGCTGATCAGCAACAGCGTCTGCGCCTGCAGCCAGCGGTAGCGGCAGCGGCGCGAGAGGTCTTCCGCCTCCGCGGCCAGGGTCAAGGCGTGCGCCACCGCGCCGCTGTCGCGGGCGCAGCGTGCGTGGTGCCACATCGCCTCCGCCTCGTAGTCGCGGTGTCCGACGGCGCGCGCATCGGCGCGGGCCTCGTCCAGGCGCGGCAGCGCGGCCTGCGGCCCTTGCGTCGCGCGCAGGGACACGGCGCGATTGAGCGCGATCTTGGACCGCATGTAGGGGTCGTCGCCCAGTTGCGGATAGTGCAGCTCGGCCTGGTCCAGCACGCGGCCGCCGCGCGCCCAGTCGCCGAGCGCGAAGCACAGGTGGGCCAGGCCGATCCGCGCCAGGCAGGCCCAGCGGGTCTCGTCGTCGGCGAGTTCCAGGGTCTGGCTCCAGGCGTTGCAGGCCTGGACGTAATCGCCGCGCTGGTAATGCATGCGTCCCAGCGCCTCGCTGAGTTCCGCCGCCTCCTCGAGCAGGCGGTGCTGCAGCGCGCGCGCGATCGCACGTTCGAGCTCGGCCTGCAGCTCAGGCCCCCGGCCCCAGCGTTCGAGGATGAAGAAGGCGCCGAGCAGGGCCTGGAACGGCGGCTCGCCCTCGCGCGCGATCAGGCGCTGGAGCCGCGGCAAGGCCAGGCCGGGGCGACGCATCACCAGCCGTTCCCAGCGCGCCTGCGACGTCAGCGGCGGGCGCGTCCCTGCCGCGCCGTCGCCCCGTCCCGGACCCGCCGGCCGCGCGCGACCGTCCCTTGCCTTGCCCCCGCGTTCGCCTCGCTCGCCCGTCGCCATGTCCGTCCCGTTCAGTGCGCCCCCGTCCGGGGGACGGCGCAAGCATAAACGCCCCGACGGCGTCAGCCTCGGGGCGTTGCAGGTCGTGCGGCGGCGCGGTGGGCGCCGCCGCTGCCGGTCGACGCTCAGGCCGTCGCGGCGCCCGGGTTGCGCAGACGGATGTGCAGCTCGCGCAGCTGCTTCTCGTCGACGAAGGACGGCGCGCCGGTCAGCAGGCACTGCGCGCGCTGCGTCTTCGGGAAGGCGATCACGTCACGGATGGACTCGGCCTTGGTCATCAGCGTCACCAGACGGTCCAGGCCGAAGGCCAGGCCGCCGTGCGGGGGGGCACCGTACTGCAGCGCATCCAGCAGGAAGCCGAACTTCACGCGCTGTTCCTCGGGGCTGATGTTCAGCGCCTCGAAGACCTTGGCCTGCACGTCAGCCTTGTGGATACGCACCGAACCGCCGCCCAGTTCCCAGCCGTTGAGCACCATGTCGTAGGCCTTGGCCACGCACTTGCCCGGGTCGGTGACCATCAGGTCCTCATGACCGTCCTTCGGCGCGGTGAACGGGTGGTGCACGGCGGCCCAGCGCTTGTTCTCCTCGTCTTCCTCGAACATCGGGAAGTCGACGACCCACAGCGGCGCCCACTTGTCCTCGAACAGGCCCGTGGTCTTGCCGAACTCGCTGTGACCGATCTTCAGGCGCAGCCCGCCGATCGCGTCGTTGACGACCTTGGCCTTGTCCGCGCCGAAGAAGATCAGGTCGCCGTCCTGCGCGCCGGTGCGCGACAGGATGTCCGCCACCGCCTTGTCGTGCAGGTTCTTGACGATGGGCGACTGCAGACCCTCGCGGCCCTTGGCGGTCTCGTTGACCTTGATCCAGGCCAGGCCCTTGGCGCCGTAGATCTTGACGAACTCGGTGTAGCTGTCGATCTCGCCGCGGCTCATCTGGGCGCCGCCGGGCACGCGCAGCGCGACCACGCGGCCGCCGGGCGTCGTCGCCGGGCCGGAGAAGACCTTGAAGTCCACGTCGCCCATCACGTCGGTCAGCTCGGTGAACTCGAGCTTGACGCGCAGGTCGGGCTTGTCGGAGCCGAAGCGGTGCATGGCCTCGGCGTACTTCATCACCGGGTAGTCGCCCAGCTCGACGTTCAGCGCCTTGCGGAAGACGTGGCGGATCATGCCCTCGAACATCGCGCGGATCTCTTCCTCGCCCAGGAACGAGGTCTCGATGTCGATCTGCGTGAACTCGGGCTGGCGGTCGGCGCGCAGGTCCTCGTCGCGGAAGCACTTGGTGATCTGGTAGTAGCGGTCGAAGCCCGCCACCATCAGCAGCTGCTTGAACAGCTGCGGCGACTGCGGCAGCGCGAAGAACATGCCGTCATGCACGCGCGACGGCACCAGGTAGTCGCGCGCGCCTTCCGGGGTGCTCTTGGTGAGCATCGGCGTCTCGATGTCGACGAAGCCGTGCTCGTCCAGGAACTTGCGCGCCTCCATCGCCACGCGGTAGCGCAGCATCAGGTTGTTCTGCATGTACGGGCGGCGCAGGTCCAGCACGCGGTGCGTCAGGCGCGTGGTCTCGGAGATGTTCTCGTCGTCCAGCGGGAAGGCCGGCGTCACCGACGGGTTCAGCACTTCCAGCTCATGGCACAGGACTTCGACCTTGCCGCTGGCGACGTTGGCGTTCTGCTTGTCGGCCGGGCGCGCGCGCACCTTGCCGACGACCTTGATGCAGAACTCGCTGCGCACGCTTTCGGCCACCTTGAACATCTCGGGGCGGTCGGGGTCGCAGACGACCTGCACGAGGCCTTCGCGGTCGCGCAGTTCGATGAAGATGACGCCGCCGTGGTCGCGGCTGCGATGGGCCCAGCCCATCAGGGTCACGGTCTGGTCCAGCAGCTTCTCGCTGACTTGGCCGGCATAGCAGGTACGCATGGGATTCTCCGGAAATGCTTCAGTGTTCGGGACAAGGCTGGCGGCCCGTCGTCAAAGCCAGGATCGGCGCGAAGCGCGATCGTTGACGGCGCGGCCAGCGCAGGGGATTCAGACGAAGGGCGCTGGCGGGGTCCTGCGGACCCTCAGGACTGAGCGCTTGCCGGGGCGCTCAGCCCGGTCAATTTCGGGTGGCTCCGCTCGGCAGGACGATCGCGGGATCCCCTTGAGGCGCGACCACGCCCATCGAGATGATGTATTTCAGCGCCTCGTCGACGCTCATCGCCAAGGGCCGCAATTGCGCGCGGGGCATCATCAGGAAGAAGCCCGAGGTGGGATTGGGCGTCGTCGGCACGTACAGCGCCACGTGCTCGTCGGGCTCGGCGCCGCTGAGCGTGCCCAGCTGCTGCGCGACTTCGCCGCGCGGCGTGCCGGTGACGAAGGCGATGGTCCAGGACCCCTGGTGCGGGTAGGGTACCAGCACCGCCTCGCGGAAGGCGTTGCCGCTGGATGAGAACAGCGTGTCCGAGACCTGCTTGACCGAGCTGTAGATGCTCTTGACGATGGGGATCTTGTAGAGCAGCCGGTCCCACTGGCGCAGCCACCACTGGCCGAAGATGTTCGCGACGAACATGCCGGTCAGCATCAGCAGCGCGACCATGACGACCACCCCGAGGCCGGGGATGTCGTGCAACTGCTTGAGCGACTGCTGGGCGGCCAGCGGCAGCACGGCGCCCACGGCCGACAGCAGCCAGACGAAGACGCCGTCGATCATGCCGAGCACCCAGAGGAGCACCCAGACGGTGATCGCGAGCGGGAGCCAGACCAGCAGGCCGGTGATGATGTACTTGCGCATGCCTGGGTCCGGGCCTCGGGATCAGTGGCAGGCGCAGGAGCCGCCGCAGGCCGTGCCCGAGGAGGAGGCCGACGAGCCGGAAGACGATCCGGCCGCGGCCGGGGAGGCGGACGAGGCGGTGGGCGAGCCGCCCGAACCCGACGAGCCCGACGCACCGTCGCCTGCGGCCGCCGGCGCGGCGGCCGCGGTTGCCGCGGCCCCGGTCGAGCCCCCGCGGAAGTCCGTCGCATACCAGCCCGACCCCTTCAGCTGGAAGCCGGCGGCGGTGACCTGCTTCGAGAAGCTTTCCGCGCCACAGGCGGGGCAGACGGTCAGCGGGGCGTCGGACAGCTTCTGCAGCACGTCTTTGGCGTGGCCGCAGGCGCCGCATCGGTAAGCGTAGATCGGCATGGTGGAGGGACGAGCGGGTGGAAAAACCCGAAATTATATAGAGAGCGCCGCTTGTGCCTGGCGCACGCCGGGCCCACGCCCGGCGCGTTGGGGTCCCGTGCCGGTCCCGTGCCGGTCCCGGGCAGATCCCGAGCGGGGCCCGCGTGGCGTTCAGGCCCCGCCGGCGAGCCGGTGGTGCGAGCCGTGCGAATTGGCGATCGCCTGCGGCCCCAGCGACCCGATCAGCATGCCGACGATGCCTGCCAGCAGGCCCGCCAGCTGCGACGGGAACTGCTCGCCGGCCGGCGTCACGATGAACAGCAGCCAGGTGATCACGCCCAGCACGATCGCGAAGATCGCGCCCTGCGTCGTCGCGCGCCGCCAGTACAGGCCGAAGACCAGCGGGACGAAGGCGCCGACCAGCGTGACCTGGTACGCGCCGGACACCATCTCGTAGATCGAGGTGCCCTGCAGCGCGATCGCGTAGCCGCAGACGCAGATCGAGAACAGCAGCACCGCGATGCGCATGGTGCGCAGTTCCTGCTTGTCCGAGACACGCGGGAAGAACTGGCGCCAGATGTTCTCGACGAAGGTCACCGACGGCGCCAGCAGCGTGGCCGAGGCGGTCGACTTCAGCGCCGACAGCAGCGCGCCGAAGAAGATCACCTGCATGACGAAAGGCATGCGGTCCATCACCAGGCGCGGGATGACCTGCTGCGGATCCTCGGCGATCAGTTGCCTGGCGGCCTCCGGCATGATGATCAGCGCGCTGACGACGATGAACATCGGCACGAAGGCGAACAGGATGTAGCAGAGGCCGCCGATGACCGGGCCGCGCGTGGCGGCCTGGATGTCCTTGGCCGACATCACGCGCTGGAACACGTCCTGCTGCGGGATCGAGCCCAGCATCATCGTCACCGCCGCGCCGAGGAAGAACACGATGTCGTGGAAGCTCGGATCGGGCAGGAAGCGGAACATGTCCTGGCTGCTGGCCAGCGTGATGACCTTGTCGGCGCCGCCGGCCATGTCGGCGGCGAACCAGGCGATGAGGGACAGGCCGACCACCAGGATGATCATCTGGATGAAGTCGGTCACGGCCACCGACCACATGCCGCCGAACAGCGTGTAGGCCAGGATGGACGCGGTGCCGATCATCATGCCCACGGGGATGCTGATCGCGCCGCCCGACAGCAGCTTGAACACCAGCCCCAGCGCCGTGACCTGCGCCGCCACCCAGCCGAGGTAGGACAGGATGATGATGAAGCTGCACACCACCTCGACCACGCGGCCGTAGCGCTCGCGGTAGTAGTCGCTGATCGTCAGCAGCGTCATCTTGTAGAGCTTGGCCGCGAAGAACAGGCCCACCAGGATCAGGCACGAGCCCGCGCCGAAAGGATCCTCCACGACGCCGTTCAGCCCCGTCTGCACGAACTTGGCCGGGATGCCCAGCACCGTCTCCGAGCCGAACCACGTCGCGAACGTCGTCGTGATGATCATCACCAAGGGCAGGTGTCGCCCGGCAATGGCGAAGTCCGCCGTGTTCTTCACCCGGCGCGCGGCCCACAGGCCGATCGCGATGGTGACTAGCAGGTAGAGGATGACCAGGGTCAGGAGCATGGCGGCGGGCCTTGGAGGTTGGCGGCGTGCAAAGGCTCGGGAGTGCCCTGCACAAAAAAGCGCGCGGATTATCCCCGGAACGCCAAGGCTTGCTTGCCAGGGTCGTCCCGCCCCGCGAACTCCGCTTTCCATCGGCCCTACTGATCGTTTCAGCGCCCACGCGCGCTTTTGAAAGGAATTCCCGATGGCATCCAACTACGACTACGCAAACTTCGCGAATCAGCAATCCATGTCGCAATCCTCCCAAATGATGGGTGACCAGAACGCCATGGAGGCCCAGGAGATGCAGCAGATGAAAAGTGCGCTGCAACTGGAGACCGCCAGGGCCGGCATGAAATTCGAGTACGGGACCTCGCAGATCGGCCTGCTCGACAAGATCCGCATGTGACGCCCGGTTCTCGAGCACTGAACGTGCTCATCCTCCCCCCCTTGAACACATAGAAAGGAATCTCCCATGTCCGGAGAAGTCAATCAACTGAGACAGCAACTCGCCTATCAAACGGGCCTCAACGACGGCATCCGCCAAGGCGGCGGCATGCAAGGCGGCAACTTCTTCAACCGGGGCATGCAGTTCGCTTCCGGCTGCTGCAACAGCTTCATGGGCTTCTGCGCCAACATGAATCGCTTCGGCGGCGGCTTCGGTGGCGGCTTCAGCTTCGGCGGCGGCTTCGGCGGGTTCGGCATGAACTTCGGCTTCGGTCCGCGCGTCTGGTAACGGCCGGGTCGCTGACCCACGAGAGGGCGGCGCCCGCGCGGCGCCGCCCGCTTCCGCGGTGCACGGCGCCGCCCCTCACCCCTTCATCGCCATGATCGAACTCGACACCGCCACCGAACCGGCCACCCTCCCCGCTTTCGTCCTGGAAAAGCGCGCCTGCATCGCCGCCTTCATGGACGCCCATCCGGACATCTTCGCCCCGCCGACGATCGCCGGCACCTGGACCGCCTTCGCCGACCTGGGGACACCGCCGGACGAGCACGAGGAACGCATCCTCGACCAGGCCACCGGCCGCATCGTCCAGGCCATCCGCTCCGCCCAGGACCGCACCCCCGCCGACTTCGACATGCAGTCGGCCTTCGACATCGCCAAGGAGGAAGGACTCGGCGAGATCGAGCCCGACCCCGTCGTGCTGGCCATGGCGTCGGCGCCCTCGGACGACGGCCCCGACGAGGAAGCCGCCACGATGGCCCGCGCCATGTCGCTGTACAAGACCGCGGTCCAGATGGGCCTGGCCGAAGGCGGCGAACTGCACCAGACCATCGAATCGAGCTTCAGCGCCCTGCCGGCGGAAACGCCGTTCATGCGGGACCTGCTGGACACCGCCAGACGCATCGTGCTGATCGACCTCGATCAGGCCATGCGCCAGGGCTGAACCGGAGGGCGACATGGCGATCACCCTCCCTCCCGGC
>CAMPJJ010000177.1 GCA_946886855.1 uncultured Roseateles sp. | reverse complement strand
AGAGAAATTATTTTCATCGTCGACTGCGAGAATCTCGCCGCCAAATGAAAACCGGCATCAGCTAGTTATTCACCTGACTACCCCGGCATACCCTCCGGGGCCGCCGTTCAGAACGTTGTCGTGAACAGCGAAGACCGTTAGTCTAGCACGAGTTTTTTCACTCGCGCAACTCTCGTCATACAGCGTTCATTGAACGTGCGGTGTTCGACCGCGGAGGCCGCAGCGACCCGGTCGCAGGTCAATGCAACCGGGATTGCGGCGCCAGTACTTCGAGCGCCGTCTTGGCAGGCTCGTCGCTCTCGAGGATGCGGGGCAGCGCGGCGGCCAGGCGCGGAACATCCGCCCGCAGGACGCGCTGCTTGACCGATGGAATCTGCGACGGGTGCATCGAGAAACTCGTCAGCCCCATGCCCAGGAGCAGATCGGTGAAAGTCGCATCCCCGGCCATCTCGCCACAGACACTGACCTCTTTCCCTGCGGCCCGGGCCTGAGCGATCGAGTTCGCCAGCAGATGCAGGACTGCGGGGTGCCAGGGGTCGTAGAGATGGGCCACCGCCTCATCGGCGCGATCGATGGCCAGCGTGTACTGAATCAGGTCGTTGGTGCCGATCGACACAAAGTCCACGTGTTTGAGCAGCTGGGGCAGCATGATCGCCGCGGCCGGCACTTCCACCATGACCCCGAGTTCGACCTCGCCATACGCTTGACCCACTTCGTCAAGCTGGGCCTTCACGCGCTTGGCGGCTTCCTGGACCTGCCGGATTTCCGCCAGATGGGCGACCATCGGAATCAGCAGCTTCACCTTTCCGTACGCGCTCGCGCGATAGATGGCGCGCAGTTGCTGCCGGAACATGCTCGGCTCCGCCAGGCTCCATCGAATGGCCCGGAGGCCCATGGCCGGATTGAGCACGTGTTCATGCCGGAGTTCATTCACCGACATCCGGTCCAGGGGTTTGTCGGCGCCGATGTCGACCGTGCGGATGGTGACCGGCAAGCCGGCCATGGCCTCGACCGCACTCTTATAGGCAATGAACTGCTCTTCCTCGCTGGGCAGGTCGCCATCGCGGTTCATGAACAGGAACTCGCTGCGGAACAGGCCGACGCCGGTGGCGCCGGACGCCAAGGCCGACACGGTATCGCCGGGCAACTCGATATTGGCCTGCAGCTCGATGCGCTGCCCATCCATCGTGATCGCCGGCGTGTGCCGCAGTCGGGCGAGACGTGCGTTCTCGAGTTCCGACTGGCGCTGCCGGAAGCGGTACTCCTCCAGCACGATGGGCGACGGATTGACGATCACCGTGCCGGCGTCGCCGTCGATGATGACCCAGTCGTCCTGGCGGATCAGTCGTGACGCTTCCCGGGTCCCCACCACGGCGGGGATGGCCATGCTGCGCGCCACGATGGCCGTGTGGGAGGTCTTCCCCCCGATGTCGGTGATGAAGCCCTGGAACACGCTGCGCTTGAACTGGATCATGTCCGCTGGCGCGATGTCCGCGGCCACGAGCAGGAGCGGGTCTTCTCCGGCGAAGTCCCGGGCCACCACTGCGGCCGCTCCTCCGGGGGGCGCGTCATCCAGTTCCGCCGCGAGCGCCGCCAGGACGCGCTCGACGACCTGCTCCAGGTCTGCCTTGCGCTCGCGCAGGTAGTCGTCTTCCATTTCGTCGAACTGGCGCGCCAGGACCTCGAGCTGCGCCGACAGCGCCCATTCGGCGTTGTAGTGCCGGTCGACGATCCAGTCGCGCGCCGTGTCGACGAGGGCCTCGTCATTGAGCAGCAGCAGGTGGACATCCAGGAGCGCGTCGAGCTCGTGCGGCGCGTCATCGGGCAGCTCCGCCTTCAGGCCCTGCAACTCGCGGGTGACCACGTCGCGGCCCCTCACCAGGCGGGCGTACTCCTGCTCCGCGTCGGCGGCGGCAATGAAGTAATGCGCGACGTCGACGCGGCTGGAGGCGACCAGCACCGCGCGGCCGATCGCCACGCCGCGAGAAACGGGAATGCCGAAGACCTGAAAGCTCATGCGCCGACTTTAGCAGCGGGGCCGAAAGCCCGTGACCATCGCGCGACTGTCACGGTTCGTTCACTTGAAGGTCACCGACGCGTCACCCCGCCCGCTCAGCATCGCGCCCATCACTTCAGCGAGGCTTTGCCATGAGGGATCTGCCGCTGCCTACCCTGCCCTTCTCCGATCTGCGCCCCGCCGATGCGCCCCGGAGGTCACTTCCAGCCAGCTCGCAAGAGGCCGCTGTCGATGCTGCGCGCACTCGCTTCCACGTGGGCTGGGCGCGCACGGAAGACGACGTCCGCCAGGCCCAGCGCCTGAGGTACCGGGTCTTCGTCGATGAGATGGGGGCACGGTTGAGCGTGCCGGCCGGCGCGCCCGCCGGGCACGACATCGACCTCTTCGACCCTTTCTGCGAGCACCTGCTGGTGCGCACGCTCGACAAGCACGAGCAGCCCGGCGAGGTGATCGGCACCTACCGCGTGCTGACCCCCGAAGCGGCCCGGCGCGCCGGCGGCCTGTACAGCGAGACCGAATTCGACCTGACCCGCCTGCGCTCGCTGCGGCCGCGCATGGTCGAGCTGGGCCGCTCGTGCGTGCACCCGGACCATCGGAACGGCGGCGCCATCATGGCGCTGTGGGGCGCGCTCACCGAATTCATGGTCCGCAACGACCTCGACACGATGATCGGCTGCGCCAGCATCAGCATGCGGGACGGCGGTCACTACGCCGCCAGCCTGTGGCGCCAGCTGGACGCGAGTCACATGGCCGACATCGCGTGGCAGGTGCGCCCGCGGCTGCCGCTGCCGGTCGACGAACTGCGCCAGGACCTGGTGGTCGAACCGCCGCCCCTGATCAAGGGCTACCTGCGCGTCGGCGCGCGCATCCTCGGTCGTCCCGCCTGGGACCCGGACTTCAACACCGCCGACCTGCCGATGATGATGCGCATCGCGGATCTGCCGGCACGGTACCGGAAGCACTTCCTGGGACGCTGATCCAGGGGGGGGCGCTGCGAGGCGAGGCGAGGCGCTTACTGGCCTTCGCCGAACTTGTCGTTGACCAGCGCCGTGATCGCGTCGTGCGCGGCCTGTTCGTCCTCGCCGGAGGTCTCGAGCTCGACCTCCGCGCCGATGCCCGCCGCCAGCATCATGACGCCCATGATGCTCTTGGCATTCACGCGTCGGCCGTTGCGGGTCATGAAGACCTCCGCCTTGAATCCCCCCGCCAACTTCGTCAACTTCGCCGAGGCTCGGGCATGCAGGCCCAGCTTGTTGCTGATGGTGAGGGTCGACTTGATCATGGGCAGGAAGGTTGGGACGAGGAGTTGTTGGAGGCGCAGGGCGCCGTCGCGTCGCACAGGATGCCCTGGGTGCCGCCCTGGCTGGCGCGCTGGACCAGCGCCTCCAGGCCTTCGCCGGCGTAGCACAGCGAGCGCCACAGCATCGGCACGTTGACGCCGGTCAGCACCTTGACCTGCTCGCCCTGCAGACGCAGCGCGGCATTCGTCGGCGTGGCGCCGTAGACGTCGGTCAGCACCAGGGTCTGCAGGTGCCCGGAAGCAATGATCAACGCCCGCGCCTGCGACTCGACGTCGTCGGCGCTCATTTCCGGCGTCACATCCAGCACCCTCAACTGCAGGGAGCAATGCGGGAACGTGTGCTCGGCCACCTGCTTCAGCGCGGTGGCCAGCGGGGCGTGAGCGATCAACAGCAGGCCGGACATGTCGATCATTATCGTGCGCCGCAGCATGGGGCGGGCGTGGCTCGCACAAACCCTCAATCGTGGGGAGGATGCCCGCCCTCCTCCGCTTCAGGGAGGGAGCGCCACCGACCCGAGGAAGACATCCCAGGCCTCCGGATCCAGGCGTTCGCCCTGCATCAGCAACTGATACAGGCGCCCGCCGCGGGAGAACACGGCCTGCCGCACCTGCTGACGGGGTTGGCCGGCGCGGGCCTCGAACGCCTGCTGGAACGCCTGCGGATCGGCGGCGATGCCGCGCACGCCCAGCGGCGCGGACGCCTGCGCCGCCATCTGCCGGGCAATGCCCTCGTGCATGCGACGCATCGCCGCGGAAGTCGCCTCCGCATCGCCCAGATCCGTCCAGGTCAATGAGAACTGGGCCCCTCGCGCCTTGCAGCTCAGCGACCGCACGGCGACCGCCCGACCCGACGGCCCGGGTTGCGTGCGCTCCTCGCGGTCCGGCTTGCAGGGGAACATCAGTTGCGCCTGGGCCCCTTCCGGGCTCACCTTGCGCCAGTTCAAGGCCGGGCTGCAGCCGGCGGCCAGCGCCAGCGCAAGGACAGTGACAAGCCGGGTCGACGATCGCATCGGACGATTATGGATGGCCCACAATGGTCCGATGAGCGAAGCGAACTCCCCCACGCCTTCCGCCATGGCCCTGAAGGGCGTGCGCGTGCTGGATCTCTCCCGCGTCCTGGCCGGCCCCTGGTGCACCCAGACGCTGGCCGACCTCGGCGCGGACGTGATCAAGATCGAGCGCCCCCCGAAGGGCGGTCACCCGGGCGGGGACGACACGCGCGGATGGGGGCCGCCCTATCTGAAGGACCGGGCAGGCCAGGACACCGCCGAAGCGGCCTACTACCTCGGTGCGAACCGCAACAAGCGCTCGGTGGCGATCGACATCGCCAGCCCGCAGGGTCAGGACTTGATCCGGGAACTGGCGCGACGGGCGGATGTGCTGGTCGAGAACTACAAGGTCGGCGACCTGACGCGCTACGGACTCGACGCCGCCGCGCTGCTCGAGATCAACCCGCGGCTGGTGTTCTGCTCCGTGACCGGCTTCGGCCAGACCGGCCCGTACCGGGATCGGGCCGGCTACGACTATGCGGTGCAGGGCCTGGGCGGCCTGATGAGCGTCACCGGAGAGGCCGACGCGCTGCCCGGCGGCGGACCACAGAAGGTGGGCGTGGCGGTGGCGGATCTCTTCACCGGCATGTACGCGACGGTGGCGATCCTCGCCGCGCTCCGGCATCGGGACGCGACCGGCCAGGGACAGGTCGTCGACATGGCCTTGCTGGACACGCAGGTCGCGATGCTGGCCAACCTCGGCGCCAATTACCTGACGACGGGCAAGGCGCCCCGGCGCATGGGCAATGCGCACCAGAACATCGTGCCGTACCAGGTCTTCCAGGCCAGCGACGGCCACCTGATCGTTGCCGTCGGCAACGACGGCCAGTTCGTCAAGTTCTGCGAGCTCCTGGGCTTGCCGGAACTTCCCCGCGACCCGCGCTATGCCAGCAATTCGCAACGGGTCCGGCATCGCGACGAGCTGGTGCCGCTCCTGGCCGCGCGCGTCGCGGAGAGACCGAGACAACACTGGCTGGACGCGATGGAGGCCGCCAAGGTGCCGGGCGGCGCGATCAACGACCTCTCCGAAGTGTTCGACGACCCTCAGGTCCAGCATCGGGGCATGGTGGTCTCGATGGCGCATCCGCTGAGCGATGCCCTGCGCGTGGTCGCCAGCCCGATGAAGTTGTCTGAAACGCCGGTGGCCTACCGATTGCCCCCGCCGCTCATGGGGCAACACACGGACGAGGTGCTGGCGGAACTCGGACACGGCCCCGACGCAATCGCCGCATGGCGGGAAGAAGGGGTCATTGCATGAGCAGCAAGGATGAGAACCAAGGTCAGGACACCGCCGGCGAGGGCGTGAACATCGTGCTCGTGCACGGGGCCTGGCTGGGTGCCTGGGCGTGGAAGCGCGTGCTCGGGCCGCTGCGGGCGGCGGGACATCAGGTGTTCCCGGTGAGCTTGAGCGGCGTCGGAGAACGTGCCCATCAGCCGCATGCGGACATCCGCCTGCAGACCCACATCGACGACGTGAAGGCGGTCATCGAGTGCGAGGAGCTGAGCGACGTCCTGCTCGTCGGTCACAGCTACAGCGGCATGGTGATCACCGGCGTCGCGGACCAGATGCCGGACCGCATCGCGCGGCTGGTCTACCTCGATGCCGTGGTGCCGGAGCCGGGCGAGTCCTGGTCCAGCCGCCACACGCCGGAGACACAGACCCAGCGCCGCGAGTTGATCTCGAAGTTCGGCCATCTGCCCGTGACCGAGCCCCAGGGCATGGGGCTGAAGCCGGAGGACTTCGACTGGATGATGCGCTGCCAGCGTCCGCAGCCCGGCGGCGTCTACGACAGCCCGCTGGACTTCGACCAGGCCGCGTGGCTGAAGCGCCCGCGCACCTTCATCGACTGCAACCGCCCCGCGCTCCTCACGATCGCCGCGGCGCGCGAGCGCGCCCGTGCCCAGCCCGGCTGGGAACTGTTCGAGATCCCGACGGGTCACCAGGTGATGGTTTCCGCTCCGAAGGCACTCACCGAACGTCTCCTGATGCTCGCAGAGCGTCAGGCCCGGGAGGCCTGACGGAACGTCCGCAATCCGCCCGCGATCCCTGGGCAATCGTGAGCCATTTCACGCCATCCACCCAGGGGGGCGATTGCCCCCGACTCACGGGATGGCCTCCCCCGGGACCGCGCGGAACCATGGCGCCTCCCCCGCCCCGGCATGCCGCCGGAGGCTCACAAGAACGAGAGAGCATGTCCCGCCCGCCCCCTTCCATTGCCGCGCCGTTGGCCGCCAATGACATGGCGCAGCCCCCGAGCGATTCGCAATGGGGCGACATCGTCCAGCAGCTCGGCGCCGAAATCGCCGGGCCGCTGAGCGCGGCGCTGGAGCGGATCCACACCTTGATCAGCACCGGCCAGATCGACCGGCAGGGTCTGCGGGCGTTGCGCGACTCGGTGGCGCAGGCGCGCGAGGCTGGCATGGTCAGTCAGCAGCTGGCGCGGCTGGCCTCCGGGCGGCTGCGGCTGTCGCGTGAGCGGGTCCCGTTGACGCAGGTGCTGCGCGGCGTGCTGACCCAGCGCAGCCGCGAGACGCAGGCGCGCGGCATCCAGATCCGCCAGCTGCTGCAACCGATCGAAGTCCACACCGACGCATCGCTGCTGTTCTCCCTGCTCAACGCGGTGATGGATTGGGCGCTGGCCAACACGCATTCCTCGCTGGAGATGCGGCTGGACCTGACGCCGTGGCCCGCCAAGGCCCGGCTGATGTGCCGTTTCGCCCACCGCTCGCTGGACCTGGGCAGCGCCCCGTCCGCGGCGATCAACGCGCCGCCGGAGTCGCTGGACTCCCTGCACTGGCGCTTGATCGAGCAGACCGCGCTGACGCTCGGCGCGCTGCCGCTGCGTGAGGACGAGGCGGGCATCACGATGCTGACGCTGGAGTTTCCTCATGTGGCCGGCGACGAGGCCGGCGTCCCGCAAGAAC
>CAMPJJ010000176.1 GCA_946886855.1 uncultured Roseateles sp. | reverse complement strand
CGTTCAACTGGCCGTTCTTCGATCCGACGCGCGGCGGCGATCCGCTGCTGTGGCAACACCTGTTCTGGTTCTTCGGCCACCCCGAGGTCTACATCATCTTCCTGCCCGCGGCGGGGCTGGTCTCGACGATGGTGCCGGCGCTGGCGCGGACCACGCTGATCGGCCGCCACGCGGTCAGCGCGGCGCTGGTGGCGATCGGCGCGGCGAGTTTCCTGCTGTGGCTGCACCACATGTTCACGGCGGGCCTGGGCGGGCTGGGACTGAGCCTGGTCTCGATCTTCAGCGTCGCCATCGCCATCCCGGGGGCGTTGCAGATCTTCGCGTGGATCGGCACCCTGTGGCGGGGCCGGCTGCAATGGACGACGGCCACCTGGTTCCTCGTCGGCTTCCTGGTGACCTTCGTCGTGGGCGGCCTGACCGGCGTGATGCTGGCGCTGCTGCCGATCGACTGGCAGGTGCATGACACCTACTTCGTCGTCGCGCATTTCCACTACGTGCTGATCGGCGGCATGGTGCTGCCGATGTTCGCGGCGTTCTACCACTGGCTGCCGCTGTGGAAGGGGCGCGCGATGTCGGAGCGCGCCGGCCGTTGGGTGTTCGGCCTCATCTTCGGCGGCTTCCACCTGACCTTCTTCCCGATGCACATCGCCGGCATGCTGGGCATGCCGCGCCGGGTGCACACCTATCCGTCGGGGCTGGGGCTGGAACTGCCGAACCTGCTCTCCTCGGTGGGCGCTTTCATCATCGCGGCCGGCGTGCTGCTCTTCGTCATCGACCTCGTGCGCAGCCAGCGGGGCCCGGCGCAGGACCACGACGACCCGTGGCGCTCCTCGACGCTGGAATGGCTGCCGAGCGAGCCCTACGGCACGCGCAGCATTCCCCATGTGGAGCACCATGAGCCGCTGTGGCATCGCCCGTCCTTGCATGAGGAGGTCGAGGCCGGCGCGCACTGGCTGCCGGGCTCGATCACCGGTGATCGCGAGACCTTGCTCACCAGCCCGGTGCAGGCGCATCCCCTGCGCGTGGTGACCTTGGCCCGGGACAGCCTGTGGCCGCTGCTGGCGGCGGTCGGCACGGCCGCCTTCTTCCTGCTGATGACGGTGAAGCACGTCAGCGGCACCGTGGCTGGCGGCGTGCTGGCGATCGTGGCGATCTGGGCGTGGTTGTGGCAGACGGACCGGGCGCCGCCGTTCGAGCAGGCCGAAGCGGCGGACGGGGTGATCCTGCCGATGGGGGTGACGGGCCGGCAGGCGCCGTCGTTCTGGGGCGTGGTGATCCTGATCGTGGTGGAGGCGACGATTTTCGCGTCGATGGCCTTCGCGCATCTGCATGTGGCGATGAAGCTGGATGTCTGTCCGCCGCCGGGGGTGGGATTGGCCAGCCAGGCGACGCTGTGCCTGCAGACGCTGGGCTATGCGCTGAGTCTGGTCTTCGTGGTGTGGGCGGGTCGGGGTGCGTGGCGCGCGCCGGTGTCGGCGTGGCGCGCCGTGCTGCTCGCACCGGCATTCGGACTGGCGGTGCTCGCGTTCTACAGCGGCTTGCAGACGGCCTGGCCGGCCGAGCGACCGCCGACGCTGGAGGCATGGACGGGCACGCTCGCCGCGCTGCACAGTCTGCAGGGACTGCAGATCGCCGTCGCGCTGATGCTGGCGCTGTACTACGGGGCCCGGATCGGATCGGGGCTGATCCGCCCCCGGCAGCACGCCACGCGCGAAGCGGTGGTGATGTTGTGGGGATGGATCTGCGTGCAGGGGGTGATCACCGTGTGGTGGCCACGTCTGGTGGCGTGAGGCTGCATGCTTGCTGAGGGCCAGCGGACGTGGCAGGACAATCAGACGCCGAGGATGGAGACCGCCTTGGTGTTGAGGTAGGCCTCCAGCGCCTCCGGCCCGCCTTCCGAGCCGTAGCCGGAGTCTTTCACGCCGCCGAACGGCATTTCCGCGGACGGTGTGGCGGGCTGGTTGACCCACAGCATGCCGACCTCCATGCGTTGCGCCAGCAGGTGGGCGTTCTTGATGGACTTCGTGAACGCATACCCCGCGAGCCCGAACGGCAGCCGGTTGGCTTCCGCGATGGCGTCCTCGAGGGTATCGAACCCACGCACGGCCGCGATGGGGCCGAACGGTTCGTCGTTGAACACGGACGCGTCGAGCGGCACATCGGCCAGCACGGTGGGGGCGAAGAAGTTGCCGGCGTTCCCGACGCGTTCCCCGCCGGTGGCGATCTTGGCGCCGCGTTCGCGCGCCTCGGCGACGATCCTGGACATGGCGACGACGCGTCGCTCGTTGGCGAGCGGTCCCAGGGTCGTGCCTTCGGCGAGGCCGTCGCCGAGCTTGAGGCCCTGCGCATGCTTGACCAGCGCGGCGGTGAACTCGTCCTTGAGGCTGTTGTGGACCAGGAATCGGGTCGGCGAGATGCAGACCTGACCGGCGTTGCGGAACTTCGCCGCGCCGGCGGCCTTGACCGCGAGGGCGACGTCCGCGTCCTCCGCGACGATCACCGGCGCGTGGCCGCCGAGTTCCATGGTGACGCGTTTCATGTGCGCGCCGGCCATCGCGGCGAGCTGCTTGCCGACGGGCGTGGAGCCGGTGAAGGTGACCTTGCGGATGATCGGGTGCGGGATCAGGTAGCTCGAGATCTCGGCCGGGTCGCCGAAGACCAAGCCGACGGTGCCGGGAGGGACGCCCGCATCGACGAAGGTCTGCAGCAGCGCCGCGGGCGAGGCCGGTGTTTCCTCCGGCGCCTTCACGAGGAAGGAGCACCCGGTGGCCAGCGCCGCGCCGAGCTTGCGCACGATTTGGTTGACGGGGAAGTTCCAGGGCGTGAACGCGGCGACGGGCCCGACCGGTTCCTTGAGCACGAGCTGCTGCGCGGCCAGGTTGCGCGAGGGCACGATGCGGCCGTAGACGCGGCGGCCCTCGTCGGCGAACCACTCGATGATGTCGGCGCCGGCGAGCACTTCGACCTTCGCCTCGCCGACGGGCTTGCCCTGCTCCTGGGTGAGCAGCCGGGCGATCTCGGGCGCGCGTTCCCGCAGCAGCGCGGCGGCGCGGCGCATGGTCGCGGCGCGCTCATGCGCGGACACGTTGCGCCAGGCCTCGAAGCCCTTCTGCGCCGCTGCCAGCGCGCGGTCCAGGTCGTCCCGGCTTGCATGCGCGACCTGGCCGATCACGGCGCCGGTCGCGGGGTTGCGCACGTCGAGGGTCTTGCCGCCGGCGGCGTCGACCCATTCGTTGGCGATCAGCAGGCGGGTATCGGGATAGGCAGCGGTGGGGGTCATCGTGGGGTCCTCGAAGACGAAGGGAAACGGGATCGGTCGACTCTACCCGCTCGATGCCGTCGGGCGCAGCACGCGGCGCCATACCCGACACCCGCTGGCGCCCTTCCCGGCCCCCGGCATCTGCGCGGGTCGCAGCGGGCCCGCAGGACCCGGGACCGCCGCTTGCCGCCCAGGCGGCACCCTGATTCCGCGGTGCCTGGATGCCTGTGATCCCGATCTCCCTGCCTTTCCTGTCGTCGCTGCCTGCGCTGCCTGCGCAGTCCGTCCGCCGCGCGCCGCGCCTCCTGACGTGGCTGTTGGGAACGCTGCTGCTGTGCGCCGCCCTGCTGGCGCCGGCCGTCCACGCGCAAGACCCGGCGCCCGAGCCGACCGATCCGGCGAAGCTGCTCGAACTGGCGCGCGCGGAACTCAAGACGACCCAGCCCAAGCCTGGCAAGGAACTCACGACGGAAGACCTGAGCACGATCAAGGAGAAGGTCGAGCGGGTGAAGTCACGCATCGACCAGGCACGCTCCGCGCTGCAGCCGCGGCTGGACGATGCCAAGACGCGATTGGCCCAGCTCGGCACGCCCCAGGCGGACGTGAAAGAGACCCTCGAGGTGACGCAATTGCGCGCGCAGCTGGGGCGCGAAGTCGCCGACATCGACGGGCAGGTCAAGGTCGCGAACGACCTCGCCGGCCAGGCCGAGAGCACCTTGCGCCGCGCCACCGCCGCCCAGCGGCTGCAATTGAGCGCCCGGCTCGGCGAACGCGTGCCGTCGCTGCTCCAGGCGGGCTTCTGGCGCTCGCTGCGCACCGACGGCGCCGCGGACCTCGAACGCGCCCGCGTGTTCGGGGCCGAGCTCGGCGCCTTGTGGGCCGCGGTGCCGGCGTCGGCCTGGGCGACCTTCGTGGCCGCGGTGGTGGCGTGGCTGGTCCTGTGCCTGGGCGCCAGGCGCCTGACCGCCCGCCTGTGCGCGACCCGCATCCCGCCCGGGCGCTTGCGCCGGTCGCTGTTCGCCGTCAGCGAGGTGACGCTGCGCACGCTGCGGCCCGGGCTGGTCGCGCACGGCCTGGTCCTGACCTTGACGGCCGGCCTGGTCGACGGCGCGCCGGACGGGCCCGACTCGCTCGCACAGTGGCTGGACACGGCCGAGATGATCGTCTGGTTCGGCGGCTTCATCGCCGGGCTGGGCGCGGCGCTGCTGATGGCGCACAAACCCTCCTGGCGCCTGCTGCCGGTGCCCGACCTCGCCGCGTCGCGCCTGGCCTGGCTGCCCCGCACGCTGGCGGCGGCGGTCGTGCTGGGCTGGCTGTCGTCCCGGACCGCGGCGACGCTCGATCTGAGTCCGGCCGGCAGCAGCGCGCTGCAGGCGCTCGCGTCGCTGACCTTCGTCGCGGTGCTCGCCTCGGCCATCGCGCAACTGCGGCGGCATACCGGCACGCCGCAGGAGCCCGCCGCCGCGGCCGACGCCGGCACGGGCAGCCATCCCGAACTCACGATCCGGCCGCTCTGGCTGTCGGTGCTGCGCGCCGCCGCGTGGCTGACGCTGGTGGGCGCGACGCTGGCGGTGCTGACCGGGTTCGTGTCGCTGGCGATGTTCGTGCTGAACCAGGTCGTCTGGGGATTGATCGTCATCGGCGGCGCCTACCTGCTGACGGTGCTCGTCGACGACCTCTTCATGACGCTGCTGGCGCCCTCGCCGGCCGCAGCAGCGAGCGATGCCAAGAGTGACGGGAAGAACGACTCAAAGAGCGACGGCAAGGGCGGCGCCAGCGCCAGGCCGGGCAGCGCCGCGGCGTCGGGCGACGACGCGCCCGCCCCGCCGCGCACGCGCGAGCAGACCGCCCTGCTGCTGTCCGCCGTCTGCCGCGTGTCGATCGCCTTCTTCGCGCTGCTGCTGCTGCTCGCCCCCTACGGCGAAGGGCCGATGGACCTGGTGCGCCGGTCCGGCAGCCTGCAGGACGGCCTGGTCATCGGCACCCTGCAGCTGAATCCGATCAAGCTGCTGCAGGCGCTGGCGGTGCTCTTCGTCGGCCTGGCCGCGGTGCGGCTGCTCAAAGGCTGGCTGTCCGAGCGCTACATGCCGACGACGCGCATGGACGTCGGCATGCGCTCGTCCACGACCACGCTGTTCGGCTACGTCGGCACCGTCGCCGCGATCGCCGCGGCGCTGACGGCCGTCGGCTTCAGCCTGCAGAGCGTGGCCTGGGTCGCCAGCGCGCTGTCGGTCGGCATCGGCTTCGGCCTGCAGTCCATCGTGCAGAACTTCGTCTCCGGCCTGATCCTGCTGGCCGAGCGGCCGGTGAAGGTCGGCGACTGGGTGTCGCTGTCCGGCGTGGAGGGCGACATCCGCCGCATCAGCGTGCGGGCCACCGAGATCCAGATGGGCGACCGCTCCACGGTCATCGTGCCGAACTCGGAGTTCATCACCAAGATCGTCCGCAACGTCACCTACGGCGAGTCGCTGGGCATGGTGCAGTTCAAGCTGCCGATGCCGCTGGCCACCGACACCGACCGGGTGAAGGCGCTGGTGCTGGCGGCCTTCCAGGCGCACGGCGGCGTGCTGGCCGCGCCGGCGCCCAACGTGCAGCTCGACGGCGTGGACGGCACCAACCTGATCCTCAACGCCTCGGGCTTCGTGAACTCGCCGCGCGCGGCCTACGGCATCAAGAGCGAGCTGCTCTTCGACGTGCTGTCGCGGCTTCGCGCCGAGGGCCTGCTGCCGGGCCAGACCGCGCCGCCCGCGCCGGTCTGAGCGCGACGGTCTGATCGCGCCGATCCGGGCATTCAGGGTTGAATCACGCGCCGAGGCAAGGTCCGCCGACCGCCGTCACAATGGTCGCCGCCATGAAGACGCCCCACGACGCCCCCCTGCAAGAGCGCCTGAACGAACACGTCGCGCCCGTTCCGTTGAACAAGGCCTACCGGCTGCTCAACCACGGACCGACCGTGCTGGTCTCCGCCGCGCACGGCGGCGTGCGCAACGCGATGGCCGCGGCCTGGTCCTGCGCGCTGGACTTCCAGCCGCCGAAGGTGACGGTGGTCCTCGACAAGGCGACGCGCACGCGCGAACTGGTCGAGGCCAGCGGCTTCTTCGTGCTGCAGGTGCCGACGGCCGCGCAGGCGGCGTTGACGCACCGGCTCGGCAATCGCAGCCTGCACCAGGATCCGGACAAGCTCGCCCAGGCGGGGGCGAGGCTGGTGGATGTCGCGTTTCCCGTCGATGCGGGCGCGGGCGCGGGCACAGACACGAGCGCGGGCGCGAGAGCGGGCGCAGGACCGGTCCCGAGCTCGGACCGTGATCTCGCCGCGGGCACCGTCCCGCTGGTGGACGGTTGCGCCGCGTGGCTGGTGTGCCGGGTCTTGCCCGAGCCCCGCAACCAGTGGATCTACGACCTGTTCATCGGCGAGGTCGTCGCGGCCTGGGCCGATGCCCGCGTGTTCAGCGACGGGCATTGGCACTTCGAGTCCGCGCCGCCGGCGCTGCGCACGCTGCACTACGTCGCGGGCGGCCAGTTCTACGCGATCGGCGAATCGATCGTCGTGCCGGACACGCCCGCGGCGAGCTGAAGCGGCCCCGGCCGCACGGCCAGGGCCGGCCCGTCCGAACCGTCCGATCCGCCAGAACCGTCCGAACCGCCGGAATCAGAACCGGTGCTGGATGCCGAGGCCGACGCTGGACTGCGAATCGCCGAAGCCGTTGTCGTCGCGCGAGACGCTGACCAGGCCGCCGTCGCCGGACTTGGCCGTCGAGGCGACCGCGTACAGGCTGGTGCGCTTGGACAGCTCGTACTTCGCGCGCAGCGCGTAGAGCTTGGGATCGTCGGTGCCGCTGGCGCCGCTGGAGATGTTCTGGAAGTACACCGCCGGCGTGAGGCTCAGCGCGGGCGTGGCCTGCCAGGTCGCGCCCAGCCAGGTCATCGTGCTCTTCGCGTCGGCGCCGCCGGCGGCGAATTCCTTCCTGTAGACGCGCTGCGCCAGGAACAGCTTGACCGGCTTCCAGTCGTAGGACGCGGCCCAGTGCAGCGCCTTCTCCTTGTCGTAGCGGCCGTTGGCGGCGATCGTCGC
>CAMPJJ010000175.1 GCA_946886855.1 uncultured Roseateles sp. | reverse complement strand
GGGCACGCCCTTGGCGCAGCTCGCGTCCACCTCGAGGGCGTCGGCATCGCGCGGAGCGTCGATGAAGCGGAACAGCACGTCCCGCATGCAAGGCAGCGTCAGCGCGACGCCATGACCCGCCGCGCCCACGACGACGTGACGCGCCTGGTCCCCCAGCGCCACCTTGACGCGCTGCCCGTGCCGCTGCGGCGTGGCGGGATCGTCGCCGCCGCTGGTGAGCAGGACCGGCGACTTCGCCGGCGGGATCGCATAGAAGGCCGCCGGCACGTCGCCGCGTGGCCAGGCGCTGCAGACGCGGGCGTAGAGGTCGCGGTCCAGGGTGCCGAAGTCGGGCGCGGGCGTCTCGGTCGATGCCGCGATGCGCGGGGCGTCTTCGGCGCAGACGACGGAGAAGTGCATGCCCTCGAAGATCCGCATGGCCCGTGAGCCGCCGCCCAGCTGGCCCGCCAGGCCGGCCATCGCGTCGAAGCGACCCAGGGAAGCCTCGTGCAGCGCAGCCGGCAGCGCGGCCGCGACGCCGGGGGCATACAGCGGCGGCCGGACCAGGCCGAGCAGCCCCTCGCGCGTCAGCGTGGCCTCTTCCGGCTGTCCGGTCAGCGGATGGGTGAACGACACCTTGCGCGGCAGGCTCTTGAGGAGCGCCTGCCACTCGGACCGGAGCCCGGGGAAACGCGCGGAGCAGGCCGCGTCGGCGGCACAGGCGGTGAACACGGCGTCCAGCGCGCGTTGCGAGTCCTGCGAGAAGCTGACCGGCAACACCATGTCCGGTGGCGCGACGCCGTCGATCACGCTGCGGCGCACGCGATCGGGGAACTGCCGCTGGTACTCGAGCGCGGCCCGCGTGCCATAGGACGCGCCGACCAGGTTCCAGCGCTCGGCCCCCAAGGCCGCGCGCACGGCGTCCATGTCCTGCATGGCGATCGTCGTGGTGAAGAAGCGCAGATCGCCGTAAGGCAGCTGCTTCAGCGCATCGCGGCATTGCTCCAGCAGCCGGACCTTGGCGCCGGGCTTGAGCAATTCGTCCAGGCTGCGGCCGCTGTTGTCCGGGCAGGCCAGCGGCGCGGAGCGTCCGGTGCCCCGCTGGTCGAC
Organism: uncultured Roseateles sp.; assembly: GCA_946886855.1. Next base: position 6,270 of record CAMPJJ010000175.1, on the reverse strand, counting down.
GAACACGAGGTCGCGCCGGTAGTTCAACCGGGACAGCCGCGGCAGGACCGAGGCCGTCAACGCGATGGCGCTCTGGCCAGGGCCGCCGGCGAGCAGCAGCACCGGGTCGGGCAGCTTGTTGCGCGCCAGTGCGGGCACGACGACGTAGTGGATGTCGATGCGGACGCCGTCAGGCCGCGCCGGATCGAGCGGGCGCTTGAGACTGCCGCACAGGACCTCCGTGGGCACCCCTTCGACGCGACAGGGATGCAGGGCCTTGGCGGGCGCTTCAGCCCGTGCCTCGCCGCCGCTGAAGGACGCCAGGGCGGCCGTCGTCATCAGGGCCAGGACGTGAAACGGCCGGGCGCGGGGGGCAGGACTTGCCCGGGGACGCATTGTCATCAACTCGCTCCTCCATGGTGCCCGGCGATTATGGCGAGCGGGAGGCGCGCGGCCGCGTGCCTTCGGTCAGCTTTCCGATCTGCTTTCCCTGCGTCCGAACATCCCCCACCCCTCCATGCTCATGACCTGTTCGTCCTTCTGGTTGAAGACTTCCCAGCCCGATCGCACCAGGCCGATGGTCGGTCGGCTGCGGCTGGCCTTGGTCTCCAACACGGTCATGCGCACCCGCAGCGTGTCGCCGGGGCGCACCGGCTTGAGCCAGCGCAGGTTGTCGATGCCGGGCGAGCCTTGGCTGGTGGAGTCCAGCAGGTAGGCGTCGCACATCATGCGCATGACGAGCGCGCAGGTCTGCCAGCCGCTGATCGACAGCCCGCCCAGCACCGACGCGTCCGCGGCGGCCTCGTCCAGGTGCAGCGGCTGCGGATCGTAGGCGGCCGCGAAGGCGAGCCCTTCCTCACGGTCGACCAGGCGCGAGCCGAACTCGCGCACCTGGCCGACGCTGAAGTCCTCGAACGCATGGGTCTTGGCGGGGGATGCAGTGCTCATGGCGGGGGCCTTGGACGGGATGTCGACCGGTCGACTGTACGAGTACGATCGATGGCCCCAAAGGAGACCCCCCATGAAGCTCTACTACAGCCCTGGCGCCTGCTCGCTGTCGCCGCACATCGTCCTGCGCGAGGCCGGCCTGGCCTTCGAGCCGGTCCTGGCCAGCACCAAGACCCACAAGCTGCAGGACGGTACCGACTACTACGGCATCAATCCGAAGGGCTACGTGCCGTTGCTGGAACTCGACGACGGCCAGCGCCTGAGCGAAGGCCCGGCGATCATCCAGTACATCGCCGACCAGGCGCCGGGCAAGCAGCTCGCGCCGGCCAACGGCACGATGGAACGCTACCGTCTGCAGGAGTGGCTCAACTTCATCACCACCGAGCTGCACAAGACCTTCAGCCCGCTGTTCAACCCGGCGATCTCCGAGGACGCCAAGGGCGTCTTCCGGACCAAGCTGCACGAACGCTTCAAGTGGGTCGACGGGCAGCTCGCCGGCAAGCAGTTCCTGATGGGCGACCAGTTCTCGGTGGCCGACGCCTACCTGTTCACGGTGTCGAACTGGGGTCAGCTCGTCGGGGTCGACCTGGCCGCCTACCCGGAGCTGGTCGCCTACCGCGGCCGCATTGCGGCGCGGCCGGCGGTCCAGGAAGCGATGAAGGCCGAAGGCCTGCTGAAGTAAGTCGGGAGGAAGAGGGGCCTCAGCCCTTCTTCTTCAGCAGCGATTCGCAGGCGCCCTTGTCGCCGGCATCCTGCTTGGCGCACACGCCGTCCAGCTGGGTGCGCAGACGGCCGAGCGCGGCGTCATGCTGCCCGTTCGCGTTCCACGCGACCAGCTGGCTGCCGACCTTCTGCAGCGAGCGGGCGCTGCGTTCGTAGAAGGCGCCCTTGTCCTTCTCGGCTTCGGCCAGCAGCTGCGCCGCGGCCTTCTCGATGCGGGCCGAATCCTGGGGCGCCAGCTCGACCAGCGCGCTCAGGTAGTTCGAACCCCACTGCAGCCGGGTGGCCGGGCCTTCGCTCTTGTTGAAGGCCTCTTCGTACCAACGCAGAGCCTCGTCCTTCTTGCCCTGCTTGCGGGCGTTGCTGCCCAGCGAGCTCATCAGGTAGTACGGGCTGTGGCTCTTGGCGATGCTGGCCTTCAACAGCGCATCGCTGTCGCTCCACAGGCCGGCGCGTCCGAGCAGGTAGGCCGCCGAAGTGATCACCGCCTGGCGCTCGTAGCCATCGGTGACCTCCTTGTCGACCTTGGCGGCCTGTGCCTTGACCTCGGCCAGCAGCGGAGCGGGCAGCCTGGGCGCGAGTTCGTCCTTCTTCTGGTCCAGGCGCGCCAGTTCGACGCGTGCGAGCAGCGACTGCAGCCGGTCGGCGCGCGACAGCGAGCCGTCGGCCTCGAAGCGCTTCAGCGCCCCATCGAACTTCGCGATCAGTGCCTGGCGGTCGGGGCCCGCCGCGGGCGCGAGCGCGCGGACGATGTCATCGCCGTTGTTGCTCAGCACGTCCATCTGCGCCCGGGCGGCGGCCGGGTCGGCCAGCACCTGCTCCACGCGCGCCCGCAGCGCGGCGTCCGCCTTCAGCGAGCCGCCGCCTTCGGTCGCGGCCAGCGCCTTGAGCCACAGGCGGGTGGTGGTCTCGTCGTCGACGCCCTGGCTCGCGGCGGCCAGTTTCGCGAGCAACGCCGGACGCTGCGCGGCGGGCACCAGCTGCTGTTCATCGGTTTCCCAGGAGTAGAAGCCCAGCAGCTTCCACTCATTGGCGGAGATCTTCTTGCCGGCCTGCGCGTCGGCCAGCACGGTCTTCACCGGACGTCCGCCGGCAAGACCCAGCTGCAGCACGCGCAGCACCTGCGGCGCGTCGACCTCGCCGGGCAGGCGGGTCAGCTCCTGGCCGTCGTTGCTGAACAGGATCATGGTCGGATAGCCGCGCACCTTGAAGCGCGCGCCCAGGCGCTGCGCGCCGGGGTTGTCGCCGTCGATGTGGACCGCGACGAAGGCGCGCGACTGCTCGATGAAGTCGGCGCGGTTGAACAGCGTTGCCTTGAGCTGGTTGCAAGGCGGGCACCACTTGGCGCCCCAATAGAGCAGCACCGGCTTCTTCTCGCCGCGCGCCTGGGTGAAGGCGCGCTCGATGTCCGCGTCGCCGGAGGCCTCCTGCCAGGACACCGAGGCCGAGGCGCTGGCGGCGGTCGCCGCGGGCATCAGGGCCGGCAGCGCGCCGATCGTGGACAGCGCCGCGGCCAGGGCGGTCAGACGGGCGGCCGAGCGGAGACGACGGGCCATCGAGGGGTGGAAGGTCATGGCGGTGATCGCGGCCTTGTGAGCCGGCCGATGTCGAGGAAAGCCGTCATTGTGGCGCCGCGCCGGCCAAGCCGATATGAGGGAGGCTTCTAAGCTTTCTTGGCGCGCAGGAGGGCGCCGCGCTCCAGGCTGGTCGGCGACCAGTGCTGGCGCACGTCGTAGTACTCGGGCATGGCCACGGCGTCGGGCGGCAGCTGGACCCACGGCTGCTTGGACGCGGTGAAGATGTGGATGTCGGGCGGCAGGCGGTCCGGCTCGTCGAGCGTGCCGACGCGCACGAAGCGCATCGCGTCGCCGCCGCCGGCGTAGTTGCTCCAGACGGCGATGGCGCAGCTGGGGCAGCGCCAGATCTTCTGGCCTTTGCCGCTTTCGCTCGGATTCATGAACGGCACCGGCTCGCCCGCCAGCAGCTCGACCCGATCGGCCTCGATCATCGCGTTGAGCGCGAAGGCTGCGCCGCTCGCGCGCTGGCACCAGCGGCAGTGGCAGCAATGGACGATCAGCGGTCGGCTGGTCATCCGGTAGCGGACCTGGCGGCAGTCGCAGCCGCCTTCGAAGGTCTCCGTCGTGTCGGTCATGGCATCTCCTCCATCAAGCGAGGCGGGCAGGATAGCCGTCCGGAAACGGCCGATGCGACGGGGCGGCGCCGCACGAACCGGGGACGCCGGAGGTCACCCGTCGCCCGGACCTCAGACGTCGCCCAGCAAGTCCTGACCCTCGTCGAGCGGCGCGGGCTCCGGCCTCGCCTTGGCCAGCGCCATCCAGGTCGCGAAGTCCGGTTTCATCGCGCGGCGCGGCGCCGGTCTGCCGAGTTGGAAGCGGAAGCCGTCGCCGCCTGTCAGGGCATGCGCGAACAGCACGCCGAAGGCCGGCGGAATCTCCTCGACCTCGGCGATGCCGGCGCGCAGCACGTACCAGCATTGCCCGCCCAGCGCGAGATACGCCTGGGCCTTCGCGGGGCGGCGGAGTTCCGACAACAGGTCGGACCGGCTGACCTTGATCTCGTGCACGGCGGGTTCGAGGTAGTCCTCGACGGTGGTGTTGCGCACCGAATAGACATCCGGCATCGCGTTCACCCATCGCATCCGCTCCGGTTCGTCCTCACGCGGCAGGCCCGCGCGCAGCGACAACCCGCGCCAGACGACGCGTCCCGCGCGTTGCAGTTCGACGGCCATGCGGGCGACCAGGTCCTCGTGGCGGTCGCGGGCCGTGCGGTTCTTCTGGAGCCCTTGGTGCAGCGCGTCGATCCCGGGCGAGGTCAGCCGCAGGGTCTCCCGGCCATGGGGATCGACCCGGCGTTCCAGCCAGCCGATCGCCAGCAGTTCCACCTCCAGCATGTCCTGGCACGGCCAGCCGGCCGAGCGCCAGAGCTGGCGCAGGCGGCGGACCTGGGTCACGGTCGGGCGGGGCGGCGTCGTCGACATCCCGCGATGTTGCCGCAGTCGCCGGACGAAGGACGTCAGCAGCGACGGACGGAAAAAAAGGCCACGCCTCGTGAGAGGACGTGGCCAACAGGGAGGAAGTTGCGCCGGACCGCGGTCGAACAGGCCGCCGCGCCGGGATGCGCGCTGAGTGGTCCGGGGCCGGGCGCTGTTCCCGGCCGGGTGGCGCGCCGAGGCGCGCCCGGGGTCAGTTGGACGAGCGCTCGCGACGCAGCGAACCGACCATTGCGTTGCTGTCGCCCATCACGAACACGGTGTAGACGTAGCCCGCCTGGATGCCCAGTTCGCTGAGGCTGTACACCGGCGTCGTCGAGGACGGCGAGGTCACCGTCAGCAGCGCGGACGTCGAGGCCGCGGTCGTCTGCGGCGACGAGGACGTGCCCGCCGCGATGTTCGAGGCCAGGGCGCTGTAGTCCACGTTCAGCGTCAGGCCGGTGGTGGCGCTGGCCACGCCGTTGACCAGGCGGATCTTGGCCGTCGTCGTCGGGCTGGTCGGCAGGCGATTGTCGTCCGTCAGGACCGCGAGCTTGGGATCGGCCGCCGTGCCCCACACCATCAGCGTGTAGTCGCTGCCCGCCGTCAGCGTCGGCTTCGCGAAGGGCATCAGGGCGCCGTTGACGTAGATCGACAGGTCGGCCGCGCCGGCCGTCACCGTCGTGTAGTCGCCGATCGTGGGCGCCACCGAGGTCGGCATCAGCGAGGTCTGACCGATCGAGCCCGACACCAGGGCGCTGCCGCCCACCGCGGCCACCAGGCGCGTCCGCACGGTCGTGTTGGGGAAGTTGGCGGTCGCGCCCTGCTGCAGCAGCTGGATGCCGTTGACCAGCACGCCGCCGGTGCTGCCCGTGAGGATCAGCGTCGAGACGCCGGCCGACGGCAGCGTGATGCTGGGGATGTCCAGCCGCAGGTCGGTCTTGGCGCTGGCGGCGGTGATGCGGACCCGGAAGGTGCCGCTGTTGAGCGTGATGTAGCCGCTGCCCGAGCCGGTCGCGATGCTGCTCGCCACGGTCGACGCGGTGTCCAGGGACTCGTCGGCGCCGGTGACGTACACGTCCATCGCGCCGGCGTCCGGCGCCAGGTTCAGCACCAGCAGCTTGGACTTGCCGGTGGCCGGCACGTCCTGGTCTTCCTGGAGCAGGGTGGTGCGCACCGACCCGGCCGAGCCGTACGCGATCATCGTGTAGTGGCTGCCGGAAGCCAGCGACGGCGTCGACGACGACAGCGTGCTGCCGACGCTGTTGCTCTGCACCTCGGTGCCGGTCGCGTCGGTCTTCACGTCGGCATAGCTGCCGACGCCGGCATAGGTCACGCCGGCGTTCACCGTGGTGCTGTCCACGGCCATGTCCAGCGCGGCGTAGCCGATGCTGGCGTTGAGGAGGCGCATCTGCGCCGAGCTGCTGTCGCTGCCGCCGCCGCAGGCGGCCAGCAGGGCGGCGGTGGCCACGCTCAGGCCCCAGGCCCAGGTCTTGAATCGCATCGTCCGACACTCCGGTTGAGAATGCGGCGATTGAACGCGGGCCGTGTTGCTGGGGCTTGTGGCCGCTTGCCAGCTTTGTGAAGGTCGATATCAATGCCGACACAGAGTTGCCGGCGCTTTCCAATCCACC
>CAMPJJ010000174.1 GCA_946886855.1 uncultured Roseateles sp. | reverse complement strand
TCACGCTGCCGAGCCGGTCGCGCAGCAGGATGCCGCGCTCGCGGCCCATCAGCTGGGCATAGATCGTCGCGTTGGACAGCACCTTGCGCACGTAGTCGCGGGTTTCCCAGATGGGGATGTTCTCGGTCCAGATCGCGGCGTCGAGCTGCGGACCGTCGCGCCAGCGGCGCGGCCGGTTCGGGCCGGCGTTGTAGGCCGCCGCCGCCATCGCCTGCGACCCCTCGAAGCTGTCCATCACCAGCTTCAGGTAGCCGGTGCCCAGGCGCAGGTTGGTGTCGCGGTCATGCAGCATGTCGGGCCTGAAGTCGACGCCCAGCTTCCTGGCCGTCCACTTCGCGGTGGCCGGCATCACCTGCATCAGGCCCCCGGCGCCGACGTGCGAGCGCGCATCCATCATGAAGCGCGACTCCTGCCGGATCAGGCCGTAGACATAGGCCGGGTCCAGGCCCACCGCCGTCGACTGCTTCAGCACGTCCGCGCGGTACGGCATCGGGAAGCGCTGGGCGAGGTCGATCTCGGTCCGGGTCCGCTCGCTGGTCTGGATGCAGCGCTCCCAGAGCTCGCGCTCGCAGGCCGCCTGCGCGATCGACAGCAGCTCGCGATCCGACAGACCGCGCAGGCTGAAGTTCCATTCGCGCTGGCCCTCGCTGCGCAGACCCACGGCGAGCAGCATCAACGCGCGCTGGATCCCGGGATTGGCCAGGCCCTGCGCACGCTCCGCCGCGGTCAGGTCGGCGGGCGTCGGCGGCAGCGGCAGTCGCAGCTTCAGCTCATCGGCGGCGAGCTTGCCGTAGAAGCTCAGCGGCGAGGCGATCGCGCGCAGCGTCTCCTGGGCTTCGCGGCGCTGCGCATCGCCGGACGGACCGGTCGGCGCCAGCTGCTGCTGCGCCTTCGCGCGCCAGTACTGCCAGCTGATGTCCTTCTGATCCGACGGCTTCATCAGCGCGATCGCCGACATCAGCTGCTCCGGCCGGCTCGCGCCCGCATCGCCGCGCAACGCGGCGCGCGCCATCCAGCTGATCGTGTCGTCGCTCCACTCGATCGGGCCGAGCCTGGCCTGCAGCTTCACCGCGCGATCGAAATGCTCGTTGGCCTCGTCCTTCAAGCGCAGCGCGGCCTGTCTGCCGTACTGGGCCCAGAGCCACGCGGACAGGTCGTTGGGCAGCTTGGCGGCCCAGCGGCGCACGTCGTCGTCCGCCTTGTCGTAGTCGGTGGCCAGCAGGCGCATCAGCGCGAGCATCGTCAGCTCCGCCTTGGCGCGCGGCGAGGCCGCGGCCTTGCGCTTCAGGTAGCGGTCCGGCTTGTCCATCAGCTCGGCCAGCGCGTCCTGGTCGGGCTTGGAGAGCAGCGCCCCGGCCTGCTTCACCGCGCGCGGCTTGTTGGTCTCGACGACCAGACGCAGCTTGCGCCAGACGTCCGAGTCCTTGAACTGGCCGTTCTCGTGCAGCGTGGTGGCCAGCATATTGCAGCCTTCGTCCGCGTCACGTTGCGCGAACCAGACGGCGCGCGCGGCGTCGCGCAGGTCGCGTCCCGGCGGGTCGGCGAGCAGCGCGTAGCAGGCGACTTCGCGGTCGTCCTGCATCTTGTAGGCGGCATGGTCGCGGCGGAAGTTGGTCCAGTCGCGGCGGTGCCCCAGTTCCAGCAGCCAGTCGTTGCGCAGCCGGTCCTCGACGTAGGCGCCCGGCCAGCGGGCGTAGAACGCGTTGAGTTCGGGCTGCTGGGCCTCGGACAGGCGGGCGTTCAGCTCCCAGTAGTCGAACCACGGGGCGAGCGGGTGCTGCTGGTCGAAGGCGACCTGGCGCATCGCGGCCAGGCGCGAGCGGTCCCGGACGCGCCAGGCCTCGCGGGCGTCGGTGACCAGGTCCGGCAGCGGCGGCAGGGCGTTGGGCACGACGTTGAAGGTCGTGCTCGACTGCGCGAGGGCGGGCAGCGCCGTGGCCAGGGTGGCGAGCGTCGCCACGCCGAAGGTCCCGATGGTCCCGAGGGCGCCGACGGTGGCCGAAACGGTCACGGTGGCGGTGGCGAGGGCGGTTACAGTGATCCGAGCGAACTTCATGCCGACCTGCGATGAGTGACTCTCCCATGGCCCCCGAAGCCCCCGGCACGACCGGCAAGACCTGGCCCCATGAGCGGAGCGAGTTGCGACGCGCCTTGCTGGCGCGCCGCCGCGAATGGTGGGCCGGTGCCGAGGCTCGTCTGGCGGCCGACCGGTTGGGCGAGCAACTGCTGCCGTTGCTGCGCCAGCTGGAGCCGCTGACCCTCGGCCTCTATTGGCCCCTGGAGGGGGAATTTAACGCAGCGGCCTGGGCCTCGACGCACAAGCTCGGGGGGGAAATGCAACTCGCGCTGCCCTTTGCGCGTAAAGCCGGCGATCGGGGACCGGCCTCGATGGATTTCCGGCGCTGGGACGGGCAGGAGCCGACGGTCAAGGATGAATGCGGGATCCCCAGCTCGACCGGCCCGGTGCTCGTACCGGAGGTGCTGCTGGTGCCCTGCCTGGGCTACACGCGTGAAGGCTTCCGGCTGGGTTACGGCGGCGGCTACTTCGACCGCTGGATCGAGGCGCATCCGGGGGTCACGACGATCGGCCTGGGCTGGAGCTGCTGCGAAGCGGCCTTCGAAGTGCAGCCGCATGACCAGGCTCTGACGGTGGTGCTGACGGAGCGCGAACTCATCGCACCCTGATCGACCGGCCCACCTGCATGAGCCCCTCTCCCGCAGTGCGGGAGAGGGGGCAAGTCGAGCGGCGGTGGTGGTACGGCTCAGCCCGAGTTCTCATCCACCGGCGGATCCGGCTCCCCGATCGCGCGGCGCGTGAGCGCGGCGTGCTCGCCGATCCAGCGCGCGAACTCCACGACCTCGGGCCGCGCCCGGCCGTGCTCCGACATCATGAGCCAGTACACCGTCGGGCAGTCCGTGCGACCCGCCTCGCCGAAGGGCTCGACCAGCTCGCCGCGCTCCAGCGCCTCATAGATCAAGGGCAGCCGCGCCAACGCCACCGCCTGGCCGGACACCGCCGCCTGGATCTGCTGATACGTGAAGTTCAGGTACATCCAGCGCCGCGGCTGCAGGTCCGGCGCGCCATGCAGCGCCAGCCAGCGCCGCCAGCTCAGGAACAGGCCGCTGGGCCGCTGGTCGTCCTCCTCGGCCAAGGTGTACTGGCGCAGGTCGGCCGCCTGGCTCAGCGGCGGCCCCTGGCCCTCCTGCGCCTGCTTGGCGACCCAGGGGTTCACCACCGGCGTCAGCATCTCGCCGAACATGCGCCGCGCCGACGGCGCCACGCGGTTGGGCGCGGCGTAGCGCAGGGCGACGTCGAATTCGCTGTCGTCGATCTCGACGAGCTGATCCAGCGCCGAGACGCGGATGTCCATGTCCGGATGCTCGCGCTGGAAGGCCTCCAGCCGGGGAATCAGCCACAGCGAGGCGAACGAGGCGAAGGTCGTCACGTTGACGACGCGCCGGCCGCGCGTCGAGCGGATCTGGCGCACCGTGCTGTCCAGCCGTTCCAGCATCGGCTCCACCGCCGACAGCAGCAGCTTGCCGTCCGGCGCCAGCTCGACATGGCGGGTGCCGCGCAGGAAGAGCGTGGCGCCCAGTTCTTCCTCCAGCGACCGGATCTGGCGGCTGATGGCGGACTGGGTCAGGTAGAGCTCCTCGGCGGCGGCGCTGAAGCTCAAACGCCGGGCCACCGCCTCGAAGGCACGCAGCGGACCGACGCCGAGCGGGCGATGGCGGGGCGTATTCATGCGTGGATGGTATCAATCGACGCGACAAGACTCATTGGACCAAGCTCCGGGTCAACCCTAGGATTGCACCATGTCCACGAGGAAGGCCGCCAGTGCGCGGACCGCCCGGGGGACAAGGAGTCGATCATGAATGTCATGCAAAAGTCATCAATCCAGGTCAGCCGCGACGACGCCGCGTGGACGTTGTCACAGGGCGAGGCCATGAGCCTGCCCATCGGCCCGGGCCGGCGCGAACTGCATGTGCTCGACGGTCGCGTCTGGGTGACGCAGCGCGGTGACCTGAACCTGCCGGCGCAGGACTTCTGGCTGTCGGCCGGCGAAACGCTGGAAGTGGCCAGCGGCACCGAACTCGTCGTCGAAGCCTGGCCGACCGCCCGCTTCCAGCTGATGGTGCCGCCGCAGGCCTGCGCCAAGCCGCTGGCGCGCAGCGTCGTCAGCCGCCTGCCTTCTTTCGGGCAGCTGTTCGGCCAGCGCCTGGCGAACGCCTGACCGCAGGAGCCGCCGCCGTGACCCCCTTGAGCGCCTTGGCCGGTTTCTCCTTCGTGACGGTGCTCGGCTCGGCGCTGGTGCCCGCGCTCTTCTTCGGCGTCCTGGCCTTCGGCTTCGCGTTGGCGGAGCGCAAGGCGGACGCCATCGCCAGCCGCCCCCAGGGCAGCATCAGCGCGGGCGATTCGAGCGTCTCCTCCGGCGGTCGGAAGTAATTCAGGCTGGCGACCTCCTGTCGCCCGTCCTTGGCGGTCTTCTCGTATCGGAACGGCTCGCAGCCGGCCTCCACGTAGCGGGACTGGCTGGCGGCGTCCGCCTTCAGGTAGAGCTCGTCGCGGCTGATGATGGCCACGAACAGGCCGTCCACATACAGCCCGAAGCCGCCGAACATCCGCCGCGCCAGCACCGGCCCGAGCGGCGCCAGCAGCTCCATGCAGTGATTCGCGAAGTCCGCGCCGGCGCCGGTGATGCGGCGGACGGTGCCCGAGGTGGTGGTGCGTGCCATGGCGTCGACTCTAGATCAGCGCTGGCGCCCTGTCCGCGAGGCGGCCACAATGGTCCGCTCCAGGGCCCGCCGGGTCCGCAAGGGAAGGCGAATGGGCTGGATGGATCCGAACGACAAGCTGCCGATCTCCGAAGACCGCCAGGCGCTGCGCGAGCGCCTGATCCGGGAGCGCCTGGACCTGCCGGGCCGCCTCGAGCTCGCCGACGTCCTGCAGCGCGTGCTGCGCGTCTGGCTGGTCGGGCGCAAGGAAAAGCGCATCGCCGCCTACTGGCCGATCAAGGGCGAATTCGATCCGCTGCCGGCGCTGTACCGCTGGAGCGAGGTCGACGGTGACCGCCGCATCGGCCTGCCCGTCGTCGATCGCGAGGAAGGCCGGCTGCGCTTCCATGTCTGGTACCCGGGCTGCCCGATGGAAGAGGACGCCACCGGCATCACCAAGCCCAAGGACACCGAAGCCTTCGATCCGCAGTTGCTGCTGCTGCCCTGTGTGGGTTACGGGCCGGGCGGCATCCGCATGGGTTACGGCGGCGGCTTCATGCTGCGCACGATCTCGCAGATCCAGCCGCAGCCGGTGGTCGTCGGCGTCGGCTTCAGCCACGGCTTCCAGCCGACGCTGACCGCCCAGCCGAACGACGTGCGGCTCGACGCGATGCTGACCGAGATGGGCGTCGTCTGGGAGAATTCCCGCGCATGAATGCCGCCATGAGCTCCGTTGACGCCCACGCCCTGAACGCCCTCTACACCGCCCACCTCGCGGAGCAGCAGCGCCGCACCGACCACGCGCTGCAGCGCGGCGGTTTCGATGCGCTGCTGATCGCGTCGGGCATCGAGAAGTCCGCCTTCCTCGATGACCGCCCCTACGTCTTCCAGCCGAATCCGCATTTCAAGCTGTGGGTGCCGCTGATCCGTCACCCGGACAGCTGGCTGGTGATCCGCCCCGGGCACAAGCCGCGTCTCGTCTACGTGCAGCCCGAGGACTACTGGCACGTGCCGCCGGAAGCGCCGAGCGGTTTCTGGGTCGAACACTTCGAACTGGTCATCGTCCGCAAGCCGGAGGAGGCGCTGCCCTACCTGCAGGTGCCGGGCACGCTGGCGATCGTCGGCGAGGCGGATGCAGCGCTCGGCGACATCGTGCCGAACAACCCGCCCGCGGTGCTGAACCCGCTGCACCACGCGCGGGCTGTGAAGACCGGGTACGAACTGCTGCGGCTGCGCGAGGCGTCGGCGCTGGGCGCGAAGGCGCACCTCGCCTCGCAGCGCGCCTTCCGCGAGGGACTGTCCGAGGCGGCGATCCACAACGCCTACCTCGACGCCTGCGGGTTCGCCGAGCGCGATCTGCCCTACGGCAACATCGTCGCGCTCAACGAGCACGCGGCGGTGCTGCACTACCAGTACCAGGACCAGCGCGCGCCGGCGCAGTCGCTGTCGCTGCTGGTGGACGCGGGCGCGCACAGCTGCGGCTACGCGTCGGACATCACCCGCACGACCGGCAACGGCGACGCCACGTTCCAGGCGCTGATCGATGCGATGGAAGCGGCCCAGCTGCGACTGGTCGACCGCGTGCGCGCCGGCGTCGACTACCGCGACATCCATCTGGCCGCACACCGCGAGACCGCCGGCGTGCTGCGCCAGCTCGGCATCGTGACGATGGACGAGGACGCGATGCTCGCGCAGGGCGTGACGTCGATCTTCCTGCCGCACGGCATCGGCCACCTGCTGGGACTGCAGGTCCACGACGTCGGCGGTTTCATGGCCGGCGAGGACGGCGGCACGATCGCCAAACCCGAAGGCCATCCGTATCTGCGGCTGACGCGCGTGCTGCAGCCCGGCATGGTGGTGACCATCGAGCCGGGGCTGTACTTCATCCCGATGCTGCTGGACAAGCTGCGCGCCACGCCCGCCGCGGCGCACGTGGACTGGGCGCTGGTGAAGCACCTGAGCGCATTCGGCGGCGTCCGCATCGAGGACGACGTCGCCTGCCGCGAGACAGGCGCGCCGGAGAACCTGACGCGGGATGCGTTCGCGGCCTGGATCTGAGTGGGGCTGATCAGAACCGGTAGCCGACGCCCACCCCCACCAGCAGCGGGTCGATCTTGAACTTCCCGAGGCTCGTCCCCTTGGAACGGACCTCGGTGTCCATCTGGATCTTCTTCACGTCGACGTTGATCGACCACTGTTGGTCGAGCATCACGTCGAAGCCGGCCTGTGCCGCCAGACCGACGCTGTTCTTCTTGAGGCTCGGTGCGAGCGCCGCCTGCACCGCGGGTTCGAAGCGGGCGCCGGAGAAGCTCGTGCAGTTGACGCCCGCGCCGACGTAGGGGCGGAAGCTGCCTTCCGGGTTGAAGTGGTACTGCAGCGTCAGCGTTGGCGGCAGGTGCTTCACCGAGCCGATGCGCGTGCCGTTGCTGTAGAGCTTGTGACGCTGCGGCACCGTCAGGACCAGTTCGGTCGCCCAGTTCGGCGTCAGGAAATAGCTGAAGTCGAGTTCAGGGATGGTCTTGCGGCTCAGCGACAGGCCGAGGCCGGTCTTGTCCTTGTCCGCCGGATCGATGTTCACCGCGCGGGCGCGGAACACCCACGGGCTGCCCTGCGCGTGGGCCGACGTCGCCATCGCGGCGAGCACGGCGAGTGCGACAGCGACGGCGATCGCAGGGCGGAAGAGGGCGGGGGTGGGGG
>CAMPJJ010000173.1 GCA_946886855.1 uncultured Roseateles sp. | reverse complement strand
TGCACATGCCGGCATACCTTTTTTATTAGGGTGTGGTGGTCTCGGATATGTTTAATCGAGCCAGGGGTGGGCGGGCCGCACGCACGGCGTTTCCGTCACGCCAGGGCGGGCGTCACTGGGGCTTGCGGCTCGATCCGAGGTAGGTCTCGATCACGCGGGGGTCCTTCGCCAGATCGGCGGCCTGGCCCTCCAGCGCGATCTCGCCGGTCTCGAGCACGTAGCCGTAGTCGGCGACCTCCAGCGCCGCGCGGGCGTTCTGCTCGATCAGCAGGATGGAGACGCCCGCCTCGCGCAGCTGCGCGACGATGCGGAACACCTCTTTCACGATCAGCGGCGCCAGCCCCAGGCTGGGCTCGTCGAGCATCAGGAGCTTGGGACGCGCCATCAGCGCGCGTCCGACCGCGAGCATCTGGCGCTCACCGCCGGACAGCGTCCCGGCCAGTTGGACGCGACGCTCCTTCAGCCGCGGGAACAAGGCGTAGACGCGCTCCAGTTCGTCGCGCCAGCCCTTCACGCCCAGGCGCATGGGGCGGAATCCGCCGAGCACCAGGTTGTCCTCCACCGACATCGTCGTGAAGAGTTCGCGCTTCTCGGGCACCAGCGCGAGGCCCCTCATCACCCGGTCCTCCAGGCTCAGTCCCTGGATGTCCTCGCCGTCGAAGACGATCTGCCCGCTGGCCTGCAGCACGCCCATCAGTGCGTTCAGCGTCGTGCTCTTGCCGGCGCCGTTCGGCCCGATGACGGTGACCACCTCGCCAGGCCGCAGCCGCAGGTCCAGGCCCGTCAGCACTTCGGCGCGGCCGTAGCCCGCATGCAATCCGCTGACCTTCAGCAACTCGCTCATGTCAGTGTTCCGTTCCCAGGTAGGCCGCGCGCACCTCGGGGCTGGCCTGCACGTCGGCAGGCGTGCCCTCGATCAACTTGGTACCGAACTCCATCACGACGATGCGGTCCGTCAGCCCCATCACGAAGTCCATGTCGTGCTCGACCAGCAGGATGCTCATGCCCTCGGCGCGCAGCTGGCGCAGCACGGCCGCCAGCGCCTGCTTCTCCTGGTGGCGCAGCCCCGCGGCGGGCTCGTCGAGCAGCAGCAGCGAGGGGTCGCTGCACAACGCCCGCGCGATCTCCATCAGCCGCTGCGGCCCGAGCGCCAGATTGCCGGCCAGCTCGTGCACGTGATCCTGCATGCCGATGCGGCGCAGCTGATGCTCGGCCTCGGCGAAGAGACGCCGTTCCTCCGCGCGATCAAGCCGCAGCATCGCCCGCGCAGTACCGCTGTGCGAGCGCAGGTAGCCGCCGAGCGCGACGTTCTCGAGCACGGTCATGTCCGCGATCATCTTCACGTGCTGGAAGGTCCGCGACATGCCGCGCCGCGCGATCTGGCGGGCCGGCAGGCCGGTGATGGACTCGCCGGCGAAGCGCAGCTCGCCGCTGGTTGCGTGAAGCACGCCGGAGACCAGGTTGAAGGTCGTCGACTTGCCGGCGCCGTTCGGGCCGATCAGGCCCATGATCTCGCCCGCGCGCAGTTCGAAGCTGACGTCGTTCACCGCGACCAGTCCGCCGAACTGCTTGCGCAACTTGTCGACCTTCAGCAGCACGGAGCCGGCGGCCGGCTTCGGACGCGATTCGAGCGGGGCCGCTCCGTCCCAGTTCCGTTCCCGCGGACGCGCGGGCCACCACCGCGACAGCATCGCCTGCAGCGACGGCCAGAGGCCCCGGGGCGCGTACTTCAGCATCAGCACCAGAACCACACCGAGCACGATGATTTCGAAGTTGCCGTTGCTGCCGAGCAGCGCGGGCAGCAATTCCTTGAGCTGGTCCTCGATGATCTTGAACACGCCCGCGCCGACGAAGGCGCCCCACACGCTCGACACGCCTCCGACGACGGCCATGAACAGGTATTCGATGCCCATCTTCAGGCCGAAGGGGCTCGGATTCACGGTGCGCTGGACATGCGCGAACAGCCACCCCGAGATCGAGGCCAGCAGCGCAGCGATCAGGAAGATCACCACCTTGTAGCGGAAGGTCGACACGCCCATGGATTCGGCCATCACCGTTGCGCCGCCGAGGGCCCGGATCGCCCGGCCGGGGCGCGAATCCAGCAGGTTGCGCACGGCGAGGGCGCCGAGGAGCGCGAACAGCCAGATCAGGTAGTAGATCGCGCGGCCGTCGGCGAGACTGACGCCGAACAACGTGATCGCCGGCACGCCAAGCAGGCCGTCGTACTTCCCCAGCGACTCCAGGTTGGCGATGGTGAAGTTCAGGCTCAGCGCCCAGGCGATCGTCGCCAAGGGCAGGTAATGCCCCGACATCCGCAACGTGATCAAGGCCAGCACCAGCGCGATGCCCATGGTGACCACGATGCCCGCAGCCAGGCCGATCCACGGCGACAGGCCGTAACGAGCACTCAGCAGGGCCGTCGCATACGCGCCGACGCCGACGAACGCGGCCTGTCCGAACGAGGTCAGGCCGCCGACCCCGGTCAGCAGCACCAGGCCCAACGCGACGAGCGCGAACATGCCGATGTAGTTGAGCTGTGTGATCCAGAACTCGGGCACGGGCAGCAGCGGCAGCACCGCGAGCACCGCGAGCAGCAGCGCCGGCACGACGCGTCGCGCCCACGGATGGGAGGGGACGGAGGAGGCCACGGCGGACGCGGGCGTGGCGTCGACCTTCACGGCGGCGGATCGATCGGCGGCCACGTCAATGCTCCTCATGGTGCGGGTCACGCCAGCTGCGCCACAGCAGCACCGGCAGGATGGAGGTGAAGACGATGACCTCCTTGAAGGCGCTGGCGCAGAAGGAGCTGAACGATTCGATCAGCCCGACCAGCAACGCGCCGAGCGCAGCGCCTGGATAGCTCGAGAGGCCCGCGAAGACGGCGGCGACGAAGCCCTTCAGGCCGATGAGGAAGCCGCTGTCGTAGAAGATCGTCGTGGTGGGGCTGATCAGGATGCCCGACAGCGCGCCGATGAAAGCCGCGAGCGTGAAGGACAGGCGGCCCGCCGAGGTGCTGGAGATGCCCATGAGGCGGGCGCCGAGCCGGTTCACCGCGGTCGCGCGCAGCGCCTTGCCGTAGAGGCTCTTCTCGAAGAACAGCCACAACGCGACGATCAGCGCGGCCGAGGCCATCACGATGATCAGCGTCTGGCCCGAGAACATCAGCGGCCCCACCGAATAGCTGGCGTCCCAGAAGCTCGGATTGCGCGAGCCCTCGGCACCGAAGAACACCAGGCCCAGGCCGGTCAACGCGAAGTGCACGCCGACCGAGACGATCAGCAGCACCAGCACCGACGCATCCGCCAGCGACTGGTAGGCGAGCCGGTACAGCAGGCCGCCCATCGGCGTCACGATCGCCAACGTCAACAGCGCCTGCGCCACCAGCGGCAGCTTCATGGGCGCGAGCCAGAGCCCGCAGAGCCCGATCGCGACGCCGGGCAGCGCCCGCAATGCGATGCCCCCCCAGGCCGCGGCGATCCGTCCGGAACGCACGGCCGCGATCAGGTCCAGCACCGCCACCAGCAGCGCCATCCCGATCAGGAAATGGATGGTCAGCGGCGTGTGCCCGAGCTGCAGGCCCGCCAGCGTCAGCGCGCCGAACGCGACGAACTCCCCTTGCGGGATGAAGATCACCCGCGTGACCGCGAAGACCAGGACCAGGGCCAGTGCCAGCAGCGCGTAGATCGCGCCGTTGGTCACCCCGTCCAGCACCAGGATGCTTGCAATCGCCCCGTCCACCTTGTCTCCTGTCGTGGTGCCGGGCAAGGCCGTTGACCGCGCGTCGCCGATGCATGCCGGCGCCGTCGCGACCGCTCCGAAGGCCGTCGCCCGGGGGTTGGTCGTCCATGGGACGTGTGGCGACCGACTCTAGCGGGAAGCCTTCAGCCGTCCGTCAGTGGATGCCGCATTGACATTTCGCAAGACATTAATCCGACCGGTCGGTCGAAGTTGGTGCTGAGGCTTGGACGGTCGCTTGACGCGCCCCCGCCGGCAACGGGGCGGTCAGGTCAGACGGTCTCGAGCTCGGTCCGCAGCGCGTGCAGGTGGAGGCAGGCCTTCGCGGTGGCGCGGCGCAGGTCGAGCTCCTCGCGCTTCGTCCAGACACGGGCTGCATCGCGCTGCCCGAGCGCGATCACGCCGAAGGTCTTCCCGTTGATCTGGCCGGACATGTCCAGCATCGCGCGCCAGGTAGGCGGCGGTTGCAGGGCACCCAGGCGCGGATCGGCGTGGGCATCGGCGCAGTTGAAGACGCCCTCGGACAGCAAGGCGTCGAAATAGCCCGGACAGGCCCGCTGTTCGCAGACGGGCATCTGGCTGCTCGCGCCGTCGACGGCATGCGCGCCAAGGCAACGCAGGCGGTAGTCGCCCGGCTCGCCGTCCAACAGCCAGAGGCTGGCGTGCGAGCTGCGGAAGTAGTCGCACAGCGCCTCGCTGACGGCCTGTGCATAACGCTCGGCCAGTTCGCCGGCGCTTTCCATGGACGCGTCCAGCGCGCTGTCGCGGGCCTCCGTCGCCGGCCATTCCATTGCCTGACTGGCCGCCCTCATGGCGGCAAATAGCCCTTCGATCCTTTCCATCGCTGCGCTCGCTCCCTGTGTGTCCTTGTTGTTGACGCCACGTTGAAACGGCGCGGCGGCATTCTAGGTGTTTTCCCTAGATCGCGCCAAGCGCCTTCGGACGGACATCCGCCAGAGGGGGAACACAGGTGCCGGCCGCTGCGACGAATGTCTCTTGCAGCCGATTCGGGCGACCTTCGCGCGAGGTCATTAGCGATGCCCCGGTACGGGGAGGCTCCGGCTTATAGGAAAATACGGGTTTCGCCGTCTGTCCCT
Organism: uncultured Roseateles sp.; assembly: GCA_946886855.1. The sequence goes on along the minus strand of CAMPJJ010000173.1, from coordinate 2,892 downwards.
GGGGGGAACTTGGGACGGGCGGCGCGGCATTTCAAACTCTTATCAGGATCAGGAACAGCGTGGCCAAGGATACGACCAAGACGACCATCGAAGCCGATGGTCTGCGCTATCGCTCTAAAGCTCCAGGTTCGCCGTTCGCGGCAACCTCTTCGTTTGGCGCGGCAACCATGTCGTGCTTCCTCTGCGGCAAGCATCGTCCTCGGGCGCTGCTGAAGTCCCGCAAGCTGCTGGGCAAGTCCCAGCCAGTCTGCGCTCCTTCCTGCAAGGAACTGGAAGAGCAGCTGACCAAGAAGTAAGCCCAGGCTTGCCAGGCGTCCCGGGGACGCCTTGTCCTCAGGACGCCCTGAAGCAGCGTCCGCAGACCGCGCGGTAACGGGAGTTGCCGCCGATCTCTACCTGCGCCCCTTCGGTCTGCTTGCGACCGGTGGCGTCGACTCGCATGTTCATCGTGGCCTTGCGGCCACAGTCGCAGATGGTCTTCATCTCGTCCATCTCGTCGGCAAGGGCCAGCAGCGCCGCCGATCCGGTGAACAGCTCTCCGCGGAAGTCCGTCCGCAACCCGTAGCAGATGACGGGCACATGGCGCATGTGCGCGATCTCGTGGAGCGACCACACCTGTTCCTTCGTCAGGAACTGCGCTTCGTCGACGAGGACGCAGGCGATGCCCGGCGAGTGCGTGATCAGCGCGCGGAAATCCGTCTCGCCGTTGAACACCTCCGCCACCCGCTGCGGCCCCAGCCGCGACGTGACCATCCCCTTGCCATAGCGGTCGTCGACACCGGCGGTGAACAGGCGGACCGTGTGTCCGCGCTCCTCGTAGTTGTGCGCCACCTGCAGCAGCGCAGTGGACTTGCCGGCATTCATTGCGGCGTAGCGGAAAAACAGTTTGGCCATGGTTCTCGGACGCCCGGTCGGCGGGGCAAGCGGGCGATTGTCGGCGTAAACGCCACCGTTCGTCGGGCCGTGCTTTTACCCCCGGGCAAGCGATGTAGCGGGGCGTCATACGCCCCGCCTACTATTGAACGCGAGGGAATCGATGCGCCGACGGGAGACGAACCTGCCGGTGCGACCAAGAGCGCCAAGCGAAGCGAGACCATGAGCAAAGACACCTGCACCGCCGTTCGGGATGACGGCCTGCGCTATGCCTCCAAGCTGGGGGGGTCGCCGTTCCAGGGCAGCGGTCAGACCCGCTCCTGCTTCAAGTGCGGCCGCCATCGGCCGCCGAGCAGCCTCCAGTCCAAGCGGATCCTGGGCCGGACCGAACTGGTCTGCAAGCCCGCCTGCGAACCGAAGACCTGATTCCCCTGCCGGAAGGCGTCCCTCAGGCAGGACGGGCGACTTCCGTCGATCGGCGCGAATTGCCACGCCCGCGCGGCTATGGGCACAATCCCCCCTTTTCCCCGAAGGCCGGCCCCGCGCCGCTTGATGCATGCCCTCCAGCACCCCGCCGCAAGGCGAAGTGACCTCTCCCGAGTTCCCCGATCAGCAGGCTCCCGCCACCGAGACGACTGAGGCCGTCCCGACGGCCGCCGTGCCGGAGGCGTTGTCGGCCGCCCTCGAAGCGGGTGACGCCTCCGACGAGGCCGGCGCGAGCGCCGAATCCGGCGATGCCGCTCCCAGCGACGCGGCACCTGGCCAGGCGAAGGCTGCCGACGGTGGTCGTGTCGATGTCCAGGCCGTCGCGGCCAAGCTGAAGGCGCTGTTCCCGGCGTTGTTTGCCGGCGGCGCGAAGCCGCTGAAGCTGCGCGTCCAATCCGACATCCAGCAGCGCGCGCCGGGCCAGTTCACCAAGGCCCAGTTGTCGGCCTTCCTGCGCCGTTACACGGGGGGCACCGGCTACTTGATCGCGTTGACCCGCGCGAAGACCCGTTTCGATCTCGACGGTCAACCGGCAGGGGAAGTCAGCGACGAACACAGAGTGGCCGCGCAGGAAGAGCTGACCCGTCGCCGCGGCGTCACCGAGGCGCGCCGCGCCGAGGAGGATCGCGGCCGTCAGGAGCGCGCTCAACTGCTGCGCGACTTCTCGCGCACGACGCTCACGCCGGCCAACTTCTGCGCGCTCAAGGGCCTGACACAGGAACAGTTGGATGCCCAGCTGAAACTGGCGCGCGACGAGGAGGCGCAGCAGCCGCCGAGGCCGGAACGCAACGACCGACCGCCCCGCGGCGGCGACCATCGCCGTGGTGGCCCGCGTGGCGAGGGCCAGCTTGGTGGACCGGGCCAAGGCCCGCGTGGTGATCGGGGAGACCGGCCACGTCGCGACGGTCCGGCTCGTCCGAACGACGGGCGCAGACCCCCGCGGCCACCGCGCTGACCCGCGATGTCCGCCAGCTGTGGTGGACTGAGCGGACGACGTCGCCTCTGCGAGCGCTGCGAGCGGCCGCTCCTCGCTTGCTGGTGCGCCTGTGTGCACCGAGTCGACAACCGCTCGGCATTGCTCATCCTCCAGGACCCGCAGGAGGCTGTGCAGGCCAAAGGCACGGCCGCATTGCTGGCTCGGTGCTTGTCTCGCGTCGAGTTGCGCGTCGGGGATCGCTTCGACCCGCCGCGATCCGTCGAGGGGCTGGTCCTGCTCTATCCACGGACGCCGGATAACGCGTCTCTCCGCTCGCTGCCGCAACGTGGAGCCTCGACGGGCACGAGCGCCGTTCCCACAACGCTGGTGGTGCTTGACGGCACCTGGCGCCGCAGCCGGCGGTTGCTCGCCCTGAACCCTTGGCTGCAGACGCTGACGCGGTTCGCCCTCGAGGCACCACCGCCTTCGCGCTACATCATCCGCCGCGCCCAGGCCGACTCCCAGCGCAGCACGCTGGAAGCCTGCGCCTTGGCATTGGCGGCGATCGACGATGACGAGGTCCGTTATGCGCCACTGTGGCAGGCCATGGATGACTT
>CAMPJJ010000172.1 GCA_946886855.1 uncultured Roseateles sp. | reverse complement strand
GAATCCAGGCGCGCTCGACGGCGGCGCCGCGCCGCGCCGTCCCGCCGTCACCGCGCCCGCTCCGGTCGAACCGCCGCCCCCGCCCCCGCCGCCGGGTCCCAGCCTCGAGGAACTGCTGCAGCAGGCCCGGCAGGCCGGCTACCAGGACGGCTATCGCGACGGCATGGCCGCGCTGGACGCCTTCAAGCAGAGCTTCGCCAAGCAGATCACCGCCCAGGTGGGCCAACTGGTCTCGAGCTTCGACCAGGACCTGTCCGCGATGGAACAGGACATGGCCGATGCGCTGGCGCGCACCGCCGTCGAACTCGCCCGTCAAGTCGTCCGCAACGAACTGGAGACGGCGCCGGAACTCGTGGCCAAGGTGGCGCACGACGCCGTCGAAGCGCTGCTGATCAACGCCCGCCACGTGCGCGTGCGCGTGCACCCCGACGACCTGCCGCTGGTGCTGGAGGGGGCCGGCCAGGAACTGCGCGCCCGCGAAGCGCAGGTCATCCCCGATCCGTCCATCACCCGCGGCGGCGTCAAGGTCGATGCCGACATCTGCAGCGTCGACGCGTCGCTGCCGGCACGCTGGCAGTCGGCGGTCGGCGCCATGGGCCAGAACTCCGTCTGGGAGGACCGCCGCAGCGCCTCCGACATGGCACGGGACGCGCGTCTGGACTTCCGGACCGACCCCACGCCCAGCCAGTACGGCGGACTGCCGCATGGCGCGAATCAAGGCGCCAATCAAGGTGGCCAGGAGGACCGCGAGCCATGAGCGCGCGCACCGACCGCTGGCGCCAGTACTTCGACGACCTGCAGGCCTTCGCCGGCAACGCGCCGCCGATCGAGCCGCAGGGCAAGCTGGTCCGCGTGGCCGGTCTGGTGCTGGAAGCCACCGGCGTGAAGGTGCCTGTCGGGTCGGTCTGCGAGATCCACATGCCGTCGAGCGCCTCGTCGCCGCGTCGCGGTCAGCGTCCGGTCACGGCGGAGGTGGTGGGTTTCTCCGGCGACCGCGCCTACCTGATGCCGACCGACGAGATCCAGGGCCTGGCCAGCGGCGCGATGGTGCTGCCCCGTCCGGCGGCGCTGCACGGTCCCGTGCTCGGCGAGGAGCGCCATCCCTGGCGCCGCGACGAGGACCGCGGCCTGCATCTGCCGATGGGAGACGGCCTGCTGGGTCGTGTCGTCGACCCGCAAGGCCATCCGATCGATCGCCGCGGCCCGCTGGCCGACATCCGCGATGAACCGATGGTCCGCCGCCCGATCAATGCGATGGACCGCGACCCGGTGCGCCGCCCGCTGGACACCGGCGTGCGCGCCATCAATTCGCTGCTGACGGTCGGCCGGGGCCAGCGCCTGGGCCTGTTCGCGGGCACCGGGGTCGGCAAATCGGTGCTGCTGGGCATGATGGCCCGCTACACGCAGGCCGACGTCATCGTCGTCGGCCTGATCGGCGAGCGCGGCCGCGAAGTGAAGGAATTCATCGAGGACATCCTCGGCGAGGAAGGTCTGCGCCGCAGCGTCGTCGTCGCCGCGCCGGCCGACGCGCCACCGCTGCTGCGCATGCAGGGCGCGACCTATGCCACCGCGATCGCCGAGCATTTCCGCGACCGCGGCCAGCACGTGCTGCTGCTCATGGACTCGCTCACCCGCTACGCGATGGCGCAGCGCGAGATCGCGCTCGCGATCGGCGAACCGCCGGCGACGAAGGGCTATCCGCCTTCCTGCTTCGCGAAGCTTCCGCAACTGGTGGAGCGCAGCGGCAACGGCCTGGCCGGCGAAGGCTCGATCACCGCCTTCTACACCGTGCTGTCCGAAGGCGACGACCAGCAGGACCCGATCGCCGACGCCGCCCGAGGCATCCTGGACGGCCACATCGTGCTCAGCCGGGAGCTGGCGGAGAGTGGGCACTACCCTGCGATCGACGTGGAACGGTCCATCTCGCGCGTCATGACCAGCGTGGCCGACAAGCGCCACATCGAACTGGCGCGCCGTTTCCGGCAATTGCTCGCGAAATACAACAAGGCGCGCGACCTGATCCAGCTGGGCGCCTATCAACCCGGGCACGATCCGGAGTTGGACATGGCGGTCCGCCTGCACGGCGACATGGACCGGTTGCTCCAACAAGACATGCATTCCCCCGCTTCTTTGAACGATTGCCTCAATCAATTGACCGCCACACTCAACTTTGCGTGATAGCTGCCGACATCCGTAAAGCGAGGTCATCGACATGAGTAGTTCCAATCTGCAGGCCCTGACCGTTCTCCTCGAACGCGCGGAGGCCGAGCGCGATGAAGCGCTGCGTCATCTGCAGGATGCGCAGTCGCGTGCGAACGCGGCGCGCAATCAGCATGACCAGTTGTCGCAGTACCGCACGGACTACCGGACCCGGTGGTCGCAGGAATTCGCCCAACGGACGACCGTGCAACTGCTGGGCTGCTATCAGAACTTCGGCCAGCGACTGGACCAGGCCATCGGACAGCAGGGCGGGATCGCCGACTATGCCGACCAGCGCCTGTCCGCCGCCCGCGACCTGGTCCGGGAACGCGAGCTGCGCGTCGCCTCGGTGCGCAAGCTCATCGAGCGCCGCCGCGCCGAGACGCTGCGCAGCCAGATGCGCCAGGAACAGCGCGCGACCGATGAACAGGCCGCCCGCGCCGCCTCGCGCGGCGGCAACCCGATGTCCCGGCTGGTCGCCTGATCGCGGCCCGGTCCACCCGGAACCTCCCTCGCCATGACGCAGATCCAGAACACGACCCCGATGCCGGGGGCCCTCGGCGGCCTCGGCACGAACAACCCCGCCTACGCCGGCCGCAAGGACGGCGCGTCGACGGACTTCTCCCGCCTGCTCAGCCAGAGCAACCAGCAGCTGCAGAACCAGTCGGCGCAAGCGGCCAAGACCACCATGGCCCAGTTGCAATCGCAGCAGCTGGCGAGTCAGCAGATGCAATCGCAGCAGCAGGCCAGGCAACTGGAAGCCCAGCAGCAGGCGCAGCGTCAGGAATCGGCGCAGCCGCCCCAGCCCGCGTCGCCGCCCCAGCGCGCCCCCGAGAACACCGCTGCGAAGGACGAGAACAAGCTCGCCGCGCGCAATGCCGCCGCCCGCAACAGCGCGAACAAGGCCGAGGACGGCAAGACGCCGACCCGCGCCACGAAGTCGGATCCGTCCAAGGCCGGAGAAACGACGGACGTGGCTGACGCCGCCGATGCCGCCGATCCGGCGGACACTGCCCGGGCCGATGCCGCCAGCGGCAAGGACGCCGGCCGCGTCGTGGCCAAGGATGACGACGGCAAGGACAAGAAGGCCGCCAAGGACGCCAAGGACGCGAAGGACACCGGCGCGACCGCGGCCGAGCAGATCCTGGCGATGCTGCGCGGCGACGCGCCCGCCGAGACCAAGGCCCAGCCGCGTGCCGGCACGGCCGAGGGCGACGAGGCGGGCACCGAAGCCCTGCCCGGCGGCACGCACGCCCATGGCAAGCAGGCGACCACCGGCGACGCCCTGCGTGAGCGCCAGCAGCTTCAGCGCGAACTGAGCCAGGCCGCCGCAGGCACTGCCGGCGCGACCGACGGCGCGGACAAGGCCGGCCAGACCGACGCGTTGCAAGCCGCCTCCAGCGGCGCACACGAGATCTCGATGGGAGACGCCGACAAAGGCCCGCAGCCGAGCTTCGAGGCGCTGCTCGCCGCGGCGCAGCAGACCGGTCCAGCGTCCGGCACTTCCAGCGCCGACGCGACATCCGCCACCCAGGCGCCCAGCGTTCCGCTCAGCCAGCCGCTGGACAGCCCCGACTTCGCCCCGGAACTGTCCGCCAGCGTCAGCCTGCTGATCCAGGACGGCGTGCACGAGGCGCAGCTCCAGCTCAACCCGACCGAGATGGGGCCGGTGTCGATCAACATCCAGCTCGACGGCCAGCAGGCGGAGGTGAACTTCCATGCCCAGCACGCTGCCACCCGCGAGGTGCTGGAACGCAGCCTGCCGGACCTGGCGGCCGCGCTGCAGGCGCAAGGCTTGACCCTGAGCGGCGGCGGGGTGTTCGCCCAGTCGCAGTCCGGTGGCGGCCAGCATCGTGGCGACGGTTCCGCTGACGGCTCGTCCAACGGCAGCGGCCGTCGGGGCGGGCGCGGTCAGGGCCCGGACGACGACGGCGCCATCGCCGCCAGCGGCCGGTCGGAGCGCCGCTCCGCACCGCGCGGCCTGGTCGACCTGTACGCCTGACGGTCGCCGAGTCTGACCGGAATCCGCCGCCTTTTCGCGCGTTGAGCGCCGTGGCGGCGCTTCACAATGGGAGACATTGCCAGGTCATCAGGCCCGGCTCCCCGCCAACGTCCCTCTTTTCATCACCGGAGCGCCCATGGCCACAGCCGCCGCAGGCAACGACGCCGCCGTCAAGGGTGGCGGCAAGAAGAAGCTGATCATCATCGTCGCCATCGTCCTGGTGGTGGTGCTGGTGGGCGTCGCCGCGTTGCTGATGATGAAGAAGAAGTCGCATGCCGACGACGAGGAAGGCGCCGCCGCCGAGGAGAAGCCCGCGGCCGCCGCCCACGCCAAGCCGGGCACCCCGCCGACCTTCGTCCCGCTGGACCCGTTCACGGTGAACCTGGCCGACAAGGAAGTCGACCGCTTCGCGCAGGTCGGCATCACGCTGGAAGTCGCCGACGCTCACTTCGCCGATCAGCTCAAGGCCTACATGCCGGCGATCCGCAACAACGTGCTGCTGGTGCTGTCGCACAAGACGTCCGCCGAGCTGCTGAGCGCCGAAGGCAAGGAACAGCTCGCCAAGGAGATCCGCCGCGAGGCCGTGCGCCCGATGGGCATCGAGCTCGACGACGAGGATGAGGACACGGACGCCGCCCCGAAGAAGAAAAAGAAGAAGAAGCGCCAGGTCGAAAGCCCGGTGACGCAGGTCCTGTTCTCCACCTTCATCGTGCAGTGACGGGCCGCACAGCAAGGAGCGCGCGATGAATCAGCAGATCCTGTCGCAAGACGAAGTCGATGCCCTGCTGCAGGGCATCACCGGCGAGAGCCAGAAGCTCGAGGCCGAAGAGGTCCAGACCGGCGGCATCCGCGAGTACAACCTCGCCAGCCAGGAACGGATCGTCCGTGGGCGCATGCCCACGATGGAGATCATCAACGAGCGCTTCGCGCGCAACATCCGCATCGGGCTGTTCAACTTCATCCGCAAGAGCCCGGAAGTCGCCATCGGCGGCATCAAGGTGCAGAAGTACAGCGCCTTCCTGCGCGAGATCGTGGTCCCGACCAACTTCAACATCGTGTCGGTGAAGCCGCTGCGCGGCAGCGGCCTGATCGTCTGCGACCCGACGCTGGTGTTCGCGGTGATCGACTCGCTGTTCGGCGGCATCGGCAAGTTCCACACCCGCATCGAGGGCCGGGACTTCTCCGCCACCGAGCAGCGCGTGATCCTGCGCCTGGTCGAAGTGATCATCCAGGAGTACACCAAGGCGTGGAAGGGCATCTATCCGCTGGAGCTGGAATACCAGCGCTCGGAGATGCAGCCGCAGTTCGCCAACATCGCCACGCCCAGCGAGATCATCGTGTCGACCTCGTTCACGCTGGAAATCGGCGAGACCAGCGGCACGGTGTACTTCTGCATCCCCTACTCCACGCTGGAGCCGATCCGCGACGTGCTGTACAGCACCACGCAGGGCGACTCGAGCGAACCCGACCGTCGCTGGGTCAACCTGCTCAAGCACCAGATCCAGTCGGCCGAGGTCGAACTGGTGGCGGAGCTGGCCAAGGCGCCCGCGACGGTGGAACAACTGCTGGCCTTCAAGCCGGGCGACTTCATCGAACTGGACCTGGAGCAGATCATCCAGGCCAAGGTGGACGGCGTGCCGGTGTTCGACTGCCATTACGGCACCTCGAACGGCAAGTATTCGATCAAGATTGAAAAGATGCTGACCGGCCCGGATGCCGGCTGGCTGGGAGCCCGCAATGGCTGACAACACCCCGATGGACGAACAGGACGCGATGGCCGCCGAATGGGCGGCGGCGCTGGCGGAAGCCGGCGGCGGCGGCAGCGAGGTCGCTGCCGAAGTGCAGCAGGTGACCGAACAGGTCGCGCCGGCGGCCTTCACCAACTTCTCGCCGACACCGGGCAACCTGCCCGGCAGCGACATCAACATGATCCTGGACATCCCTGTCCAGCTCACGGTTGAACTCGGCCGCACCCGGATCCCGATCAAGAACATCCTGCAGCTGGCGCAGGGCTCGGTCGTCGAGCTCGACGCGCTGGCCGGCGAGCCGATGGACGTGCTGGTGAACGGCTACCTGATCGCCCAGGGCGAGGTCGTGGTCGTGAACGACAAGTTCGGTATCCGCCTCACCGACATCGTGACCCCGTCCGAACGGATGCGGCGCTTGAGCAAGGCCTGACCCCTCCTCAGCCCCACTCCGGTGGGGCTGATGCGTTGCAGGGACGCATAATTCAACGCCATGAACAACAGCCTCGTCCCCCTCCTCTGGTTCCTGGCCATCCTGGCCTTGATCCCGGTCGTGCTGTGGCTCCTCAAACGCACGCCGCTGGGCGGGAGCGCGATGGGCGGACAGCTGCGCACCGTCGCGCAACTGGTGATCGCGCCCAGCCAGCGCATCGTGATCGTCGAGGTCGGCCAGGACGAGGACCGCCAGTGGCTGGTGCTCGGCATCACCGGCCAGCAGATCCGCACGCTGCACGTGATGCCGCCGCAAGGCGACGCCGGTGCCGCACTGCAAGCGGCGCAGCCGTCGTTCTCCTCGATGCTCAAGCGCAGCCTGGGCGGCAGGCACGCCGATGGCCCCGGATCCCAGACCTCGGCCTGATCGGGAACGGCGCATGACCGCTTCGACCTCCCACGCCCCCGCCTTGCGCGAGTCCCGTCGCCAACGGCTGTCGCGACGCGCGCTGGGCATCGCCGGCGCGCTCGCGCTCGGCGGCGTCGGTGCCGCGGCCTGGGCCCAGCAAGGCGGCGCGCCTGCCAGCGTGCCGCTGATCATCGGCCAGGGCGCCGGCGGCAACAGCTATTCGGTCCCGATCCAGACGCTGCTGTTCTTCACCGCGCTGGGATTCCTGCCGGCGGTGCTGCTGATGATGACCGGCTTCACCCGGATCGTGATCGTGCTGTCGCTGCTGCGCCAGGCGCTGGGCACGCAGGCGGCCCCCCCGAACCAGGTCATCGTCGGGCTGTCGCTGTTCCTGACCTTCTTCGTGATGGGCCCGACGCTGGACCGCGTCTACGCCGAGGCCTACCAGCCTTACCAGGCGGGGCAGATCAGCTTCGAGGTCGCCCTCGAGCGTGCGCAGGTGCCGATGCGCGCCTTCATGCTGAAACAGACGCGTCAATCGGACGTCGCGCTGTTCGCGAAGCTCGCCAAGCTCGAACCCAATGTCGCACCGGAGAACGTGCCCTTCCGCGTGCTGGTGCCGGCCTTCGTGACCAGCGAACTGAAATCCGCGTTCCAGATCGCGTTCCTCATCTTCATCCCGTTCCTGGTGATCGACATGATCGTCTCCAGCGTGCTGATGAGCCTGGGGATGATGATGCTGTCGCCGGTGCTGGTGTCGCTGCCGTTCAAGCTGATGCTGTTCGTGCTGGCGGACGGCTGGAACCTGCTGCTGGGGTCGCTCGCGGCGTCGTTCGCGCAGTAGCGGCGCACCCGCTCCGGCGCCATTTCCGGGGTCATTCCCGGCGTCGGCCGCGCAGTGATTGCAAGGACAAGTCATGGATGCTCAACAAGTCTTCTCGGTCGGCCAGCAGGGGTTGTACGTGCTGCTGATGGTCGCGGCGCCCATCCTGCTGACGGTGCTGGCCGTCGGGGTGCTGGTGTCGGTGTTCCAGGCGGCGACGCAGATCAACGAATCGACGCTGTCCTTCGTGCCCAAGATCGTCGCCGCCGTGCTGGTGCTGGCGGTCGCCGGCCCCTGGATGATCACGACGCTG
>CAMPJJ010000171.1 GCA_946886855.1 uncultured Roseateles sp. | reverse complement strand
GTCCCCCCATGTCTGCCCCCGCGCCTTTGCTGCTGCCCCCGCCCGAGTTGAAAGGCGTCGACCAGGTCGTCGCCGATCCCTTGCGCTTCAAGGCCAAGCTCGCCATCGGCGAGGCCGCCTACGCCTCGCTGCGCATGATCAACCGCGGTCGCGAGGTCTGGGACGTGCTCGGCGCCGCAGGCGCGGGCGCGGCTGTCGCGAAGACCGGCCTGGTGGCCTCGCTGCTGGGCGCATCCGCGACGCCGATCGGCTGGGTCGCCTTCGCCGCGCTCGCGTCCGGCGGTGCCTGCTACGGCATGTACCGGCTGCTGAGCTCGACCAAGGGCGAGCGCGTCATCGAGATCCCCAAATACCTCAACACGCCGCTGGACACGCTGGGCCTCGCGCTGTTCGACCTCATCGCGCCGCTCTCGCTGCGTCTGGCCGCCGTCGACGGCGCGGTCGAGCCCGCCGAGCGCCAGTACCTGATCGACCACCTGATCGCCGACTGGGGCTTGAACCGCGCCTTCGTCGAACAGTCCGTCGCCGCCGTCGAGGCGCGGCTGGGCGGCAGCGACCTCGAGGCCATGGCCAGGGAAGGCGCCGGTTTCCTCCACCTGAACCCCGACTGCAATCACGCCACGATCGCCAAGGACCTGGGCGTCTTCATGCGCGGCATGCTCGAAGCCGGCGGCCCGCTGACGCCCGAGGAGACCGAATCGCTCGCGACCGTCGTGCGCCTGCTCGCGACCGCGCCGCCGGGCGAGCTCTCCAAGCGCTGGAACCAGACCGTCACGCTCGCGGGCGCCGCCGCCGGACAGGTGCGCACGGTGCTGGTCGACACCGCCGACTGGACGCAGCGGCGCCTGCCGAGCGCCGATCAGGTCCGAGTCACGACCGCCACCGCAGCGACGCAGGCCTGGGACGCCGCGCGCAAGACGGCGGACTGGACGCAGCAGCAGCTGCCCTCCGCGGAGCAGGTCCGCCACACGACCGCGGAAGCCGCCAACCAGGCGGTGGACGCCGCGAAGAAGGGGCTGATCTGGGCGAAGGACCTGTCCACGCGCGTCGTCGATACCACCGGCGTCGACCGGCTGCTGAAGCGGGACGATCCGCCGACGAAGCACTAGGCCCTGCACGGCGGGGGTGAAGGCCGGCGACCTCAGTCCTCCACGACTGCCGGTAGAGTCGGTCCATCGCGTCTTCGAGTCCCACGCCGATGAAACGCCTTGCCCGCAGGATGTCCGCGGCGAGGCGTTGGTCGGCCTCGCGCCACGGGGCGAACATGGCATCGTCGACGTCCTGATCACGCAGCTCACGCCGGAGTGCCACCTGTATGAGCTGGACGCAGCCGAAGCGCTCGCCGATCCGCGTCTGGTCGAACCCCTGCAGGCGCGTTCCCGATCCACTCCGCCTTCGTGGACCGCGATCTGGCAGGCCCACCTGGATGAAGCGCTGGCGGCATGCTCAGATCAATCGGTGCCAGTAGACACCGAGCGCAGCAACGCTTCCTGAACGTCCGCGGCTGCAGGTCTCGGCGGCTCGTCCTTCGAGATTTTCGCGAGATTCGCGCCCTCGTAGGGCTCGTGGACCGGGCCAAGGACGAAGCGGGCCTGGAGCTCGCGCAGCATCTCGATCGTATTGATGCACCGCACCTTCAGTGCCCTGCAGGCATTTGGAATCTTCACTTTGTGGGCCGTTTCAGCCATCTTCTCCTGTGTCACGACCGTGTGACCGTGTGCAAGCGCATAGGCCACGAGATGGACGTCCGCGCAACCTGTGAATCCAAGCATCGCCGAGTCAACGTAGGGCGCCTTGTCCAGCCACTCGTCGATCCGCTGATGGGCCTCGACCGTCGAGGCTCCTCCTGAACGAAAGAAGTCTGGCGTCTGCGCAGTGACCCAAGGTCGGATCTCATCGTCCTTCAGTTCTTCGCGCACCTCGACGATGCTGAGAATCTGACCGTCCGCGTGGCTGAGGGTCAGCCAACGCCAGAAGGCAGGGAAGAAGTCCATGCCGTAGTGGTCGTTCTTGGCTTCCAGAAAAACATTGGCGTCGAGCAGGTAAGCCATGTCACAGCTCCGATCCGAGCGATCGACGGATCGCATTGAATGCATCGGTCCCTGGGACGTCCAGCAGCTGGAAGGCCTCCCGATACAGCGTTTTTCCCTCCAGCGTGCTGGCAATCAAGGCTCGGCAGAACCGGCGGCTGGCCCGCAAACTGAGGCGCATGCTGAAATCGTTCTCAGTCGGATCGTCGAGCACGAGCGCCCGCTCGTAGGCGAGATCGGTCAGCCTGTCGACAGCGTCCGCGGCCACCTCATCGCACCAGCGGCCGACCGGGCAGCGCGCTTCAGGACGGGGCGCCTCGCGACTGACTCCGGACAAACCCAGCCACAGCAAGGCCAGGTGCCTGATCAGCCAAAGAAGACGCTCTCGCGGCGGCTGCGCCCCGTTGATGAAGATCACCGGCGCCATATCGTCGACCAAGGTGATGCCCCGGAAGTCGTCATGCAAGGCCGCAGCCAGCGTGGAGGGCAGATCCGCGGCGACAGGTTCGTCCATCATCACCAATGTTCCTGCCGCTTCTACCATTTCGACGACTGCGTCGAAGAGGTCGCCTCGCCTCGCAGGCCCGTCGACGGAACGTCCAGAGCGAAACAGGGAAAGACGCATGCTCCTCGCAGTGCCACGATCCCTTTCGGCAAGCAGCCGACTGCCCACGAAAGGCAAGCGGTCCTCGCCCATCTCGACCAGATAAGCGCGATACCACGCCTGGCGACGCTCGCAGAGGCGCAAGGTCGTCGAGAGATTCCTGCTGAACCTTCCGGTCGGACTTGCCGCCAATGACTCGAACAACATGGACTGCGGAAAGCCAGTGGGTTCCGGGGCCGTCCGCAGCAAGAGGCCCACATCTTGAATTCGTTCCATGGCGCTCATTGCACTGCACCGCTCCCCGCCATGCGATCCTCAATTCGTTGGTAGATGCGTGCGCAACACCAACGACAGATGAAGGTCGGTGCGCCTCCATGGATGCCTGGTTTGAGGGATGCCAGATCCCTGGAATCAGTCAGCGATAGCGGCTCTCGCGACGTTCGAATCAGAGACTGTTGATCATCGTCAGGCGATCTTGGGCGGTCCGCCCCTACGCAAATCGGTGGCACCGATTCGATGCACGCACAATGAACGCCTTCTCCGACTCCTGCCGTCGCGCCCCATGCTCCCCCGCATCAGCGAAGAGATCACCTTCCGCAAGCTCGAGATCCTGATCACGTTCCTGGAGAGCGGCAGCCTCGCGCGCGCCGCGGAACGGCTGGGCACCAGCGCCGTCAGCGTGCACCGCGCGCTGCATTCGCTCGAAGCCGGCACGCGCTGCGCGCTGTTCCGGCTCGAGGGCCGCAACCTGCAGCCCACCGACGCCGCCCACGCCCTCGCCGACGTCGCCCGCGAGATCCTCCAGCGCATGGACGAAGGCATCAGCGCCACCCGCGCCATCGCCGGCTACGGCGCCGAGCGCATCCGCATCGGCTCGCTGTACTCGCTCACCAGCGGCACCGTGCCGTCCATGATCATGGCGCTCAAGGCCCGCAAGCCCGACGTCCAGGCCGAGCTCATCCTCGGCTCCAACGCCGACCTCACCCTGCGCCTGCGCGACGGCACCATCGACGCCGCCGTCATGGGCCAGCCCGACGCCGCCCCCGAGCTCGAGACCCACGCCCTCTTCGAGGACGACGTCTTCTTCGCCGCCCCCGCCCAGTCGCCCTACGCCGCGCTGACCCGCATCGACCTGCGCGACTGCGCCGAGGAACGCTTCGTCAGCCTGCAGGAAGGCTTCGTCACCTACAGCCGCTTCGTCGACGCCTTCCGCATCGCCGGCTTCGAGCCGCAGATCGTGATGAAGACCAACGACATCTTCTCGCTGATGAACCTCGTCGGCGGCGGCATCGGCTGCACCCTGCTGCCCGGCCGCGTGCGCGGCGTGCTGCCGCCCAGCGTGCGGCTCATCCCGCTCCAGGAACGCTACGCCGCCGTCCGCCAGACCATCGCCCTGTGTTTCCTGCGCACCCGCGAGCGCGATCCCAACCTGCTCGCGCTGCTGGCGGCGAGCCGGACGCTGAAGCTCGGCGGCCACTGAACCGGCCGGCCCGTGGCGCTGCGGGTATCCCCTCGGCAACCGTTCCGCTCCCCGTAATCGTCCCGCGCGGCGGTTGATTGATCGGGCGCCGCCGCGCCCGTAACTTCCGTCTCCATGGACCGCATCCCCATGGACACCAAGGCCCGCGACCGCGCCGCCCGGCTCGCCGCGGCCCGCGACGCGCTCGGCACGCGCCTGGCCGGACGACACGTGGAGACCGACGCGATCGTCGACCTGCTCCACGCCGTGCTCCAGCCCGGCGACCGCGTCTGCCTCGAAGGCAACAACCAGAAGCAGGCCGACTTCCTGGCCAAGGCGCTGGTCCGCCTGGACCCCGGCCGCGTCCACGACCTGCACATGGTCCAGTCCGTGCTCGCGCTGCCGGAGCACCTGGACGTCTTCGAGCGCGGTATCGCCAGCCTGCTCGACTTCAGCTTCTCCGGCCCGCAGGGCGCGCGCCTGGCCAAGCTGCTGTCCGCCGGCCGCCTGAAGATCGGCGCGATCCACACCTACCTGGAGCTGTTCGCGCGCTACTTCGTCGACCTGACGCCCAAGGTCTCGCTGATCGCCGCGCAGGCCGCCGACGCGCACGGCAACCTCTACACCGGCCCCAACACCGAAGACACGCCCGCGATCGTCGAGGCGACGGCCTTCTCCGGCGGCATCGTCATCGCGCAGGTCAACGAGACGCTGCCCGACGGCAGCGCGCTGCCCCGCGTCGACGTGCCCGCGGACTGGGTCGACTTCATCGTGCGTGCGCCGACGCCCAACGTCATCGAGCCGCTGTTCACCCGCGACCCCGCGCAGATCAGCGAGATCCAGGTGCTGATGGCGATGATGGCCATCAAGGGCATCTACGCCGAGTACGGCGTGCAGCGCCTGAACCACGGCATCGGCTTCGACACCGCCGCGATCGAGCTGCTGCTGCCGACCTACGGCGAGTCGCTCGGGCTGAAGGGCAGGATCTGCCGCCACTGGGCGCTGAACCCGCACCCGGCGCTGATCCCGGCGATCGAGGCGGGCTGGGTGGAATCCATCCATTCGTTCGGTTCCGAGCTCGGCATGGAGGACTACATCCGCGCCCGCTCCGACGTCTTCTTCACCGGCCCCGACGGCAGCCTGCGCAGCAACCGCGCGTTCAGCCAGGCGGCGGGCCACTATGCCTGCGACCTCTTCATAGGCTCCACCCTGCAGATGGACCTGATGGGCAACAGCTCGACGGCGACGCTGGGCCGCATCGCCGGCTTCGGCGGCGCGCCCAACATGGGCGCCGACGCGCGCGGCCGCCGCCACGCCAGCCCGGCCTGGCTGAAGGCGGGCGAGGAGGCGCGCGGCCACCTGACCGGCGCCGCCGCGACGCCGCGCGGACGCAAGCTGGTCGTGCAGATGGTCGAGACCTTCCGCGAGCACATGCAGCCTGCCTTCGTCGACCGGCTCGACGCCTGGGAGCTGCAGCGCCAGGCCGGCATGGACCTGCCGCCGATCATGATCTACGGCGACGACGTGACGCACGTGCTCACCGAGGAAGGCATCGCCAACCTGCTGCTGTGCCGCAACGACGCGGAGCGCGAACAGGCGATCCGCGGCGTCGCCGGCTATACGGCGGTAGGACTCGGACGCGACCGCCGCGCCGTGGAGAACCTGCGCGACCGCGGCGTGATCAAGCGCCCGGAAGACCTCGGCATCGATCCGCGCGACGCCACCCGCAACCTGCTGGCCGCGCGCGGCATGCGCGACCTGGTGCGCGCCTCCGGCGGCCTGTACCAGCCGCCGAAGCGCTTCCGCAACTGGTGAGACACCCCAAGAGAGCCCTGCCATGACGCCCGTTCCACCCGGTCTCGAAACCCTGGACTTCCGCTTCGCCGGCTCCCGCGCGCTGAGCGGCTTCGCGCCGGTGCTGGTCGGCGTCGTCGGCTCCGGCAACCTGGAGGTGATGCTCGAGCCGGAGGCCGGCGGCGACTGCGCCGTCCGCGTCCAGACCTCCGCCCGCGGCTTCGCGACCATCTGGCAGGCGGTGCTGGACGACTTCCACCGCCGTCACGACCTCGCCGGCGTGCGCGTGTCCATCAACGACATGGGCGCCACGCCCGCGGTCGTCAGCCTGCGGCTCGACCAGGCCGTGCAGGAGCTGCGGCCATGACGGCGCTGTCCTACGCGGAATGCCCGGCGCGCGAGCGGTTGGCGCTGCTGCTCGATCCGGGCAGCTTCCACGAATGGCTGCCGCCGCAGGAGCGCGTCATGAGCCCGCATCTGGCACAGCTGGGCGTGCCCTCGGCATTCGACGACGGCGTCGCGGTCGGGCGCGCGTCGCTGGCGGGCCGGTCCATCTTCGTGGCCGCGCAGGAAGGCGCGTTCATGGGCGGCGGCGTGGGCGAGGTCCATGGCGCCAAGCTCGTCGGCCTGCTGCGCCGCGCGCTGCGCGACCGGCCCGCCGCCGTGCTGCTGCTGCTCGATTCGGGCGGCGTCCGGCTGCATGAAGCCAATGCCGGCCTGATCGCCGTCTCCGAGGTCATGCGCGCGGTGCTGGATGTCCGCGACGCCGGCATCCCGGTGATCGCGCTGATCGGCGCGGCGAACGGTTGCTTCGGCGGCATGGGCATCGTCGCGAGGTGCACCGACTTCGTCGTCATGAGCGATCTCGGCCGGCTGGCGATGTCGGGCCCGGAAGTGATCGAGGCGTCCAACGGCGTCGAGGAATTCGACGCCCGCGACCGCGCGCTGGTCTGGCGCACCACCGGCGGCAAGCACCGCTGGTTGAGCGGCGACTGCGACGCGCTGGTCGAGGACGACGTCGCCGCCTTCCGCCGCGCGGCGATCGCGGCCATGGCCACGCTGCCGACATCGCGCCCCATCACGATCGACGCGTTGGAGACGGAGCACGCCTTGCTCACCCATCGGCTGTCATTGCTCGACGCCGCCGTCACCGGCGATGACGCGCAGGCCCTGTGGACCCGGCTCGGCGTCGCGCAGGCTGCCCAGGTGCCGGACCTGGAGGTCGCGGAGGTCGTGCCCTTGCGCACGCCCGCCGCCGCGCCGCAGACCGTGAAGCGGTCGCACGGCTGAGCCGCGGGACTGATGACCGGCCGAACCGACGAGCCTCGAAGGAGATCCGAAGATGGACTGGAAGACACTGACCGCGACGCTGTTCGGTGGCGACGTCGCCCTGACGCTGCACGGCGATTTCCTGCACGGCACGGTCGAACTCGACGGCGAGCCGCTGACCGTCATCGGCACGACGAACCATGCGCCGATCGGGGTGACGCTCGCGCTGGCGCAGGCGCGCGTGGTGCTGGACACCCTCGCCCGCCATCCCGGCCGACCGATCCTGCTGCTGATCGATACGCAGGGACAGCAGCTGCGCCGACGCGATGAGCTCCTCGGCATCAACCGCGCGATGGCGCACCTGGGAATGACGATCGACCTCGCCCGTCGGCGCGGGCATCGCGTGCTGGGCTTGGTGTACGACCAGGCGCTGTCGGGCGGATTCATCACCTCGGGCCTGATCGCGGACGCCTGCGACGCGCTGCCCGAGGCCGAGATCCGCGTGATGCGCATCCCCGCGATGTCGCGGGTGACCAAGCTGCCGGAAGCGATGCTCACGGCGTTGTCCGAAACGAACCCCGTCTTCGCGCCGGGGGTCGACAACTACGTGGCGATGGGCGGCGTGCGCCGGCTCTGGTCCGGCGACCTGCAGGCGGCACTGCGCCAGGCGCTGGAAGATGCACCGACCGAGGACCGCCGCGCGATCGACGGCGCCGAGCGGGGCGGACGCCGCCTCGCGGCCGCAGTGACGCAACGCGTGCTCGACGCGGCGTGATGCGGCGTGACGCGGCGTCATGCGACGCGATGCGACGCGATGCGACGCGATGCGACGTGATGCATTGACCC
>CAMPJJ010000170.1 GCA_946886855.1 uncultured Roseateles sp. | reverse complement strand
CCCCCAAGGCGCCCGCCCGATCCGCGACCCGGCCGGCCGCCAAGAAGGCCGCGCCGGCGCGCAAGGCCGCCGCCAAGCGCAAGGCGCCCTGAGTCCCCCCGTCTCCCGAGGGCCGTTCATGCCTCGCTTTCTCCAGGCGCACGCCACCCATCCCGACCCCCACATGGCGCTGGCGCTGGCCGGCGCGCAGCTGGAAGGGCAACGCGCCGGCATGACGCCGACGCTGGGATTCCTCTACCTCACGCATCCCTACGTGCCGCACGCGCAGGCGCTGCTGGACGAAGTGCGCGAGCGCTGGCCGGGCTGCGGCTGGGTCGGCGCCTCGGCGCTGGCGGTGAGCGCCAGCGGCGTCGAGTACTTCGACGAACCGGCGCTGGTCGTCATGCTCTGCGACCTGCCCGCCGACCAGTGGCGGATCTTCTCGGGGCTTCGGCCGCTGACGCCGGACCGCGAATCCCGCAGCCTGCTGCTGCATGCCGACGGCGGCACGCCCGACCTGCAGGAGCTGATCGGTGAACTGGCGCAGCGCTGCAGCAGCGGCTACCTCTTCGGCGGCCTGGTCAGCGGCGGCGACGACGCGGTGCAGATCGCCGACGGCCTCTTCGCAGGCGGCCTGTCCGGCCTGGCGCTCGGGCCGGACGTGCGCTGGATCTCGCGCGTCAGCCAGGGCTGCCAGCCGCTGGGCCGCGAGCGCCGCGTCACCGGCTGCGACGGGCCGCTGGTCGTCGAACTCGACGGACAGCCCGCGCTCGACGCGCTGCTCGAGGACCTCAAGCTGCCGGCGTACACCGGGGAATCCGGCTCGCTGCGGCAGGCCATGCCCTTGTTCCGCCGCACGCTGGTCGGTCTCAGCGACGAACCCGGCGCCCGGCGCGAATACGGCGCGGAGGTGCGCGTCCGGCACCTGGTCGGCCTCGATCCGGGGCGGCGCGGCATCGCCGTCGCCGAGCAGATGCGCGAAGGCGAACTGCTGAGCTTCTGCGAGCGCC
Source organism: uncultured Roseateles sp. (assembly GCA_946886855.1). The sequence continues at coordinate 7,329 of CAMPJJ010000170.1, read as the reverse complement.
ACCCCGACGCCGCCCGGCGCGACCTCGTCCGCATCTGCACCGAGATCCGGGCCGAGGCCGAGGAGCGCGGCGCCCGCATGGCCGGCGCGCTGTACTTCAGCTGCACCGGTCGCGGCGGCCCGCACTTCGGCGCGCCGTCGGCGGAACTGCAATGGGTGCAGCACGCGCTCGGCGACGTGCCGCTGGCCGGATTCTTCGCCAACGGGGAGATCGCCCACGCGCGGCTGCACGGCTACACCGGCGTGCTGACGGTGTTCCTGGACGCCTGATGCGCGGCCGCCGCGACCTGCTCCAGGCCGCCGCGGCCTCGGCCGTCTCCACCGCCCTGCCTGCCCTGTCCCTGCTGCCGGACGCCGCGACGGCGGCGCGCCCGGCTGCCGGCGCCCGGCTCGCCGCGGCGCCGACAGAGCCGTCGGAACCGACCACCGTCGTCTATCCGCGCCACCTGCCTCAGCAGGACCGGCAGGTCGACTACTTCATCAGCCTGCTGCACGCCGCCTTGCAGCGCAGCGGCGTCCGCTACGCGCTGATCCAGACGCAGTCCGAGATGGTGCAGAGCCGCGCGCTGCTGGAGATGGCCAGCGACGATCCCGGCATCGACGTGTTCTGGACGATGACGGACCCGCAGCGCGAGAAGAGCCTGCTGCCGATCCGCGTGCCGCTGGACCGCGGTCTGATCGGCTGGCGCCTGTGCCTGACGCGCGCCGCGGACCGCGACCGCCTGCGCGATGTGCGCGACCTGAAGGACCTGAGCCGACTGACGGCCGGGCAGATGCACGACTGGCCCGACACTGCCGTGCTGCGCGCCAACGGCCTGCCGGTGCAGGTCAGTACGCATTACCAGGGCCTGTTCCAGATGCTGTCGACGGGTCGCTTCGACTACTTCCCGCGCTCGATCTTCGAGATCGATGCGGAGCTCGCCAGCTTCCCCGAGCAGAAGCTCGTCATCGACCCCCACCTGCTGTTGCACTATCCGGCGGCGCTCTACATGTTCGTCCGCCCGGGTCGTCCGCGGCTGGCGGCGGACCTCACCCGCGGCATGAACGCGCTGGTGGCAGACGGCACCTTCGAGCGGCTGTCGCGGCAGATCTTCGGCGATCTGCTGCAACGCCACCGGATCGACCAGCGCCGCGTGCTGCGGCTGCGCAACCCGCTGCTGCCGCCGCAGACGCCGCTGGACCGCAAGGCCTTGTGGTGGCCCCTGCCCGGCGCCCGCTGACGGTCCCGCGCCGAGGATTCAGTCCGGGGTCAGCGCACAGGGCTACAGTTCGACGCCATGACCGCCGTCCTCCCATCCACCCACGAGCCGCCCGGCGACCAGGCCGCCGCGCTGGCCGGCTTCCGCGCCGGGCGTCGCGCGCAGCTGGTCCAGGCCCTGCGGGCCGAGCTGCCCGCGCACGCGCTGCTCTGGCAGGACGAGCAGACGCGCCCCTATGAATGCGACGGCCTGACCGCCTACCGCGAGCGCCCGCTGGCCGTGGCGCTGCCCGAGACCGAGGCGCAGGTCGCCGGCGTGCTGAAGGCCTGTCATGCGCTGGGCGTGCCGGTGGTGGCGCGCGGCGCGGGCACCGGTCTGTCCGGCGGCGCGATGCCCCATGCCGAGGGCCTGACCCTGGCGCTGGCCAAGTTCAACCGCATCGTGGCGATCGATCCGCTGGCGCGCACCGCCCGCGTGCAATGCGGCGTGCGCAACCTGGCGATCTCCGAGGCGGCGGCCGCGCACGGCCTGTACTACGCGCCGGACCCGAGCAGCCAGATCGCCTGCACGATCGGCGGCAACGTCGCCGAGAACTCGGGCGGCGTGCACTGCCTGAAGTACGGCCTGACCCTGCACAACGTGCTCAAGGTGCGCGGCTTCACGGTCGAGGGCGAGCCGGTCGAATTCGGCTCCGAGGCGCTGGACGCCGCCGGGCTGGACCTGCTCAGCGTCGTGATCGGCAGCGAGGGCATGCTGGCGGTGGTGACCGAGGTGGTGGTCAAGCTGACGCCCAAGCCGCAGCTGGCGCGCTGCATCATGGCCAGCTTCGACGACCTGCGCCGCGCCGGCGACGCCGTGGCCGCGATCATCGCGGCCGGCATCATCCCCGCCGGCCTGGAGATGATGGACAAGCCGATGACCGCGGCGGTCGAGGACTTCGTCCACGCCGGCTACGACCTCGACGCCGAGGCGATCCTGCTGTGCGAGAGCGACGGCACGCCGGAGGAGGTCGAGGAAGAGATCGCCCGCATGAACGAGGTGCTGCGCGCGAACGGCGCGACGCGGCTCGAGGTCAGCGAGGACGAGGCGCAGCGCCTGCGCTTCTGGAGCGGGCGCAAGAACGCGTTCCCGGCCTCGGGGCGCATCAGCCCGGACTACATGTGCATGGACTCGACGATCCCGCGCAAGCGGCTGGCCGACATCCTGCTGGCGATCCAGGCGATGGAGCGCAAGTACGGACTGCGCTGCGCCAACGTCTTCCATGCCGGCGACGGCAACCTGCATCCGCTGATCCTGTTCGACGCCAACGATCCCGATCAGCTGCACCGCTGCGAGCGCTTCGGCGCCGACATCCTCGAGACCAGCGTCGCGATGGGCGGCACGGTGACCGGGGAACACGGCGTCGGCGTCGAGAAACTCAACAGCATGTGCGTGCAGTTCTCGCCGCAGGAGCGTGAACACATGCTGGCCCTGAAACGGGCCTTCGATCCGCAGGGGCTGCTGAACCCCGGCAAGGTGATCCCGACGCTGCAGCGCTGCGCCGAATACGGCCGCATGCATGTCAAGCGCGGCGCACTCTCATTTCCAGAACTGGAGCGATTCTGATGGCGGTGCAAGCAGCAGATGTCGCGGCGGCGGGCACGGGCCCGACCGCCGGCTTCGTCCCCGCGACGCAACTGATGGCCACGCTGGAGGCGATGGCGGCGCGCTTTCTCGAAGGCCGGCCGGTGCGCTTCACCGGCCACGGCAGCAAGGACTTCTACGGCGGCCCGCTGGGCGACGCCGAGCCGATGTCGACGCTGTCCCTCAACGGCGTCATGGCCTATGAACCGAGCGAGCTCTACGTGACCGCCGCCGCCGGCACGCCGGTGGCGGAGGTGGAGGCGCTGCTGGCGCAGCACGGCCAGCACCTGGCCTTCGAGCCGCCGCGGTTCGTCGGCGCGGCCTCGGGCGGCACGGGCACGATCGGCGGGATGGTCGCGAGCGGGCTGTCCGGCCCGGCGCGCGCGACGGCCGGCGCGGTGCGCGATCACGTGCTCGGGCTGACGATGCTCGACGCGAAGGGCGAGCTGCTGCATTTCGGCGGCACGGTGATGAAGAACGTCGCGGGCTACGACGTGTCGCGGCTGATGGCGGGCTCGCTGGGCGTGCTCGGCCTGATCGCGCAGGTCACGCTGAAGGTCCTGCCGCGGCCGGTCGCGACGGTGACGCTGCGCTTCGAAGCCTCGCAGGACAAGGCGTTGCTGCGGATGAACCGCTGGGGCGGCCAGCCGCTGCCGATCTCGGCGAGCGCCTGGTGGGACGGCGCGCTGGTGCTCCGGCTGTCCGGTGCGGAGGCGGCGGTCCGCGCGGCCGCCCACAAGCTGGGCGGCTCCGCGATCCCGGAGGCGATGGCCGCGCCGTTCTGGCAGGGCCTGCGCGACCAGTGCGACGAGTTCTTCCTGGGCGCGCGCCGCGCGGTGCACGGCGGCGCGACGCTGTGGCGCATCGCCGTGCCGTCGACCACGCCGCCGATGGCGCTGCACGGCGAGCAGCTCGTGGAATGGGGCGGCGCGCAGCGCTGGGTGGTGACGCCGATGGCGCCCGCGCAGGTGCGCGAGGTGGTGGCCGCGGCCGGCGGCCACGCGACGATGTTCTACGCCAACGACAAGTCCGATGGCGCGTTCTCGCCGCTCGGCCCTCAGCTCACGCGCATCCACAAGGAACTGAAGCGGCAGTTCGATCCGGCGGGGATCTTCAATCCCGGGCGGCTCTATCCTGACCTCTGATCTCTGATCCGGATCTCTCATCCGGACTCCCGCAGCGAGACGCCTTCCCCCGACGCGCAGCAAGCCGACAGCAAGCCGACCGATGCAAACCCACCTGGCTCCCGAATTCCAAGGCACCCCGGAAGGCGAGACCGCCGAGGCCATCCTGCGGCGCTGCGTGCACTGCGGCTTCTGCACCGCGACCTGTCCGACCTACCAGCTGCTCGGCGACGAGCTCGACGGCCCGCGCGGCCGCATCTACCTGATCAAGCAGGTGCTCGAAGGCGAGCCGCCGACCGCGGCGACGCAGTTGCACCTGGACCGCTGCCTGACCTGCCGCAACTGCGAGACCACCTGCCCGTCCGGCGTCCAGTACGGTCAGCTTGTGGAGATCGGCCGGCAGATCGTCGACGCGAAAGTCGAGCGCCCGCGCGAGGAGCGCGTCAAGCGCTGGCTGCTGAAGGAAGGCCTGACCTCGCCGCTGTTCAAGCCGGCGCTGCGGCTCGGCCAGGCGCTGCGCCCGCTGGTGCCCGGCGCGCTGCAGGACAAGGTGCCGCCCAAGCCCGACGCGCGCGCGCGCCAGTGGCCGCAGCGCACCCATCCGCGCAAGGTGCTGATGCTGCTCGGCTGCGTGCAGCCGGCGATGATGCCCAACATCAACGCGGCCACCGCCCGCGTGCTCGACGCCGCCGGCGTGCAGACGCTGGTCGCCGACGAGGCCGGCTGCTGCGGCGCGATCCGCACCCACATGAACGACCACCACGGCGGTCTCGACGACGCCCGGCGCAACATCGACGCCTGGTGGCCCATGGTGGACGGTCACGGCGAGCAGGTCGAGGCCATCGTCATGAACGCCTCCGGCTGCGGCGTGCAGGTCAAGGATTACGGCCGGCTGCTCGCGCACGACCCGGACTACGCGGAGAAGGCCACGCGCATCGCCACGCTGACCCGCGACCTCAGCGAGTACCTGCCGGCGCTGGTCCAGCCCTTGCGCTCGCGGCTCGGCCAGCCCGGCGCCGGGACGCATCGACCCACGCTCGCCTACCACCCGCCCTGCACGCTCCAGCACGGCCAGCAGCTGCGCGGCGGCGTCGAGGGCCTGATGCGCGAGCTCGGTTTCGAGATCTCGCTCGCGCCCAGCGAGAGTCACCTGTGCTGCGGCTCCGCCGGCACGTATTCGGTGCTGCAACCGGTGTTGTCCAAGCAACTGCGGGAGCGCAAGCTCGCCGCCCTGGCGCCGCTGGCGGCTGAAGCGATCGTCTCGGCCAACATCGGCTGCATCCAGCACCTGCAAAGCGGCACGGACGTCCCGGTCCGCCACTGGGTGGAAGTGCTGGACGAAGCACTTCTGCATGGATGAGTCATTGACTTCACCGCCGGATCTCTTGAGGAAGCGTCGCGCCGACGCATCATTCCTCGCCGAAACCCCTCCCTCTTGAGGAGGAGTTCTCACCTCTGACGCCCCAACTCGGGCAAACCCGGGCATGCCCGTTGCCAGCGGCCCGCAGAATCCGCTCCCATAACAGGAGGGGAGCGCGCAAGCGATTCCAATCAGAAAGTGAAATAGGCCGGTCATCGCGTGGTGACCGGCCTTTTTTCCGTCCGGGCGGGCCGGGTGGATACTCCGCTGTCATATTTGTTTCAGCGGCTTCGTCCGGAGCCTCACCCGCCATGACCCTGACCCGTCGCACCTGGTTGCTGGTGCCCGTCCTGGCCGCGCTGGCCGCCTGCGCCAACGCCCCCTCCTCCTCCACGTCGGCCACCGGCGCCGCGCCGGCAACACCTGGCCCCGCCGCGTCCGCCTTCCAGGCGAAGAAACCGCCGAAGCTGGTCGTCTTCATGGTCGTCGACGGACTGCCGATCCGGCAGGTGCTCGGCTACCGCGACCAACTCCAGCCGGACGGCTTCAAGCGCTTCCTCGACCGTGGCGCCTGGTTCGCCAACGCGTACTACGGCCACGGCTACACGGTCACGGCGGCCGGCCACTCGATCATGCTGAGCGGCGCCTATCCGCAACGCAGCGGCATCATCGGCAACGAGTGGCGGGACCCGATGACCGCCGCCCCGCAATACAACACCGCCGATCCGCGCTACCAGTACATCGGCAACAAGACCGAACCGCTGGCCGGCACCAGCCCCAACAACTACAAGGTCGAGACCGTCGGCGACGTGCTGCGCACGCTGCAGCCGGAATCCAAGGTGATCGGCATCTCCGGCAAGGACCGCGGCGCGATCCTGCCGGCCGGCCACAAGGGCACGGCCTACATGTTCATGGGCGGCAGCGGGGAATTCGCGTCGTCCACCTACTACATGGACAAGCACCCCGCCTGGGTCGACGCGTTCAACGCGGCCAAACCGGCCGACAAGCTCTTCGGCAAGACCTGGTCCCCGATGCTGCCGGAGGCCGCCTACGCCCGCAGCGTGCCGGACGGCCAGCCCTGGCAGGCCAACAGCGGCAACGGCAACCGGCTGCCGGCGGTGCTGGGCGCCGGCATGGACGGTCCGGGACCGCGCTTCTACGGGAACATCCTGCCCTCCCCGTTCGGTGACGAACTGACGCTGGCTTTCGCGAAGGCGGCCGTCGAAGGCGAACAGCTGGGCGCCGACGACCAGACCGACATCCTTTCCGTCAGCCTGTCCAGCCACGACTACATCAACCACGCCTTCGGCCCCGAATCGCGGCTGTCGCACGACCATTTCCTGCATCTGGACGCCTACCTGCAGGACTGGTTCAAGTACCTCGATGCCAAGGTCGGCCGCGGCAATTACATCGCCGTGCTGACCGCCGACCACGGCTTCACCGACACGCCCGAATGGGCGAAGTCGCAGGGCCGGGACGCCGGACGCATCAATCCGGCCCAGGTCGTCGGCATCATCAACGCCGGCTTGTCGAAGCGGTTCGGCGATTTCCGCTGGGCCCTGAACATGTCGGGCTCGGGCGTGATCTTCGACGAGGTGGCGATCAAGGTCGCCGGGCTGAATCCCGACGACGTCTATGCCGTCGCGAAGGCATCGGTCGAGCAGATCGACGGCGTCCAGGCCGCCTTCACCCGCGCGCAGCTGGCGGGGACGGACACCACGACGCCCTACCTCGAGCAGTTCCGCCGCTCCTGGTATCCGGGCATCGCCGCGCCCTTGCAGGTGGTGCCGAAGGCGGGCTGGATGTTCGGGTCCCGCGTGACGGGCACCACCCACGGCAGCCCCTATGAGGACGACACCCACGTGCCGCTGCTGACCTGGGGACCGGCATGGGTCGGCCAGGGCCGGATCGAGCAGCGCGTCGAGATCGTCGACTTCGCGCCGACGCTGTCGGCCATCCTGCATATCCCCGCGCCGAAGCAGGCGCAGGGCCGGGTGCTGCCCCTGCCCGCGCGGTAGTCCCCC
>CAMPJJ010000169.1 GCA_946886855.1 uncultured Roseateles sp. | reverse complement strand
GAGGAAGCGCCGCCGCCGCCGCACGGCCCCACGCCGGAGCCCGGCGACAACCCGCCCGGCGTCATCGACCCGCCGATTCCCGGCGAGAACCCGGTGCCGGTGCGCGAACCGCCCTACATGCCCCCTCCGGCCGCGGTGAACTGACCCCTGGGTAGCAGGATCTGCGCCCTGCGGGCGCCTGTCGCGTCCCGCCGGCTTCGGACGGCACGGCGATTGCCATCTGTGGGGGCTTGTTTCCTCAGTCACAGGAGTCGCCTTTGAATGCATTGCTGCTCCCGGCGCTGCGCCGGGCATGCGCCCACGGCGTGTTGGCCAGCCTGTTTTCCGGCTTGGCGCTGTTGCGCGGCAGCCGGTCCGACCAAGCCCATCTGGTCGGTCGTTCCGAATACCGCGTCGGTCGTCCGCCGCTCAAGAACTCCGCCGCCGACATCGCGCTGCACGCGGCCACCGCCATGGTGTGGGGCGCGCTCTATGACCGGCTGCGCGCGCTGCGCCCCCGGCCCACGCGCGGCAACGCCGTCACCGACGCGCTGCTGCTCACGGCGGTGGCCGTCGGCATCGACCGCGTCGTCACGCCCAGCGTGCTGACGCCCGGCGCCGACAAGCGCGCCACGGCCTCGGGCACGCGTCGGCCGTCCGTGGCCAGCCTGCTGCTCGTCTACGGCGCTTTCGCGGCCGGGCTGGCGCTGGGCGGCATGCATGCGCTGAAGCGCCCGCCGGACGACATCGACGAGGACGAGGAAGACGACGAGGACGAGGCATGAAGTCGCTGCACCTCCAGATCCGCTTCCTCGTCCCGCTGCTGATCACCCTGACCTTGGCGGCGCTGCTGGCGCTGCCGCTGCTCGACCGGATGACGCTGCGCTGGTTCTCGCGCGACCTGAGCCTGCGCGGCGCGATGGTCGCCAAGACGCTTTCCGTGGCGATCAGCGACATCGACCCGAGCGCCCAGCGCGAGCGCCTGCGCAACCTGCTCGAACGCGGCGTGCTCGACGAGCGCCTCGTGGGCATCGCGCTGTGCGCGCCCGACGGCACCCAGGTCATGAGCACCAAGGGCTTCCCGGGCTCGCTCAGCTGCAAGGAGGCTGAAGCCAGTGCCGCGCTGAAGGACCCGCGGCTGGAGCTGACCAGCGGGGCGGTCCACATCGGCGTGTTCCCGGTCAATCCGCAGCAGCCCGACGCCGAACGGCTGGTGCTGCTGCACGACCTCAGCCTGCCCGACCGCCGCAGCCTGGACACGCGGCGCTACATGATCATCTTCATCACGGTGCTGGGCCTGGCGATCGCCGGCATCACCATGATCGTGGCGCAGCTGAGCTGGCGCGGCTGGGTCTCCGGCATGCGCGCCATCCTGCGCGGCGAGGGCCTGGTGCGGCCGCTGCTCAACACCGGCGGCCTGCGCGGCGGACCGGAGAGCGCGCCGCCCGAGCTGCAGCCGCTGGAGGTGGAAATCCGCCAGCACATCCGCGAGCTCGAGGACAACCTCTACCGCGAGCACGGCCCGCTCACCCCCTGGGACCCTGAGCGGCTGCGCGGCCTGCTGCGCACGCAGCTGCGCGGCGATCAGGTGATCGTCGTGTCCAACCGCGAACCCTACATCCACGAGCGCGGCCCCGACGGCATCACGGTCAGCCGGCCCGCCAGCGGGCTGGTCACCGCGGTCGAACCCGTGATGCGCGCCTGCTCCGGCACCTGGATCGCGCACGGCAGCGGCAGCGCGGACCGCGACGTCGTCGACGCGCACGACCGTGTCGCCGTGCCGCCGGACACGCAGGACTACCTGCTGCGCCGCGTCTGGCTGAGCGAAGAGGAAGAGCGCGGCTACTACCAGGGCTTCGCCAACGAGGGCCTCTGGCCGCTGTGCCACGTGGCGCATGTGCGGCCGGTGTTCCGCGAGTCGGACTGGGCGCAGTACAAGGCCGTGAACCAGCGCTTCGCCGACGCGGTCGTCGCCGAAGCCCGCGGCGACGATCCGGTGGTGCTGGTGCAGGACTACCACTTCGCGTTGCTGCCGGCCATGGTCCGTGCCAAGCTGCCCAAGGCGACCATCATCACCTTCTGGCACATCCCCTGGCCCAACCCGGAGTCCTTCGGCATCTGCCCGTGGCGTCGCGAGCTGCTGCAAGGCATGCTCGGCAGCACCATCCTGGGCTTCCACACGCGTTTCCATTGCAAGAACTTCACCGAGACGGTGGACCGTTACCTCGAGGCGCGCATCGAGCACGAGCACTCGACCATCAGCTACCAGGACGAGCCGACCCTGGTGCAGAGCTATCCGATCTCGATCGCGTGGCCGACGGACGAGGAGCGTGCCGGCTGGAAGTCCCCGGCGGACGCGCGCGCCGACGTGTTCGAGCGGCTGAAGCTCGCGCCGGACACGGTGATGGCGGTGGGCGTGGACCGCTTCGACTACACCAAGGGCATCCTGGAGCGGCTGCACGCGGTGGAACGCCTGCTGGAGAAGCATCCGCAGTGGCAGGGGCGCTTCGTGCTCGTGCAGGTGGCGGCGCCGACGCGCAACGCGCTGGAGGAATACCGCGAATTCCAGGACCGCATCCATCGCGTCACCGAACGCATCAACCTGCGCTTCGGTGGCGCCGGCTACAAGCCGGTCGTGCTCCTGGCCGAGCACCACGACCATGCGGCGCTGATGACGCTCTACCGGGCTGCGCACATGTGCGTCGTGACCAGCCTGCATGACGGCATGAACCTGGTGTCCAAGGAGTTCATCGCCGCGCGCGACGACGAGCAGGGCGTGCTGATCCTCAGCCGCTTCGCCGGCGCGGCGCGCGAGCTGCAGGAGGCGCTGGTCATCAACCCCTACCACGTGGAAGAGACCACCGACGCCCTGCACCGCGCGGCGCTGATGCCGCTGCAGGAGCAGCGCGAGCGCATGGCCAGCCTGCGCATGACGGTGCGGGAATTCAACGTCTACCGCTGGGCCGGCCGCATGCTCACCGATGCGGGTCAATGGCGGCTGCGCGAACGTATCACGCGGCGCGTGCAGCGGCGTTCCCGGGAATCCGGCGAGGAGGCACTGACGCCATGATGCCGGTGCGATATCTGCTCGACGCGGAGGGCCGCGCCGCGGTCGCCCGCCTCATGACACGCCGCCCCCTGCTGGGCTTCGACTTCGACGGCACGCTCGCGCCCATCGTCATGCATCCCGACGAGGCGCGGCTTCCCGAGCCCACGGCCAGGCTGCTGGCGCAGCTGGCCACGCGACTGCCTGTGGCGGTCGTCAGCGGCCGTCAGGTGCTGGACGTGCGGCACCGGTTGGGCTTCAAGCCTACGCACATCGTCGGCAACCACGGCGCGGAGGACGAGTTCGACGGTCCCGACCCGCACGTGGTGACGACGCTGGGCGCCTTCCGGGACCGGATGCTGCGCATGGAGCCGGCGCTCAACCGGGCCGGCGCGACCATCGAGGACAAGGGGGCCTCGATCGCGATCCATTACCGGATGGCGCCCAATCCTGTGTCTGCACGCGAAGCGATCGCCGAGCTCATAGCCGACCTGCCGCCGGGTGTCATCACCGAGCCGGGCAAGCGTGTGGTCAACGTCCTGGTCGAGGGCGCGCCGGACAAGGGTGACGCGATGACGCGACTCACGGCGCGCTATGGTGCCGATGCCGGTTTCTATGTCGGCGACGACACCAACGACGAGCCGGCGTTCCAGCGTGCCGGTGCCGACTGGGTGACTGTGCGCGTGGGTCCTCGCCTCGACCACAGTCACGCGAGGTACTACCTCAACGAGCAAGCGGAGATCGACGTCGTCCTCCGCCTGATGCTGGACCACCTCGGTGAACCGGGAGAGGGCCGACCGGGGTCCTGAGTGGTCCTTCAGGGGGCGGGCGAAGGTGGCAGGGACGGTTTGAGCACCGGTGCTGCGGGTGCGGGGATGTCTTCCACCAGCGCCCTCACCCGCGGCAGCGACTGCGGGTGCGTCTTCTGCAGCCAGGCGATCAGACCTTCGCGCAACTCGCAGCGCAGGTCGAAGGCCTTGCCCGAGTCTTTCGCGCTGACGAGCACGCGGATCTGCATGGTGCGTTCGGTGGTTTCCACGACCTGGACGCCGCAGACCCGCCCGTCCCAATGCGCCGAGCCCTTGCACATGATGGTGGCCTTCTCGCGCAGCTCATTGACCGGCAGCGTGAAGTCGACCCACAGCATCACCGTGCCGAGGATGCTGGAGCTGGTGCGCGTCCAGTTCTGGAACGGGTTCTCGATGAACCATTGAAGCGGGATCACCAGCCGGCGTTCGTCCCAGATCTTGAGCACCACGTAGGTCGAGGTGATTTCCTCCACCCGGCCCCATTCGCCCTGGATGATGAGCACGTCGTCGAGCCGGATCGGTTGCGCCATGGCGATCTGCAGACCGGCGAGCAGGTTGCCGAACACGGACTTCGCCGCCAGGCCGAAGACCAGTCCGGCGATGCCCGCCGAGGCCAGCAGGCTGGCGCCGACCTGCTTGGCGCGCGGGAAAGTCATCAGGATGAAGGCCAGCGCGGTCAGCATCACCGCCCCCTTGGCGACGCGGGCCAGCACCTTGGTCTGCGTCTGGATGCGGCGCGCGGCGAGGTTGTCCTCGACGTCCGCAGGATTCATCAGCGCCACACCGTGCGCCACGCCCGTGATCGCGCCGGCCGCGACGGCGGCCAGCGCGACGATGCACAACACGCCCAGCAGATGCTGCACGCCGTTGATGCCCGGCATCGTGTCCGGCACGCCCTGCGCGGCGATCAGCAGCCCGATCGTCGGCAAGGCCCACCGGGCCGGGTTGTCGCAGCGCTTCACCACCGAACTCAGCAGCGGTGAGAAACGCGTGAGGCGCACGGCGATCGGCCGCAGGATCGCATGCAGGAGCAGCGCGCCGGCGATGATCACCAAGGCGCCGAGCAACAACTGACCCCAGAGCATGAGGTCGGTATCGAGGATCGCGAAACGGGATTTCCAGGTCTGCATGGCGCCGGGCGGGCAAGCGCCGTTCCGGCGCGCTGCGCGTCACCCCCGCCAGCCCCTGCCCAGCAGTGCGTCGCGCACGACCGACATCTGGTGGGGCAATCGCAGGACTTCGGCCCCCAGGCCATCGTATCGGGCGATCCGCATGGCGATCGCATCGGAGTGCCCGTCGCGCCTCGCGCGCTCGCTCGCCTTGGCAACGATGTCTTCGTAGTCCGACAGCGCAGTCAGCAGCGGCGCGGCGCGCGGACCGCGCAGGTCCGCCAGCGACAACAGGTTGCTCGCTGCGGCGAGGAGCGCCCCCATCCGCTCCGCCACCGCCTCCGTCCGGTGGGTCAACGCCTCCAGCACCTGCGAGCTCAGCGGTCCCGGATGGGCGGGGTCGATGCCGGGATCGGCCAGCTCGCGATCGATGGTGGTCGACATCTCATCGATGCGCGCGAGGCGTCGGCGAAGCGCCTCGTGCCGGTATTGCGGGCTGTCTTCCTGCAACTGGAGTTGGATCAGCCGCCACGGGGCCTGCGCGTCGAGACACCGCGACAAGGTGGCGGCCGCCTTCAGCAGCGGCCGGGCGTGGCTCGCGTCCCGCCACGGATCCTGTCGAAGCTCCGGACCCAGCTCACTGGCGCGAAGGCAGAGGTGCGCCGCCATGCCGGCCCGGTGCTGCTTCTGCCTGGTGAAATGGGACAGCACCTCTTCCAGGCCGTCACTCAGAGCGGCCCGGCTCTCGTGCCGCGCCGCGCCCTCGCGGACGAGGTGGGCCAGACCGCCGGGCGGCAGCCTGCCGTTCTGGCAGGCCTCGAAGGCGTCGTCCTCCGGACCTTCGCGGTGTCCGGGACCGTGGTCTTCCTTCGCGGCGAACAGGTCATCCAGTGGGCTGTTCGACGGCGTGATCAAGGAGGCGGGCAGGGTCAGCATGGCGGGATGTCAGGTGAACAAGGAGGATGTCAGTGGCGCCGCGCGACGTTTGGTGCGGTGATGTCGGCCGGCCGGTTCGCCGGTCGGCGCGGGTGGGCCGATTGCCTCAACCGGGGATCTCAATGAATCAGGAACTCGCCATGGCCAGCACCCCCGCCCCCAAGACCGATCGCCCCGCACAAACGCCGGGCTCGCGGCCCGTGCTCGACAAGTCGCCCGTCGCGCCGGGACAGGTCGAGCCCGACGCAGCGCCCACCCACGACGACGACGCGCAGCTGCCGCACGAGCGCGATCAGAGCATCGGCGGCGACTCGACCGGCGGCATGGGCTCCGGCGCGGCCGGTGAGAATCAGCGCGAGGTCATCGGCCAGGCCCATGAGGACCTCAAGCAGGGCCAGGTCGACACCGACCTGCGATCGACACCGGGACTGGACGCCGAACAGCGCGGCCGGATGGTCAAGGACGACACCAAGTCCTCCAGCCCGATGAAGCGCTCGTCCGACCACTGATCCCCGCCGGCGGCGCGGCGCCCCTGCCCTGCGCCGGCGCCACTGAAGCCGCCACTGAACCCGCCAATGAAAACGAGGCCTCTTGGGGCCTCGTCCTTGTCTCCATCGCGCCTCGGGAAAACGGGTCGTCAGCTGTGCTGTCTGCGCCGTTCGACGGCGTCGATGCGCAGCATCTGGCGGTACTTGGTCACCGTGCGGCGAGCCACCACCAGGCCCTGGCGGGCGAGCTGACGGGTGATCTCGGCGTCGGACAGCGGGTTCTCCGCGCGCTCGGCCTCGATGATGTCCTTGATCAGTCCGCGGATCGCGGTGCCCGAGCACGCGCTGCCGTTGCTGCTCACGATCGCGCGCGAGAAGAAGTACTTCAGTTCGTACACGCCGCTCGGCGTCGCGAGGTACTTGTTGTTGGTCACGCGCGAGACCGTCGATTCATGGATGCCGACCTCGTCGGCGATCTCCTTCAGGCCCAGCGGCTTCATCGCCATCGCGCCGAACTCGAGGAAGTGGCGCTGCCGCTTCACGATCGCGTTGGCCACGTCCAGGATGGTCGAGAAGCGCTGCTCGATGTTGCGCATCGTCCAGCGGGCCTCCTGCAGGTGGTTGGCCATTTCCGCATGACCTTGCTGGCGGTGGCGCTGGAACAGTTCCGCGTACACCTGGTTCATCCGCACCTTCGGGATCACCGCCGGATTCAGCTGCACGCGCCATTGGCCGCGCACCTTGGTCGTCAGCACGTCCGGCACGATGTAGGCGGCCTGCGTCGTCTCGTAGCGCCAGCCCGGCCGCGGGTCGAAGCGGCGCAGCTTCAGGCACACGGCCTCGGCTTCCGCCACGCTCACGTCCAGCAGCTGCGCCAGCGACGGGATGTCGCGCGAGGCCAGCAGGTTCAAGTGCTGCGAGATGATGCGCTCGGCCAGCAGGCGGCTGCGCGTGTCCTCGATCTTGGGCAGCTGCAGCAGCAGGCATTCGGCCACGCTGCGCGCGCCCACGCCCAGCGGATCCAGCGCCTGCACGCGCTTGAGCGCGATCTGCATCTCGTCGATGCCCACCGGCGGCTGCATCTGCGCGACCACCGCCAGCTCCTCCAGCGAGCTGCGCAGGTAGCCGTCGTCGTCGACCGACTCGGCCACGATCGTCGCCAGCACCAGGTCGCGCGGCGACAGCCGCAGCACGTTCAGCTGGCTGCGCAGGTGTTCGCGCAGGCAGGTCTGCGCGGCGGTCATCTCCAGCGCGCTCAGTTCGCCGTCCTCCGCGCGGCGCATCGAGCCGGAGCTCTCCGCACGCCAGATCTCGCGGTCGTCCGGGAAGGGTTCCGGCGCGTCCGACATCACCGGCGACGGTGCGACCGGCATCTCCGATTCCAGCGGCGACGAATCGTCCGACGACTCGGTCACTTCCAGGAAGGGGTTGCGCCCCAGCATGTCGGTGACCATGGTGGTGAAGTCCAGCGAGGACATCTGCAGCAGCCGCACGGCGTGCTGGAGCCGAGGCGACAGCGTCTGTGTCTGCCGATGCTCGTGCCTGAGTTCCATTGCTCCCACTTGTGAGACTCCTGTCCGGTAAAGGGTGAGGCTGCCTGCAACCGGATTCCGGAGGGTCCCCATCGGCGAGGACGGGAACGGGTTGTAGGCAGTGCCGGCGAACCGGCCTGATGGAGCCATCAGCGCAAGGACCATGCCACCTCGCCGCGGCGTTTTCATATCGCGGAGCGCGCGCCATTCGGCGTGCCTGCCCGAAAGCCGCAATCCCTGTAGGCACGGGGCCTGCCGGGCGATGGACCCATCGTCCCGCGGCGCACCTACAGACGCCGCCCGGCCACCGCTTCGCCCGACCCGCCCCCCTCGGACCACGCCGCGGCCCGTCCGCCCCGCAAGGCTTTCGGCACCTTTTACCGAGCGGCAGCCTCCGCATGCCCGCTCACCGGCAGTCAACGTCAGTC
>CAMPJJ010000168.1 GCA_946886855.1 uncultured Roseateles sp. | reverse complement strand
AGATTTAGATGGAAATTACCCCTAGGGGTGGGTCACTTCGACGTGGAAAACAACACAGAAGCCCCAGGTTCTTCGCCGCGCGCTCTGTCCGCCCACCAGCCAGGCGGCAATGAGGGTGACGGCCATGGCGGGCCATTGAAGCGCGTCGAGCATGCCGTTCATGTTGTTCATGTCCACGCACGGCAATCGGCCCGCCAACGGCCAAAAGCGACGCAACGGCCCGCACGGCTTGTCGCTTGCCGAGCTTCCGCAAGCAATCACACGGAGCCCACGGCATGTCCGTCACCCCTCGCATTGGCACCGCCGGCTGGAGCATCCCCAGGGACGCGGCCGGCAGCTTCCCCGGCCAGGGGAGCCAGCTGAATCGATACGCGCGCGTCCTCGGGTGTACCGAGATCAACACCACCTTCAGCCGCACTCACCGCGAGTCCACTTTCAGCCGCTGGGCCGACGAGACGCCGAGTAACTTTCGCTTTTCAGCAAAGCTGCCGAAGGCGATGACGCACGAATCGCGCCTCAAGGTCTCGCGGGCAGATGTCAACGCATTCATCGCGTCGCTCGCGGGGCTGGGCGAGCGGCTCGCCGTGCTGCTCGTCCAGTTGCCTCCGTCCCTGGACCTGGAAACGAGGACGGCGCGGACCTTCTTCCGTGCTCTTCACGCCGCCTTCAACGGCGCGGTGATGTGCGAGCCCAGGCATCCGAGCTGGTTCACCAAGGCTGCGCAGCGGCTGTTGCGCGAGGAGCAAGTCGGACGCGTCGCGGCAGATCCCGCGCGTCCCGTCGGCGCTGACGTGCCGGGCGGGTGGCTCGGCGAGGCGGGAGACGGGCGTGGCGCCACGGTTTACTACCGCTGGCACGGCTCACCGCGCATGAATTGGTCCGCTTATGACGACGAGTGGCTCCTTGCGCGAACCTCAGAGATGGCCCGATGGCCGGCTGGCACCGATGTCTGGTGCATCTTCGACAACACGGCGTCCGGAGCGGCTGCGGACGATGCCCTACGGTTGCAGGCCTTGCTGCGACGCACGTTTTAGCTGCTTGGTACCGGCCGCTTCGGCGGCCCGCACGCTGCACGGGCCGCACGGGCCGCACGGGCCGCACGGGCCGCACGGGCTGCACGGGCTGCACTGGCTCCACGGGCTATTGCCGTTGCTGCCGCCGCCGCACTTCGATCGGACCAGACCGAGCTGGGGGCCGCGCGGAGCGACGGCGCGCGCGCCTCACGGGCGAAAGGAGCCGGGGTCCAAGGCATAACGCCATGCGGCCGATCGCTGAAGCGACGTCCGGATATCGTTGGGTTCAGGATCGAGCGTGATGCCGAGCTCTTCGCAGACCAGCACGCACCCGGTGGCGGCAGCGCCGGCGCAGACCTTGCGAATGAACCCGTCAGTCTCATCTGCACGAGCGTCGAGGCGTGCCTGCACCTGCGACGACCCGTCGGGCTCCATGACGACATCCACCCGGTTGCCGTATCTGTCGCCGAAGTAGCGCCACTCCCGCATCATGGTCTGGCTCGGCCCGACGCTCTGCGACAGCAGCCCCATCAAGCGTTCAGTCGATGCCGCAGAGAGTGTTCGCCCGTCTTCAGCATGCTCAAAATCGAGATCGAACTGCCATACAGCCATGTGACTCTCCTACGCGGCACGCTTCGCCACCAGAGGATCAGACCTTGAACTCTTCGCGCTTGCGTCCGGCCGCCTCGTAGTCGCTGAGCCATCGGGCGGCGCGGCCGCGGCCGGACCAGGTGTTCCCTGGGTTGGACGGATCCCGGTAGAGCACGGGCGCGGTGGCCCCGGCCTGGTTGGTCTTTCGCTTCGCGCCCGTCGCGTACGGTTGCAAGGCCACCAGAGCCTCGTCGACTGAGAACCCTGCCGCTTCCAGCTTCTTCGCGATGCCATCGACGAGCACCTTCAACTCCTCGTCGCGCTTTTCGGTGATCTTGTGCTCCAGCTCCCTGCTCAGCTCCAGCAGTTGAGCGTAGGACAGTTTGGACACATCAACGTTGGTCATCGAGTTCTCGGAAGGAGTGATTCATGCGCGCATGGTATCCGCCGGATCAGTCGTGCTCGCGACAACTGGAACCCTCGTCGCCTCGATGCCAGCCTGGTCGCGCTTGCCGGGCATCGAGTCGGTCCGCGCCTGCGGATGATCGCCGTTGTCGGGCGTCCCCGCGCGGGAGACGTGACGGCCGATGAGGCATCTTTGTTAGCCACACCGTCGTCGAGCCGCGCCGATGAGACGCCGCTGCGAGCGGCGCCAGCCATCGCCGATCTTCATCGAGCATCAAGTGGCGGAGCGCGGAGAGAACACCGCTGCGGTTAGACTTCACCTTGGGTGCGACGCGATGGGGCGCTCGCAGGTTCATGCGAAGGTCGGGCCGCCTCGCGGCACTCCTCTGCGCCATCCACCATGCACCCTCAGGCGATCGACCTGATCGCGGCCGGCTTTTTCGCCGCCGCGCTACTCCACACCTTCGCCGCCAAGCAGTTCGAGCGACTGTCTCGACGGTTTCCCCGGCACGCGGGCCTCTTCCATCTCCTTGGCGAAGTGGAAGTGGTGTTCGGCTTCTGGGCACTCGCTCTCATCGCCACCCTGGCTGCTGTCTTCGGTGGCGCCGACGCGGTCGCTTACGCTGAGTCGCGCAATTTCGCCGAACCGCTCTTCGTGTTCGTCGTCATGGTCGTGGCAGGCTCTCGCCCGGTGCTCAGCGCCGTCCTGGGCGCGGTGGAGCTCCTCACGCGCGTTCTGCCAGCGCCACGGGCGCTGGCCATGACCTGGCTCGGTCTTGCCGCCGTTCCGCTGATGGGCTCCCTGATCACGGAGCCCGCGGCTATGACCCTCGCCGCACTGTTGCTCGCCCCGCTCGCGTTCCGATCCGACATCCCGGAGCGGCCGAAGTACTTCGCGCTCGGCGTGCTGTTCGTCAATGTCTCCATCGGCGGCACCCTCACCTCCTTTGCCGCGCCGCCAGTCCTCATGGTGGCCAGTGAATGGGGCTGGAGCAGCGCGTTCATGGCCAGCGCATTCGGCTGGAAAGCGGCGTTGGCGGTGCTTGCAAACGCCACGGCAGCGTCGTTCGTGCTGCGAAAGCATCTGCGGGATCACGTACCGGCATCGGCGGATAGTCCCGGTAACGCCGCCGTGCCCTGGCCCGTGATCGCGCTGCACCTGGCCTTGCTCGCCGGCATCGTGATGATGGCCCATCACCCCGTTGTCTTCCTTGGGCTCTTCTTGCTCTTCCTCGGGGTGGCCCAAGCCTACGATCGCTACCAGGCGCCGCTGCTGATTCGCGAGGCCTTGCTGGTGGCGTTCTTCCTTGCGGGGCTCGTGGTCCTGGGGGGATTGCAGCGCTGGTGGCTGCAGCCACTCGTGTCGGGCCTGCAGCCGCTGGCTTTGTTCTTCGGCGCGCTCGGCCTGACGGCCATCACCGACAACGCCGCACTCACCTACCTCGGCTCACTGATCCCGAGCTTGAGCGAACAGGCCAAATACATGCTGGTGGCCGGCGCGGTAGCAGGCGGCGGCCTGACCGTGATCGCCAATGCGCCCAATCCGGCCGGCATGGCGCTGCTGAAGAACGGCTTTGCCGATGAAACGGTCGGCGCGGGCGGATTGCTCCTGGGTGCGCTGGCCCCTACCGCTGTCGCCGTGGCGGCCTTCCTGCTGCTCTAGGTGCGATCTGGGCGACTACGCAGATCGGGCCGGCTCCTGCGCGGAACCTCCCGGCAGCCGCGCCAGCCTGGCTAACTGCGCCTGGGCAAGCCGGTGGTAGATCGGCACGCTGATCCATCGGGACACCAGGCTCGCCAGTAGCGCGGCGGCCATGAGGCTCAAGACCATCGAGTGGCCGTCCACCATCTCCATGACGATGATGAACGACGTCACAGGCGCCTGCGTCACCGCCGCGAGGAACGCTGTCATGCCGATGGCGATCATGACGGCCGCGCCCTCGGTGGTGTGGGTCAGTTGGGCGATGTCGCTGCCGATGCCCGCGCCGATGGCCAGCGAGGGCGCGAAGATGCCGCCCGGTGCGCCCGACCAGACGGCCAGCCACGTGGCGACGATGCGCAGCGTGACGTAGAGCACCGGCAGATCCAGATGCCCCTCGACCAGTCTCTTGGTGTAGTCGTAGCCGCTGCCATCCGTCGCGCCATGGCTGACCAGGCCCAGAACGGCGATGGCCAAACCGCAGCCAAAGGCGAATCTCACCGGAAACCGCGCGCGCCAATGACTGAAGCGATCGTTGCCGCCGAGCAGGCTGCGCTGCAGGAGCCGGGAGAAGACGCCTCCGGCCAGGCCGCAGCCGAGAGCGGTGAGCAAGCCCGGCAGCAGGTGCGCCCAGGTGAGGTGCTCGACGCGCAAGCGGCCGAAGTAGCTGGCATTGCCGAAGACCGAGACGGCCATCAGACCCGCCAGGACGATGGCGGCGATGATGAGGCCGCTGCTGCGCTGTTCGATCTTGCGAGTGAGTTCTTCGATGGCGAACATGACGCCCGCGAGCGGCGCGTTGAATGCAGCGGCGATGCCCGCGGCCCCGCCTGCCACCAGCAGCCCGTCGTGATTCATCGGTGAGCGCCGAGGGAGCCAGCGCTGGGCGTGCTGCATGACACCCGCCGCGATCTGCACCGACGGCCCCTCGCGGCCGATGGCCAGCCCCCCCAGCAGTCCGCCCGACACCAGCAGCAGCTTTGCGAGACTGAGCTTGAGCGAGACAAAAAGACCTTGTTGCTCAGCGCCGACCTTGGGTGACAAGGCCGCCATGACCTGAGGAATGCCAGAGCCTGCCGCACCGGGTGCGAAACGCCGCGTGAGCCACACCAGCCCAGCGGTGCAGACGGGCGTCCACACCAGCGGCGCCCACGGCGACCACGCGCGCAGCGTCGCGAAGCCTTCGATGGCCTGATCGCTGACCCACGTGAACAGCACGACAGCCAAGCCCGCGGCCACGGCAAACGCCAGAACAACGATGCGGGCCAGCCATTGACGCCAGTCGGTCAGGTCCTCCCGTACGGCGGATAGGAAGTCAGGCTCGGCATGCGAGCTGGCCTCGGGATCGTGATCCAGATGGGGATGGGGATGGGGATTGGAATGTGGTTCAGGACGGGGATCTCGATCCTGGACCTCGTCTTGCGGCGCTACGGGCAATCCCCGAGCTTCGTTGTCACCTGCCATGCGCGGAGTATCTCGCCGTGTGAGAAGTGCTCGAAGTGTGCGAAGTGCGCGGAGTGCGCGGAGTGCGCAAACGCATGGCGTCCGCGCGAAGCGTTGCGCTCGAATCCACGACTTCGCCGGCTGGGGCATGGCGGGATACGACGGTCGTGATGCCAGGCCGTCACGCCAAGTCACCTCGCCCGGCGCAGCGATAGCCAACGCGCGAACCCCTTCGCAGAATCTCAACCTCAGGCAGCTGACTCAGTCTCCCCCGCAGCCGACAACAGCCGGCGATAGTGCGCTTGGAGCAGATGATCGGGTGCCAGTGAGGTCGCTTCGGCCATGAAGCCGATTTCGGGCAGATTGGGCTGGGATGTTTCGTGTTGGCGAAAGATCGCCACCGCGCGCTCTCGCAACGCCTTTTCACCAGCCGCAAATCGCCGGATGACGTCTCGCTCCGCGCCTGACATGCTTGGCATGGATCACCTCCTGGCAGCATTCTAGGGTGGCGCCCCGGCGGCCAATCAGCGCGTCACTCGCACTTTGAAGCCGGTCTGCGCGTGCAGCTCCGCCTCCGCAAGCCGTTCGGCCTCGCCTGTGGCGAAGTACGGTGCGCCGCCGTGCGGCCGAGCTCGTGGCGAATTCTCGCTATGGCGTTGTCAGAACAATCGCGAAGCGGGAACCGTCGGCGCGAGCTTCTGAATTGCCTTTGACTCACGCGGCGCATCGCACACACGCTTGCTCCGATCTCGCTGCTCGAAGGCTTCGCGACGCGCGTTATCCGTCCTGCGTTCCGTGGGCTTCGCTTGCCAGGGGTTCATCTCGCTCTCCTTGAAATGTAAGGAGGTGTTGGCAAACCGCCCTCCTAAGCGCAGCGGCGCACCCGTTCTTTTGGGCGGAAGTACGCCCATGACGAAGCAACCCGGAAGGAAGATCGCGATGGTTGCAGTCAGCCGCGGCACTCCATGGTCGAAGAGCCTGGATGTCACGCAGCGGGTGCACGAGGATCCCATGCGCGACCGTTCACTCGTTGGTTTGCTCGCTGGTTCGCTCGTTGTTTTGCTCGCTGGCTTGTTCGCTGGCCTGAGGGTGTCCAGGTAAGTCGGGCTTTCGTGAGAGCGCTTGGAAGACGCGCTGAAGTCACGTGCCATCGCGATGAGCAGGCGAAGCTTGGACTCAGACCTCTCGTGGTCCTTCACGGGGGAGCGCCCTCGCGGCGCGACCGCCTGTGGACCACCTCTTACCGACACACGCCTCAGTCGGCAGCGGTCCGCGAGTGGACGTCGACTCGCGGCAACGTCCTACAACGCCACCGCACCTTGGCTGCTCCTTCCCGCACGGCCTCGCAATTATTGTTGGGCGCATGCCAGGAGGCACCATGGTCACATCTGCCCGCTCCATTGCATCGCTCACGCTCAGCTTCGGTCTGGTCAACGTGCCGGTACGGCTGTTCTCGGCGACCGAATCCGGATCTGAGATCCGTTTCAATCTGCTGGACAAGGACGGCTCGCGCCTGAAGCAGCAGTATGTCAACGAGCGGTCCAAGAAAGTGGTGGATCGCAAGGACATGGTCAAGGGGTACGAGGTCGAGAAGGACCACTTCGTTCTCTTCACGCAGGACGAGCTCAAGAATCTCGAGGAAGGCAGCAGCCACGTCATCGACATCGTGTCGTTCGTCCCTCAAGCCTCCATCGATCCCCTTTTTTACGACAAGAGCTATCTGCTCGCGCCAGACAAGCGCGGCGCCAAGCCCTACGCGTTGCTCGCGGAAGCCATGCGTCGCTCCGACCGCTGCGCGCTGGCCAAGTGGGCCTTCAAGGCCAAGCAGTACATCGTGCAGGTGCGAGCCAATGCCGATGGGCTCATCCTCCAGCAGCTGCGCTACGCCGAGGAGGTGCGCTCGCTGGTGGACCTCAACATCGAGCATGCGCCCGTCTCCAGCAGCGAGCTGCAACTGGCCCTGAAGCTGGTGGAAACGATCGCGGAGGACGACTTCCGCCCCGAGGAGTTTCAGGACGAGGAAAAGGCGCGTGTGCTCGCAGCCATCGATGAGAAGGTCGCCGGCAAGCAGATCGTGGCGTCGTCACACTCCGAAGACGAGGTCGTCGCGGGCGGTCAGGTCATCGACCTGATGGAGGCATTGCGCTCAAGCCTCGCCAAGAAGCCTGCCGCCAAGGCCGATAAGGCCGATAAGGCCGATAAGACCGATAAAGGCGATAGGGCCGACAAGGCCGTCAAAACGCCCTCCAACGTCACCAGGCTCAAGGCCGAAGCGGCTCCTGCCGTGCGCAAGCCCGCCAAACGCGCAGCCCCCACGCCTGAGCCCGTTGCAGCGCCGGCGCCCAGAACGCGAGCGCGCAAGTGAACATGGCTTCGGGCGCCGACTATTCCGCGCGTCAGGTCGACAAGCTGGTGGGGCTGCCGCGCGCGTTCATCCGCTCACTGACGGACGCCGGAGTGGTCCACCCTGACTCGTCAGGAGGCTTCTCCCTGCAAGACCTCATCGTGCTGCGCACCGCCAAGGGGCTGCGCGATGCCCGCATCCCGCCAAAGAAAATCATCCAGTCGTTGAAGAACGTGCGCTCGACCCTTCCCGGTCCAAGGCACCTTGCCAGCGTGCGCGTGCGAGCCAACGCTGGCACGGTGGAAGCGGCCGACGGACACGGCACGCACGATGCTGCTCGCGCTGGATGAGTCAGCGCCCGCCGAGCTGACGCCGGACGGTCCACGGGCTCCACCCGCGGCGCGAGGCGCCGCATACTGGTGCCAGCAGGCGGTCCGGCTCGAAGCCTCGGACGCGGCCGCGGCCGAAAGCGCCTATCGGCGCGCGATCGACCTCGACCCCTGTCTGAGCGCCGCGTACGTCAATCTGGGCGCGATGCTGTGCGAGGCCAAACGCTGTCTGGAGGCGGTCGCGCTGTACGACCAGGCCCTGGAGCACTGCGGCCAGACCCCGCTCGTTCACTTCAACCGCGGTGCTGCCTTGGAGGACTCGGGCCGTCCTGCGCTGGCGGTCGACGCCTATCGGCGTGCGCTTGAGCTGGACGACACCCTCGCCGACGCGCATTACAACCTGGGCGTATTGATGGAGCGCCTGGGAGACACCCAGGCGTCCCTGCGCCACTTCAGCGCCTACCGGCGCCTTCACCGCGAAGAGCATCCTTAGGCCGTGGCCCTCCTCCTCGCTCCCACCCCCACCC
>CAMPJJ010000167.1 GCA_946886855.1 uncultured Roseateles sp. | reverse complement strand
CCGCCGCATCGGCCGCCGCGCCCGCCCCCGCCCCCGACAAGGCCCTCGACACGGTGGTGATCACCGGCATCCGCGCCTCGCTCGAGAGCGCGCTGAACGCCAAGCGGCAGGACAAGGGCATCGTCGACGTGATCAAGGCGGAGGACATCGCCAAGTTCCCCGACACCAACCTGGCCGAATCGCTGCAGCGCATCCCGGGCGTCGTGATCGACCGCGACGCCGGCGAGGGCCGCAACATCACCGTGCGCGGCCTGGGCGCGGACTTCACGCGGGTGCGCATCAACGGCATCGAGGCGCTGGCCACGACCGGCGGCACCGACAGCTCCGGCGGCGCGAACCGCTCGCGCGGCTTCGACTTCAACGTCTTCGCGGCCGAACTCTTCAACACCATCACCGTGCGCAAGAGCAGCTCGGCCGAGGTGGACGAGGGCTCGCTCGGCGCCACGGTGGACCTGCAGGCCGCGCGGCCCTTCGACTTCAACAAACGCGTCGTCGCGGCCTCGGTGAAGGCCCGCTACAACGACCTGGCGCGCGAGACCGATCCGCGCGCGGCCTTCCTGCTCAGCGACGTGTTCCTGGACAAGAAGCTGGGCGTGCTGGTCTCGGGCGCGTACTCGAAGCGCCGGCTCTTCGAGGAAGGCTTCTCGACGGTGCGCTGGGACAACGGCGCCTCCTCCGGCGGCTGGTGCTCGCCGCAAGGCGTGACCCCGGCGAACCCGACCACCACGGCCGCCAACTGCGGACCGGCCGCGCAAGGCGTGCCGCGCCTCCCGGCCTCCGCGGGCGCGACCGCGGCCTACAACGCGGCCAGCAGCGCCGACAACTTCCATCCGCGCCTGCCGCGCTACGGCCGGCTCACGCATGACCAGGACCGCCTCGGCCTGACCGGCTCGATCCAGTTCAAGCCGACGGACAGCACGCTGCTGACCTTCGACATGCTGTATTCGAAGCTGGACGCGACGCGGCGGGAGGACTTCCTCGAAGCCATCTCGTTCAGCCGCACGGCGAGCCAGGGCGGCAAGCCGCAGACCAGCGTCGTCGAGGCGCAGTACGCGCCCAACGGCGCGCTGCAGTACGGCGTGTTCAACGGCGTCGACATCCGCGCCGAGTCGCGCTACGACGAGCTGACGACCACCTTCCGTCAACCCAGCCTGACGCTGGAGCAGGACCTCACCGACCACCTCAAGCTCAACGCCAAGGTGGGCCGGGCCGACTCCAAGTTCCGCAACCCGGTGCAGACCACGGTCACGCTCGATGCGCTCAACGTCAACGGCTACACGCTGGACTTCCGCAACGACGACCGGCTGCCGGTGATCAAGTACCCCTTCGATCCGACGGCGCAGAACGGTGCGCTGCAGATCGTCGGCGTGCCGCAGGTCAGCACCGGCACGCAGCCGACGACGGTCACCAACACGACCACCAGCGAGATCCGCATCCGGCCGCAGGGCGCCAACAACGTCAACGACATCGGGCATCTGGACCTGGCGTGGGAAGTGATGCCGGACACGCTGACGCTGAAGGCCGGCCTCGACTACAAGAAATACAGCTTCGACACCTACGAGTTCCGGCGCGTCAACCAGAACGACACGATCTTCTCGCCGGCGGCGGGGTCGGGCGTGCTGACCAAGATGCTGACGGGCTTCGGCCGCGGACTCAGCCTGCCGCAGGGCACGCCGACCTCATGGGTCATCCCCGACCTCAACGCGATCGCCGCGGCCTACGACATCTACTGCAACTGCATCAAGAGCGGTCCCGCGGGCGGCCCGGGCGACTACACCCTGTCGTCGACCACCAACGGCAACGCGCGGGGCAACAACCGCGCGGTGGTGGAGAAGGATCGCGGCGGCTTCGTGCAGGCGGACTTCGAGGGCGGGCTCCTGGGCCTGCGCATGCAGGGCAACGTCGGCGTGCGCTACGTGGTGACTGAGCAGGATGCCACCGGCTACCTGGCCACCGGCGGCGGCACCGAGGTCGTGATCGGGCAGAAGTACAAGGACTGGCTGCCGGCGCTGAACGTCTCCGCCAACCTGACCAAGGACCTGATCGCGCGCTTCGCCGCGGCCAAGGTGATGGCGCGGCCGCAACTCGGCAACCTGAACCCGGGCGGCACGATCAGCACGACCGGCACGCTGTCGATCACCACGGGCAACCCGTACCTCAAGCCCTTCCGCGCGAAGACCTTCGACGGCAGCCTGGAGTGGTACTTCGGCCGCAACGCCTTCATCGGCGTGGGCCTGTTCCAGAAGAACATCGACACCTACATCCAGAGCCTGCGCACCAACGCGCCGTACAACCAGACGGGGCTGCCGATGTCGCTGCTGCCGTCCAACTTCACCGGCGAGGAGGTGTTCCAGCTCACGACCCCCATCAACACGCCCGGGGGCAAGCTGCGCGGCATCGAGCTGAACTATCAGCAACCGTTCACCTTCCTGCCGAGCTGGGGGAAGAACTTCGGCACGGTGCTGAACTACACCTACGTGAAGTCCAAGATCACCTACCTGATCTCGCCGACCAGCAGCACGACCATCACCGACGACCTGCTCAACATGTCGCCCAAGTCATGGAACGCGACGCTGTACTACGACGACAACACCTTCAGCGCGCGGGTGTCGGCATCCAAGCGCTCGTCGTTCCTGACCCGGGTGCCGGGGCAGAACAACAACGACGTCGAAGGGAAGAACGCCACGCTCAACGTGGACGCGTCGATCTCCTACAAGGTCAACGACCACCTCACCATCACGCTGGAAGGCGTCAACCTGACCAACGAGGCGAACGACCAGTTCATCTCCCGGGCCCGGAACAGCCCGGTGGTCTATCACGTGACCGGGCGGGAGTACCTCCTGGGAGCGAGCTACAAGTTCTGAGCCTGCCCGCTTGACTGCGTGAGGATGAGCGCCGACTCTCCACGGGGCATGGGGCCTCCCTCCGGGAACCCCAAGCCCCATTCCGGTCGCATCACCACGGAGAACTCATGAAGAAGTCATGGCTCGCGGCGCTGGTCCTTGTGGCCGGCGCCGCGCAGGCTCAGACCACGGCGACGTCATTGCGCGTGATCCTCGTCGGCGATTCGACGATGGCCACGAAGAGCGGCTACGGCGACGCACTCTGCGCACGCTTCAAGCCGGAGGTGACCTGCCTCAATGTCGCCAGAGGCGGTCGAAGCACCAAGAGCTTCCGGGCCGAAGGTCTCTGGGGTCAGGTCATGACGCTGCTGCGCGATCGGCCCGCGGGCCAGACCGACGTCGTGCTGATGCAGTTCGGCCACAACGACCAGCCCGGCAAGCCGGGCCGCTCCACCGACCTGCAGACGGAGTTCCCCGTCAACCTCGCCAACTACATCGCCGACGTCGCGCCGACCGGCGCGCGGCTGGTGATGCTGACGCCGCTCACGCGCCGGAGCTTCGATGCGCAGGGGCGGCTCGAGAACAACCTGCGCCCCTGGGCCGACGCGACGATACGCGTCAGCGCCGAGCATCAGGTTCCTCTGCTCGACTTGAATGCGATCAGCCACGCGGCGGTCCAGGCGATGGGCGAGACCGAAGCCGACACGCTGGCGATGGCGCCGAAGCCGATCGATGCGCCTGCGCAGGCGGCCTCCTCGCCCGAGCGGGCGGGCGCCGCGAATCCCGTTTTCGACCGCACGCACCTGGGCGCCAAGGGCGCGCAGGTGTTCTCGGCGATGGTCGCCGAGCAACTGGTCGTGGTGATGCCGGAGCTCAAGCGCTGGATGCGCTGAGCGCGGGCTTTCCGCCCTTCAGAGCAGATCCGCCATCGCCTCGGCGGGAATGATCGCGCCGGGATATCCGATCACGCGCGCTGCGACGCGATTGCCATGCGCCGCCGCGTCGACAGCATCGTGCCCCGACAGCCGACGCGCCAGATAGCCGCCCGCGAACGAATCTCCCGCCGCCGTCGTGTCGACGACGCGCTCGACCCACTGCGTCGGCGCTTCCAGCCAAGGTCCCTGGCCATCGCCTGCACGCACGAGCGTTGAGGAAGCGCCGCGTTTGATCAGCACCTCGGGCGCAGCCAAGGCCTTCGCATGCGCGATGGCCGCGTCGAGGTCAGGCAGGTCCATCAGCGCTTGGTGATCGTCCGCGGTCACCAGCGCAATCGTGGCGAGCGAGAACGCCCGCTCGAACTCGACCCGCGCCGCCTGCCGGTCCTTCCACAGTCGAGGCCGGTAGTTGTTGTCGAAGACGACATGCGCGCCGCGCTCGCGCATCGCGGCCATCAGCGCGTAGAGGCGCTCACGCCCCTCGGCTGGCAGGATCGCGAGCGTGATGCCGCTGAGATAGAGCGCGTCGAACTCATGCGCGTGGATTTCCAGCGGCGTGCGCTCGACCTCGAAGTACGCCTTCGCCGCGGCGGTGTCGCGCCAGTAGTGGAAGCTGCGCTCGCCGCGGCCGTCGACCTCGATCATGTAGAGCCCCGGCATGCGGCCTGCGAGTCGCCGCACCAGCCGCGTATCGATGCCCTGCTCGCGCCAGCGGTCCAGCAGGCCGGCGCTGAGACCGTCCTCGCCGACGGCCGTCGCATACGCCACCTCCAGCCCGGCGGCCGCGCCGCAACGTCGCAGATAGACAGCGGTGTTGAAGGTATCGCCGCCGTAGCCCAGCGTCATCGCGCCGAAGGCCTCGCCCTTGAGCTCCAGCATGCATTCGCCGATCACGGCCACGCGCCTTGTCATCGAGTCATCCCCTCTTCACCGTCTCCGGCCTTCGTGTCATTCCACTTTTGAAACGACGTTCCGGATTTTGATTTCAAAGGAATGGCCACACCATCGGGGTGACCCCCGGTCGAGGGGCCTGATGGGCATTGGCGCCACAGCCGACCCCTTAAAGTCGCGATCCTCTGCTTCGCTCGTGGACACGATCATGACGTTCTCCCCTCTCCTCAGCCGCTCGCGCGCGGTCGCGTCGACTTTCGGCCTGCTGGCTGCCTTCGGCGCCGCCACGAGCGCGCAAGCCCAGGTCGAGATTCCCGACCGATTCCCGGAGTTGCTCGCACTTGCCGCGCCGGACGCGGCGGCTCGAATCGCGCGCTGCGTGGGGCAAGCCTCCCCGACCGAGGCGCAGACCTGGATCACCGCGTCGCTTGCCGCCGCCGACCCCGACGACGCCCGCGAGTTCGCGCCGGCGCAGGCACCCGCCGTGGCCATCGCGGCGCGAGGCTGGTGGACCTGCGTGCAGCTGAGCCCGACACGATTCCCGATCTATCCGATGGAGGTGCTGTCCGAGACGATCGCCGTCGACGGCGTGTCCGCCCCGGCGATGGCGGCATTCTTTCGCCGCCTGCTGCAGACGCTGGCGGAGCGCGGCGAGGCGCGCGGCCTGGTGGTCCATGCGAGCGGCCCCGCGAATCGCCTGAACTTCAAGGTGGCGCCCAACGCCGCCCTCTACCTGGGCTTCACGAAAGACTTCCTGAAGGCCGGCGAATTCACTGAGGCGGGCATGACGGCCGTGCTGCGGGATCCGGCCGTGAGCACGCTGCGCATCAACAACATGATCGAATCGACGCGAGAAGGCCTCAAGGGGCAGCTCGCCTTCCCCGCGGATCGCGTGTTCTTCCCCATGGAGGGCGACTACCTCCAGCCGGCCCCGGGCCCTGTGAATGTCGGCCAGGTGTTCGAGAACACGCGCTGGATCTCCCCGCAGCAGACCGTGTTCGCCTTCCAGCCCGGCGGCGTCGTGACGATGACCTCGCCGCGGGTGACCTCGGCCGGGACCTGGGAAGCCCGGGATGGCGTGGTCCGCATGAAGGTCGGCAGCGGCACCTTCTACACCTTGCGGGCGTCGGCGGACGGCAAGACGCTGGCGGGCCGCGCACGCAACACGCCCCGCCCGCCCAAGGACGTGCCGCCGGGTGCGGACGCGCTGTTCGGCAAGCTCCGCCACTGGACGATCACCCTCACGCCGGCGCCATGAGCGGCAACGCCGGCCGGGGCTTGCCCCTCACCGCGCCTTGAACCACCGCCCCAACGCCGCCCGTTCCTCATCGGTGATCCCGGTGGCGTTGTTCAGCGGCATGGTCTTCTGCACCACGACCTGCTGGTAGATTTCGGCCGCGTGCTGCTCGATCAGCTGCGGCTCGTGGAACTGGATGCGCTTGGGCGCGAGCGCCGCGTTGTGGCACGCCAGGCAGCGCGCGTTCACGATCGTCTTCACCTGTTCGAAGGTGACCTCGGCGGAGTCGCTCAGCGTCGCCGTGGCGCCGGGGCCACGTGTGGCCGACGAGGTCGCCGTCGTGGCCGGTGGCGCCATCGTGACGGGCACCGTCGCCGGCTGGGGCGCGAGCCACGCGATCAGGATCGCCAGCAACATCACCACCGCCACCAGCAACGGCCACGCGTCGACGCCCTTGTGGCGCTTCACGAACCAGGTGCGCACCAGCGCGCCGGTGAGCATCAGCATCACCAGCACCAGCCAGTTGTGCGCATGGCTGTAGAGCATGCCGTAGTGGTTGGACAGCATCGCGATCAGCACCGGCAGCGTGAAGTAGGTGTTGTGCACGCTGCGCTGCTTGCCGCGCTGGCCGTGGACCGGGTCCACCGGCCGCCCCGCCCGCATGTCGGCGATGACCTGCTTCTGGCCCGGGATGATCCAGAAGAAGACGTTCGCGCTCATCATCGTGGCGATCATCGCGCCGGTGATCAGGAAGGCCGCGCGGCCCGCGAAGAGCTGGCTCGCGCCCCACGCCGCGCCCACGACCGCCACCGCGATCAGACCGAGCACCACGCCGTCGTTGCCGATCGAGCCGTCGGCCTTGCGACCGAAACGCCGGCAGATCTGGTCGTAGACCAGCCAGCCGCCCACGAGGAAACCAAGCGCGGCGGCCACGGCCGCGGGCGCGCTCCAGTCGAAGACGCGCTTGTCGATCAGGTAGGTGTCGGCGTTGAAGAGGTAGAGCAGCGCGAAGAGCGCGAAGCCGCTCATCCACGTCCAGTAGCTCTCCCAGTAGAACCAGTGCAGGTGCTGCGGCAGGTTGGCCGGCGCGACCATGTACTTCTGCGGGTTGTAGAAGCCGCCGCCGTGCACCGCCCACAGTTCGCCGTCCACGCCTTTGGACTTGAGGTCCTCGGCTTGCGGCTTCACCAGGTGGTTGTCCAGCCAGACGAAGTAGAACGAGGCGCCGATCCAGGCGATGGCCACGATCACGTGCAGCCAGCGCAGCAGCAGATTGGCCCAGTCAAGCAGGTAGCTGTCCATCAACGAACGTCGTGCAAGATCCGGACCACCACTGCGGGCGCTGTGAACCGGCAAGCGTCGCGCTGAAAAATCGGGGCGCCGCGGCGACGTTGAGGTGGGAAGTGTATACAGTCCTGGGCACGCTCGATGTGATAGCCGACCCTCACCCCTGCTCTCTCCCGCAGTGCGGGAGAGGGAGCAAGACGGGCGCGTCATCTCTCGTGCCAGACGCCTGTATGGCTCCCACTCCCGCACTGCGGGAGAGGGTTGCTCAAAGTAGCTCGGTCGGTTCCTGCATCGCCTGCGCCACCACCGACAACGCCACCATCTCCGGCTGCTTACCCGGGATGTTGGGAATGCCAATCGGACAGGTGACGTGCGCCAGCTCGGCGGCCGTGAAGCCTCGCGCCTCCAGCCGGTGACGGAAGGTCGCCCACTTGCTCTTGCTGCCGATCAGGCCGATGTACGGAAGATCGCCCGATTCGCGCTGGCGCTTCAGGCAACTGGCCAGGATGTCGAGGTCCTCGGCATGGCTGAAGCTCATGATCAGCACGTGCGAGCCCGCCGCCAGCGTCGGCACCGCGCCCTGCACGGGCTCGGACTGCTCGGCACGGACGTTGTCCGGCAACGGCTCCGGGAACATGCCCTCGCGGCTGTCGATCCAGTGCACCGTCGCTGGCAGCCTCGCCAGCAGATCGACGATCGCCCGTCCCACGTGACCGCCGCCGAACAGCGCGATGCGGCGCCACTCGCGTTGATCGCCGAGACGCTCGGCCAAGCCGGCGATCGCCTGCGCGTCCAGCCATTCGAAGTCCAGCCACACGACGCCGCCGCAGCACTGCCCCAGCGAGGGTCCGAGCGCGAAGCGCTGACGCGCCTCCATCACCCGTCCCGCCGCGAGCGCGGCACGCGCTTTCGCGATCGCGTCGAATTCGAGCTGCCCGCCGCCGATGGTGTTCACGACATCGGACGCGGTCACCGCCATCCAGGCGCCCACCTCCCGCGGCCCGCTGCCCTGCAGCTCGTCGACGCGCACCAGCACCGCCGGCTCGCGTGCGAGTCTCAGGGCCAAGGTCTGCCAGGACCGCATGGGACGACTCAGCTGCCGCGGTAGGTCGAGTACGACCAGGGGCTCGCCAGCAGCGGCACGTGATAGTGCGCGCCGGGGTCGGCGATCCCGAAATCCAGCGGCACCTCGTCCAGGAAAGCCGGCTCCGGCAGCGTCACGTGCCGGCTGCGGAAATACTCGGCCACCGCGAACACGAGCCGGTAGCGCCCGACCTGCAGCGCCGCACCGTCCAGCAGCGGCCCGTCCGCGCGGCCGTCGGCGTTCAGCGTCAGCGCCTGCAGCAGTCGCGGCTCGCCGGAGTCGATCCGGTACAGCCGCACGGCCATGCCGGCGGCCGGGCTGCCGTGCATGGTGTCGAGGACGTGCGTCGTGAGCTTGCCCATAGTCGCCATCGGTAAGTCGCCATCGGTGAAAGGAGAACTGAAGATCCAAAGTGTATACACTTCAGGACACACCGCACACCGACCGATCGTCCCATCACGACCGGCCGTCCGCCGATCCCCCCATCCC
>CAMPJJ010000166.1 GCA_946886855.1 uncultured Roseateles sp. | reverse complement strand
ATGGGTTTGGATTCTCTACTCCCGGCTGGATCAAGATTTCGAGGAGGCTTCAATCGGACCCGATCGAACTCTACAAAGGGCTGGACCGGGCGAGCGACAAAGGGCCGCTACGGCCGTCTCAGGATGCGATTCTTCGAGAGTGGAATGCGAATGGACGCGGTCAGCGCGACGTCATCATCAAGCTGCACACTGGCCAAGGTAAGACGCTAGTCGGGCTGCTTATGCTGCAGGCCCGCCTGAACGAAGGAAAAGGTCCGGCCGTCTACTTGTGCCCGAACAACTACCTCATCGAACAAACGTGTGAGCAGGCTCGTCAGTTCGGCATTGCAACGTGTCAGGCAGAACCAGATCTGCCTGAGGCGTTTCTCACAAGCGAGCAGATCCTTGTGACGTCGGTGCAAAAGCTCTTCAATGGCTTGACGAAGTTCGGCCTTGAACGCAACGCGGTTGCCGTCGGGACACTTCTGTCATCAACCCGCTACTGGACCGTGAAGCTATCGTCGCCAAGTTCGCACCCAAGGATGCGCGTCGCCGCTATGGCGTTGTGAGCCTTGCGACCTCTTTCAAGAACACGGCTGACTGGGAAGCATACGGTGCCAATGCGTCTTGAGTAGACCCGGATTGTAACATTTTGCCGAGCTTATGAACCGCTGTTCACTGCACGGCGGCAGTGATGTGCGCACATGAGTTCGGCGTGACTGCTTGACCTGCAGCGGCGCTTGCACGCTGGTTTTGTGCGCTCTTCGGCGTGCTTCGCCCTCTGTTCGGGTGTCGTCGTGGCTCCCGACCCTATCGCCGTGCGTCCTCCGGAATCTTGCGCCAAGGTGTTGTCCGATGATCGGGCGAGGTCCATCCGGGGTGGCATACGCCGACGCTCCGTGGGCACGCCTCATCCCCACCTTCTGAGCAGCAGTCCGCGATGTCACTCGACGATCAGCAACGAGAAATACAAGGCCTTGACCCTCGCGCACGCAGCGCGCTGCTCGCAGTCCTGCTGGGCGTCATGCTTTCCACGCTGGACACGGCCATTGCCAACGTCGCGCTGCCGACCATCGCCGCCGACCTGCAATCGCATGCCGCGGACGCCATCTGGGTCATCAATGCCTACCAGCTCGCCGTCGTCGCCACGATGCTGCCCTTCGCCGCGCTCGGCGATGGCATCGGCCCGCGGCGAGTCTTTCTCGGCGGGCTGGTGCTGTTCACCGTCGCGTCGGGGCTGTGCATGGCCGCGACCAGCGTCGAGCTGCTCGCCGCCGCGCGCGCCTTCCAGGGCATAGGCGCGGGCGCGATGATGAGCGTGAACATCGCGCTGATCCGGCAGATCTACCCACCAACCAGACTTGGCCGCGGCGTCGGCCTCAATGCGCTGGTGGGGAGCATCGGCTTCGTGGTTGGGCCGACGGTGGCCTCGGTGTTGCTGTCCACAGCCAGTTGGCCCTGGCTTTTCGGCATCAACGTCCCCCTGGGCCTGCTGGCGATCGCCTGTGCCTGGCCGACATTGCCGAGCAGCCCACCCCGCCCGCACGGCTTCGACGTGGGCACCGCCGTCCTGACGGCCACCAGCTTTGCGGCCCTGATCTTTGCACTGGGCTCCATGGCGCAGTTGGCCGCCTGGACGCAGGTGCTGCCCGCGGTCGTGCTGACGATCGCCGCCGGCGCGCTCCTGCTGCATCGCCAGCGCGGCCACGCCACGCCCATGCTGCCGGTGGACCTGCTGCGCAGACCCATGTTCGCGCTGTCCGCGGTGACCGCGGTCTGCGCCTTCGCGACCCAGGGCCTGGCCTTTGTATCGTTGCCGTTCTACTTCGAGCAGGTCCTGCACCGCGACGCCGCCAACGCCGGCTACCTCATGACGTCGTGGCCAGTGGTCGTCGCGATCACCGCGCCGCTGGCCGGCCGGATGTCGGACCGGCATGCGCCCGGGTTGTTGGGCGGCATCGGCCTGGCGGTCCTGGCAGTCGGCATGTGCGGGTTGGCGCTGCAGTCCCACCATCCCTCACTGCCGATGCTGGTGCTGTGGATGGCGCTGTGCGGTGCGGGCTTCGGCTTCTTCCAGGCACCCAACCTGACGGCACTGATGTCCAGCGCGCCTCCGCACCGCAGCGGCGGCGCCAGCGGCGTCATCGGGGTGGTGCGGTTGCTCGGACAGGCCAGCGGCGCCGCGCTGGTCGCCTTGTGCTTCCATCTGGCCGGCCTGCGCGACGGTCCGACCGTCGCCCTGGCGCTGGGCGGCGTGACCGCGGGGCTGGCAGCGGTGGCGAGTTTTGCGCGACTCCGGGTCCGGGCTTAGTTGATCCAACGGCCGGCGCCGAGCAAGGCCTGACCCTCATGGGGGATGCCATCCCCCTCATTCCCTCTAATGGAGGAATGGCCGGAAGTCTTTGATATGGATCAAAGAATGAAGTCCCGATTGGCCGCAGCATGGACCCCGGTGATTCAACCCGCCACAGACTTCGACGCCGGTTCTAGGACTGGTGTCTGGCTCCTGATCATCTGGTCATGGGCGAGATGGGCCTATCCGCGAGGACGGCCTCACGTTGAGTCTGCCGTGGTTGAACATCTCGCCCACCTCTCCGGTCGATCCGAAGGCATGTCGCCTTCAACGTCGGAGCCGGTGGCGTCCAACCTTGATCGAGGTAGTACGACATGGCAAGTTTCCAACAAGCACGCATCGACGAGTCCGACAAGCCGCTGCGCTTGCGGCATCCTCTGGCGGGCTGCGATCAGCAGACGCTGATCAGCCTGCAGCACGGCTGGGGCATGACCGAGCCGCAGATCTTTGGCCCGCGGCTGGGCTCCGATGCGATCTGCCTGCGCGCGGATCTGACGACGGGCTCGGCGCTCGCGAATCTGCGCGCACTGCTGGTGAGCGGCGCGTCGATGCTGGCGATGCTCGCCGACAACAGCGCAGAGAGCGATCCGGCCAAGCACGTGGCCAATGCGGTGAAGGAGTCGCTGCGCGAAGGGCTGGGGATGCTCGGTGTGGTGGAGCGCGCGGTGGATGAGGATCTGAGGAAGGTCGTTTCTTGAGCGCGAGAGGTCGAGGGCGCGAGGCGATGGCGATCGTTGATCGCCTTCGGACAAGATCCCGCGCAGGCGCATCACGCCCAAAGCGCGAGCGTCAGCGGCTTTGAGGCGTTGCCATTCGTTCCAGCGTCGATTGACAAGGCGAGGCCAAGACCCAGCAGCGGCTCAGCGTTGTGGCGGTGCCGCGCACAAATGCCGTTCCAGCAAAGCGGTCAGGAAATCAGCGCTCTGCTGATGCATGCCGCGCTGGTTGTAGTGGGTGCGCGTCAGCACGGCGACCGCGTCGAGCGTCGGCAGGATCAACACGTGGTTGCCGCCGTTGCCCGACATCAACCAGCCGCTCACGCGACCGCATCGCAGCTCGTAGTCACGCCGCCAGAGGAGTTCGCCGTATTCCATGCCGGACGGCGGCGAGCGCCGCACGGTCAGCAGTGCGTCGACCTGCTCGGGCGCCAGCACTTGGCCGTCCGGCCCGGTGCCTCGACGAAGCAGCAACTGCGCCAGCGCGCTCCAATCGCGGGTGCGCAGGCGAAGGCCGCCGCCGGTCATCGTCTCGCCGCTGGGTGAGCGCGACCATTGCCATGTCGCGATGCCGATCGGCGCGAAAAGCCGCCGTTGCGCATAGGCTTCCAGACCGCCCGGCGCGCGACGTTCCAGCACCTGACCCAGCAGGAACGCGCCCGCCGTGCAATACGCGAAGGGCGCGAAACCTTGCGCGTCGCGCGCCACCGTGCGCGTGGGCAGGTCGGCCGCCCAGCGCAACCAGCGTTGCTGCGGGTACATGTTCTCTTCGTTGCCGGGACTGTCAGGCTGGCTGTCGTCGCAGTCGAGCGCGGACGACATGGTGAGCAGGTCCTCCACGACGATGCCGCGCTTGACGGGGCCGTCGTTCGCGAGAGGCTGCATGTCCGCGAACTCGGCGAAGACGGGCGTATCGCGCCGCAGCAGCCCGTCCTGCACGGCCGCTGCCACCAGAAGACCGGTGACGGACTTGCCGACGGAGCGCGTGTCGTGCAGCGTCTGGAGATCCGCGCCACGGGCGTACAACTCGACCACCGCACGACCATGGTGCTGCAGCAGCACGCTGGTCGCTCCGGGCAGGGCCTCCAGCGCGGCGCGGTCTTGTGCGAGAAGCTCAGCCTCCGCGGGCGTCGGTTGGCGCGCTGCGCATGCGCTCAGGAGCGCTGCGAGTGCGAGAGGAAAGACCTGACGCCGCAGTCGGGTGCCGGTCATGAAGCGGAAACGTTGGGGGCTGTTCATGCCGCCCATGTTCCCCGGCGCTGCGGCGCGGCGTCTAGAACGTTTTGAACCCGGCTCGCCACGCGGCCGGCGTGCAGCGGTATTCCGCTCGGAACAGCCGCGTGAAATGGCTCTGGTCCGCGAAACCCAGTTGCATCGCGACCTCGGCGATCGACTGCCCGGCTCTCAGGCACTGCGCTGCCCGGTTCAGCTGGGCGCGACGCTGCAATTGCCCCGGCGAGATCCCGTAGTGGCGCCGGAAAGCCCTCGCGAGGGACACCGGATGAACGCCCGCGGCCTCAGCGAGGTCGGATAGCCGCAGCGGCTGTTCGCATTCCTCCAGCAGCTGCTCCATGCAACGCCGCAGCCAGAGGGGCTCGCGGGCATCGCGGCTTTCCTGTGCGGCGGCTTCGCCCCGCCCAGGCACGGCGCGTGTGAGGAGGCACAGGCGCTGGCAAGCCTCTTCGGCGTCCAGCAGCGCCCCCAGGTCCGAGGACAGGGGTCGCATCGCCAGACCCAGCGCGGCCTGCTGAGGCGCACCCAGCAGCCGTCGCGCGCCGCCATCGTCCAGGCCGAGCGTCTGTGCCAGACCGGCCTTCACGCTCAGCGCCAGGAATCGTCGGTTGCCAGAGTCCGCGAAGGTGTCGGCATGCCGGGTACCCGGCGGGTTCCACAGCACATCGCCCGGCCCCAGCAGCGCGGTCACGCCGCGGGCACTGCTGCGGTAGTGCCCCTCCATCACCACGATGAAGTGCCCGTCCTCGTGCTCGTGCGGCTCCACCTCATGCCCGGGCTTGAGGGCCAGCATCCGCGCAATGCTGAAACCCGCGACGTCGCACCGCGCGTCGAATCGGCCGTAGAACTGCATGTGCTTCAGGCGCATGGGTGGTTCAATCCAGGTGGAGAGCCTTGATCATGCCTGTTCGCGCTCGATCGGCGTGCCATCGCCGCTGGTGAAGCGGCGTTCGTTGCCGTCGTGATGCAGGACGACGCCGTGGTCCGGGTAGTGGACTGTTCCTTTCACCGCGCGCCGAACTGCGTCAGGCCGGCTTGATCACCGAGGACCAGCTCGGCGTAGGGGCCGTCGTTCTGCCCGGAGAAGCGATTGACGACGCCGGGATGAGGGGTCCAGAGAGCGGTGTTGAGCCTGGTCATTGGTGCGACGTCGCCGATGCCGCTTGCGGGAAGGCGTCGTCACCCGTTTCTCCCATCGAAACGATGCGGCCGAGTCGACCTTGGTGCATCGCCCGTCAGTGGATGACGCGCCGCTCCGCGGGCGCCTGGGACTCGGCCTCGGGGTTGTCGGTCGTGGGCACCCTGTGCGACTGCGTGTCCTTGGCGGCGATGAGCCGCAACTGGTACGCGACGATGCGTTTGAGCATCTCTGCGCGCGCGCCCGGCTCGATCACGACCGATTGGAAGCGACGTCGCGCGTCGTCGAATCGACCCATGCGGCGTTCCATTTCGCCGGCGATCAGCTGGTCGTTGAGGGCCGCCTCGGGCTTGTCCTTCGGCGCCTGATCGAGGTGCTCGATGATCTGTGCGCGATAACGATTGGCCTGTTCTTCGCCGTAGCTCTGCCAGGTCGCCTTGAGCAGCGTGAAGGCGAGCGGCCGGTGCTCGGCGCCGACAACGGTCATGAGGAAGGCAGCGCGCGCGTAGGGCGGCTCGGTGCGCACGCGTTGGCGGTAGTCGTCGGACTCGACAATGGCGGTGAGCTTGGTCAGTTCCTCGGGCGTGAAGTCGTGTTTGAAGATGACGAAGCCATTGCCCGGGCAGACCGGCAGCGGCCAGGGGGATTCGATGGCGCCATAGGGGCGGGTGTCGAGGTCGCTGCCGAAGGCCGTGCCGGAGCCGGCCATCAACTGCTTGAACGGTTCACCGCCGATGGGACAGGTGAACTGGTCCTCGCGGGTGGTCAGGGCGAACGACGCGGTCGCGAATCCCACCAGCAGGCCGAGCGAGGCCAGGCGGTGGAAGGTCTTGTTCAATATCATGGGCTCCTCCGATGGGCGGGGAAATTCTCCCCCACGGCGCAGACGTCCCTTCATGAAAACTTCCGCCATCCTCGTTCACAGCAGCGCCACGCTGTTGTTCATCCTGGCAGTCGTCATCGGCAAGCCCGTGCTGTGCGTCATTGCGCTGGCCATGGAAGTCGGCTACGCGGCGCTGAGCGATAAGGGAAGGAAGTGAGACGGGCAACCCGCTAGCGACCTGTTTGTGCGCCTCGCCGGCCCGGATCAGCGTTGTCCTGCGTCGCATGCGCGCGACGGCTTCAGCGCAGCGACGCCCGGTTGCTATTTCGACGACCACTTCGTCTCCGCCTTGAGCACCACATCCGCGGGCTGCACTTCAAAGCCCGCGACCAGCGTCCATGCGGCGTTCTCTTTCCGGTCCTTGTCCTGGCTGGCCCCCTCGATCACGATCAGGAAGTCGCCATACGGATTGGCCGCATTCCTCGGCGCCACGAACCGCCTGTGCAGGGCTTCCCAGTGTTCCGCGAGATACCGTCCCGCCGCGGCGGTTCCGCGATCGGTGAAGCCGCCGATCCAGAAATAGACGCAGGCACCGGATCCGCTGCCGGTGTCGCTGGCGTGTCGAACGATCACGCCGTAGTCGCGGGAAGTCTCCGGGGACTCCAGCCACCGCTGCACACTCCAGTTGCGAGGATGCAGCGTGGTGAACGCCGGGTCCGATCCCGCCACGCCGACCAGGCGCGACTGCCAGTTCCCCGGCAGCAGGCTGGTGCGGATCGAGAGGGCGTCGCCGATCGGCGTCATCTCGACGCGTAGCCATCCGGAGAACTGCCGCCGCAGCAGCTCCGCTTCCTTGGTGAAGCCCAGACCGAGCATCATCTTGAAGGGCGCCGTCTCCGGCTTCTGGTCGCGGTCGTCGTCCACCGGCTTGAGTTGCGGCGCGGCAAGCCCCTCCTTGCGAAACAGCTTCAGGATGGCGCGACCGGCTTCCACGTCGTATCGATTGACCCAGTGCCGGGCCTTGAACAGCCGGTGGTGCGGGGCGCGTTCCAGGGCGGCATCGGTGTCGTCCACCAATCCCCGGAGCATCTTCTTCAGCGGGTCGGTCTGCGCAATGATCTCCGCATCCTCGGGACGTTCGGAGGCGCCCTTGCCGAAGAACTTCTCGATCTTCGGACGTTTGGTCGTCAACCAGACCGCATGCTGAACGCCGAGTTTGATGAACTCGTAAGCCGTCACGATCACCAGAGCGCTCGCGAGGCCGCCCGCGATGATGCCCCACACCGTCGAGGTCCGGGTGAGCTTGACGCTGTTCGCCGCCACCCCGGCTGGCAGGGCGGGGCTCTGACCGGCAAGGACGAAAGTCTCGGGATCGAGGAACTGTCCGGCACACCAGAGGGACGCCATCCCGATCAGCAGCAGCGCCCCCAGGGCGCCCAGCTTCGGTATCGACGTGTCCGGCTTCACCTCTTCTTTCATGGCGTCCCTCTTTCTCGTCTTATGAAAGGGGACGTCCACGCAAGTGGGATGCCAGTGATGAAATTGCGACGGTGGATAGCCAGTTATCGATTCCGGACTTGCCGTCGACGCCGGAGTGTCAAGTTTCCCGGCTCATCAACCTGTATGAGGCGCGGGCAGGCAAGTCCTGACCCTGCTGATCGCTCGCGACGAGGCGTGGGCTGTCGTCGACGGACAGGCCCGGGGTCATCTCCGGAATGCGTTGAGCAGGGGGCGCGACGCGTTCTATCCCACGCACTTGCCACTTTGTCCGCCGTTCACCGGCAGCGGCGTCCCCGGCAACTCCAGCGCATAGTGCAGCGACAACAACTGCCAGCCCTGGGGCCCCAGTTGCCACTGCGTGCTGTTCACGCCGACGTAGTCCGGCGCGGCTTGCGCCGGATCGCGGCGCGATTCGACCACGCTGTGCACTTCGGCGTGTCCCGCATATCGACGCAGTGCCCTGTGGATCTCGCATTCATGCAGGGCGCGCGCGCTCGGCTTGCCGATGGCGGCGATGAACGCCTCGGCGGACCAGCCGCGCACCTGCAGCTGGCTGGCCTGTGCATGGAGCTGCTGAGCCCAGATCCGCGCGTCCGGGTGCATCAACGCGCTCATTCGCGCCGTGTCCGCGGGTTGTCCCGCCGCATGGGCGAAGGACTGCCACAGGGCGCTGACCTGCGTCTCCAGCGCCGCTCGGCTGAAGGCTTGCGCCTCGGGACCGAGCGCCTCCAGCAGCGCCGGCCAGCTCACGCGGTAGACCTGCGAGAGCCCGGGCGCCGAGTCCGGCGCCGCGCGTGTCGACGCGAACAGCAACCAGCGTCCGTCCGCGGTGATCGACGGCGTGAATTCGAAGCCGGCGCCGTTGACCGGCGCCGGCAAGCGCAGCGCGGGGCCGAAGTCCTCGCCGACGCGTTCGGCCAGGTAGAGATCGGCGCCACCCTCGCTGCCGGCGCGATTGCTCCACCACACGGCATGACGACCGTCGGGGCTGAGCGTGAAGTCGCTGTTGGCCGTTCCCTCGTTGATGGAGGCGGGGAGCGGGTG
>CAMPJJ010000165.1 GCA_946886855.1 uncultured Roseateles sp. | reverse complement strand
CCCCTGCCTCTCCCGCGCCCGCTGCCGGAGCCGGATCCCCGGCCCGCGCCGGACCCGCGCGCCGGTCCCCAGCCGAAGCCGTCGCCGGGTCCCTTGCCCACGCCAACGCCGGGCCCGGGCACGATGCCCCAGCCCCAGCCCAAGCCCAAACCCAAGCCGGACGACGACGGCCCGCAGAACGCCGACCTGTGCCAGACGATGCTGGGCCTGGCGCCGGGCGGCAACGCCCGCTGGCACGCGCAGCGCGCGCCCGTCGCGGGGCAGACGACGGTGGGCGCGGCGGCCTTCCGCATGGACGCCGGCGTCGCGACGCCGGCCGGCCAGGACACGACGCCGGCGTCGCGCCTGTGGGTGCGCATGATCGGCGAGCCCGAGGACGACGCCGGTCACGTCATCGCCAACCGCTTCGGAGGCACTGCCGACTTCAACGGGCCCGACGGCAACCTGTTCCCGCAGCACCTGAGCTTCAACCGCGGCGCGATGCGCTCGCTGGACTCGGTGGCGGCGAGCCTGCACCGCCGCAACTGCGACGTTTGCGTGCACATCGGGCTGGACTACGATGCACCGACCGAGTTGCGGCCGTCTGCCGCGCTGTACACCATCCTCTACCGCTCGGCGGGCGCCACGCGCTTCAATCCGCCGATCGGCCCGGTGAACGTGCCCAATCCGCCATGACGGCATCCGGAGGCCCGATGACACCCACGCCGCCACCGCCCCAGCCGCCCGTCACGCCCGTCACGCCCGAGGCGCTCTCCGACCTGATCGTCCGGGGAGACGCGGACGGCGTCGCGCGGGCCTTGAGCGACAGTCCCGCGCTGGTCGCCGCCCGCACCGCCGACGGCGACCAGCCGCTGCACGTCGCGTGCTGGCAGAAGCAGCTGGAGATCGTCGGCCAGTTGGTGTCCTTCGGCCCGGACCTCGACGCGCGCGGCTGCTACGGCCGCACGCCGCTGCATTACGCCGTGCACGAAGGGCGCATGATCAGCGTGCCCATCGTCAGCCTGCTGCTGTCCCTGGGCGCGGATCCCGGCCTCAAGGACAACCAGGGCTTCACGCCGGCCGACTGGGCGCGCGTGGAGATGCACGACGGGCTGGCCGAGGTGCTGGCGCTGCTCGGCGGCGGCCCGCCCGCCAAGCCCGCCAAGCCCGCCAAGCCCGGCTGACCGGGCCGACCGGGCCGACCGGGCCGACCGGGCTGACCGGGCTGACCGGGCTGATCGGGCTGTCCCGACCGACGCGACCGACCGATCGACCGACCGACCGACCGATCGACCGACCGACCGATCGACCGACCGACCGACCGATCGACCGACCCGCTCGACCGACCGGCCCGACCGCCCGGCCCGACCGCCCGGCTGAAGCGAAAGGAACTGCGATGGAT
The DNA here is from genome assembly GCA_946886855.1 of uncultured Roseateles sp. The sequence goes on along the minus strand of CAMPJJ010000165.1, from coordinate 7,414 downwards.
GCGCGCACGCTGTTGATGCAGGCTCGCGGCCCGGGGCGCCGGGTGCAAGGCCTGGACCTGACCGGCGCCGATCTTTCCGGCGCGCCACTCGACGGCCTGGCGGGCGATCGCCTGACGCTGTCAGGCGCGCGGCTGGACGGCGCCAGTCTGCGCCGGGCGCGTCTGGGCGCCTGCGTGCTGACGCGCGCCTCGCTGACCGGCAGCGACTTCGGCGGCGCGACGCTGCGCGGCTGCAAACTGGACGGCGCGGACGCGCGCCGTGCCTGTTTCGACGAGGCCAGGCTGGAGGACGGCAGCGCCGCCGGTACCGATTTCGCCGATGCCAGCCTGCAGCGCGCGCACCTGTCCGAGACCACCTTCGAGCGCGCGATCCTGCGTCGTGCGCGACTGGACGGCGCGCAGGGCGACGGCGTGTGCCTGCGCGGGGCGGACCTGTCCGGCGCCCGGCTGACGGACGCGCGACTGGCGGATGCGGACTTCCGCGGCGCCGACTGCCGGGGCGCCGACTTCAGCTGTGCGCGGCTGCACGGTGCCGATTTCCGCGGGGCCATGCTCGACGGCGCCCGCTTCGACGGGGCGGACCTCGGCGCGGCCCTGTTCGACGCCGACGCGCCCCTGCGCGGCGGCCGGACGGACGCATCCCCTGACCGTCGCGAGGCGCTGGCCACGATCCAGCAGTTGATGGACGGCATGGCCGAGGCGGTCGGCACCCCGGCCCTGCGGGGCGACGAGGCGGCGCGGATCCTGGCGTCGCTGCGCCAGGAGCTGGATGCGCTGACGGGCGATCTGTCGGGCCCTCGATCGGATCCTCACGCGGGTCCTCGGTCAGGCGCTCCGATGGACGCCCCGTCGGACGGACCGCCGACCGACTGGCGTCCCTGGCTGGAGCCGCTGATGCGCCAGCAGCAGGCGGGTCAGCCGCTGGATCCGCAGGCCTTGCTGGCGGCGCTATCGGCGCTGGGGGGCGGAGCCGCGGCCACGGGCGGCGGCGTCGCGGCGGCGCCGGTCGCGCCCGCATCGACGGCATCGACGGGCTCGACGGCATCAACGGGCTCGACGGCTCCCACGACGCCGGCCTCCGCACCGGTCGGCACGGGCCCGCCGGGCGGACCGTGAGCCGCATCCCCTAAAATCCCGGGATGGAATATCCGGGCAATCTCTTCGTCGTCGCCGCGCCGAGCGGCGCGGGCAAATCGAGCCTCGTCAAGGCGCTGCTGGAACTGGACGCCAAGCTGAGCGTCTCCGTCTCCCACACCTCGCGCGATCCCCGCGGCCAGGAGCAGCACGGACGCGAGTACCTGTTCGTCTCGGTGGACGAGTTCCGCGGGATGATCGACCGCGGCGAGTTCTTCGAGTGGGCGCATGTCCACGACAACCTGTACGGCACCTCCCGCGCCGCGATCGAGGCCCGGCTCGCGCATGGCGAGGACGTCGTCCTGGAGATCGACTACCAGGGTGCGCTGCAGATCAAGCAGCTGTTCCCGCACGCGGTGCTGATCTTCATCCTGCCGCCGAGCTGGGAGGAGCTGAAGCAGCGCCTGATCCGCCGCGGCGATACCGCGGACGAGGTGATCGCCAAGCGGATGAAGACCGCGCGCGAGGAGGTCGCGCAGGCGAAACACTTCGATTTCGTGGTCATCAATGCCGTCTTCGAGACCGCGATTTTCGACTTGAAGTCGATTGTCCAGGCGCAGCGGCTAAAATACGCGACCCAACGCCGTAACCGGTCGACCGTCTTCCGCGCGCTCGACCTGATCGACGACGTTACCGAATAACCCCGACTCCTCAGGAACCAGCATGGCCCGCATCACTGTCGAAGACTGCCTGACCAAGATCCCGAACCGCTTCCAGCTGGTGCTTGCCGCGACCTACCGCGCCCGCATGCTGAGCCAAGGCCACGCGCCGAAGCTGGAGTCCAAGAACAAGCCCGGCGTGACCGCGCTGCGCGAAGTCGCCAACGGCGACGTCGGCGTGGAAATGCTGCGCCGCGTGCCGGTCTGATCGCAAGCTGAACGGCGGCGCCCTCCGGCGCCGCCTTCGCTCAGGAAACGCCCCGCTCTGCGGGGCGTTTGCATTTGCGGCGCTCATTCCCCGCGTCCGCCAGCACTGCGGCGAGGGCACGCTGAGCGGTGGCAGCCCTTGCCAGCGCCTACTTCCTTCGCCAGAACTCGGCGTCGATCACGACCTCGTTGCCGCTCTTCTCGTTGATGATCCAGAAGCGCGCACCGTCGGGCGCGATGCGGTCGACCTCGCCGACGAGGCGGCCCGCCGCCACGCGCAGTCCGCGCGTGTTGAACGGGAAATCCGGCGCCTTCGCCAGCGTGAGCAGCGGCACCGCTTCGCGCGGATCGCCGGCCAGGCGCATCCGGTGCACGATGGGCGCGAGCACCTCGTTGGTCAGGTCCGCCGACGAGAGGCAGATCACCACCTTCGCCTGCGCGCGGCTCAGCGCGACGTTGAGCAGCCGGCGCGCCTCCTCCGTCTTCAGGAAGGGCTGCGTGCCGTCGGCGGGGTCGAAGAACACGACCGGCGCCTCGCTGCCCTGCGCGCGGTGGACCGTGCTGACTCTCACGCGCTCATCGACGCCGAGCGCATCCAGCCGTTGCCGGATCAGCGCCCGCTGCGCGCGGAACGGCGTCAGCACGATGAGCTCGTGCGGCGCCCAGTCGCCGCTGGCGAGCGCCTGCGCGATCAGGCCCGCGATGGCATCGGCGGACTCGCGCCGGATCGGGCCGCGGTCCTTCGCGGACCAGAAGCCCTCGCGCGTGATGCGGTGCACCTTCACGTGGACGTCCGCCGGGATGTCGCCCAGCGCCCGGGCGCGCGCCTGATGCCACGCTTCCGCTGCCTGCGCATCCGCGGCGACGCGCAAGGCGCCGTCGTAGAACAGGTCGCTGACGAGCGCCCCGATCGGCGCGGCCATGCGCGACTGCTCGTCGAGCATCGCCACCGCGGAGCCGCCCTGCCCGCCCGGGCCGTTCAGGCCGTTCAGGCCGCTCAGGCCGCTCGGGCCGCTCTGATCGCCCTGCCCGCCTTGACCTCCTCTCGGCATCGCCGCGAACGGCGAGCGTCCCAACCACTGGCGCGCGAGGCGGTCCTCGCTGCGCAGCACCGGCGAGAGCTGCTGCGGATCGCCGGCGAAGAGCCGCGCCCGGCCCAGCGGCATCAGCGCCAGCGCGTGAGCCAGACTCACCTGGCTGGCTTCGTCGAAGACGACGAGGTCGAACGGCGGCTCGCCCTCGGGGGAGAGCTCGCGCAAGGTCTTCAGTGTGAAGGCGGCGCGGGTCGTGGTCATCGTGGCGAGCCGGCATTGCGCCAGCACCTGCGGCGAAGGGCTGCCCGAGGACGGGATCAGATGTCCGCGTCCTTCGTAGGCATCGGCGTCGAAGCGCGAGCCGAATCTCTGGACCGTTGATCTGAGGTGCTCGCGCCGCCCTTTCTGCAGCGCCTTGTCGACGGCGATCGTCGCGAGGTCGACGGCGTGGTTCGTCGTCGAAAGCAGCAGCACCCGCGCTGTGGGACGGCGATCGAGGTATTCGGCGAGCAGCACGCCGAGCGTCGTCGTCTTCCCGGTGCCGGGCGGGCCCCACAGGAAGGCGTCGTGGAAGCCGACGAGCTTCAGCGCCTCGCGCTGCGCCGGCCGCAGCCATCGGAACGGCGAGCCGTCGAGCGACGGCGCCTCGGCCCGCGGTCTTGGCGTCGACAACCCCGGCCAGCAGCCGGCGGCGCGGGGCGCCCAGGTGTCGTCGCCCCACGCATCGGCGACGGCGCTCAGGAATCGCGGCGGATAGAGGCGCAGCAGGTGGCCCTCGCCCGGCGGCGGCGCGCTGGCGTTCTGGAGCACGAGCTGATCGTCCTCGACCACGACGGCGCGCACGCTCGCCGCGCCCTTGACCGGCGCGCCCCACCACGCGGACGCGCCTTCGAGTCGCTCGTCGAGCAGCGTGTGCGCGGACGCCTGCCCGGGTCGCTGGCCTTCGGCGTAGACGTAGTCGGGTTCGAGCGTCACGCGCCAGAGCGCGCCGTCGACGCTGCTGCGCAGCACGCGGAAATCGTAGAACTCGGGCGTCGCGGCCAGTTCGGCGGCTATCGCCGCGCGGATGTCGGCCAGAGGCATGGGTCGCGACGCGAATGAGAGGCTGCGGGAAATGCGAAGGAGGCGGGACTATAGCGGGCCGCTTCGCGCACCCGCGACCTGCAGGTCATCGCCGGCTCCGCAGAGAATTGGCCCATGCTCGGCCTGCCCACCACCGCCACCGCCCCGTTCTGCCCTTCCGAGGTCCATGGCTCCATCGACCTGCGCGAGGGGGCGCCGCTGTGGAAGCGGCTGCTGCGCGTCGCGGGGCCGGGGCTGCTGGTCTCGGTCGGCTACATGGACCCGGGCAACTGGGCCACGGACATCGAGGCCGGCTCGCGCTTCGGCCATGCGTTGCTGTGGGTGGTGCTGGCGTCCAGCCTGGCGGCGATGCTGCTGCAGACCTTGTCGCTGCGGCTGGGCCTGGTGTCGGGTCTTGACCTCGCACAGGCCTGCCGCGAGCGCTACCGGCCCGCGGTGCGGCTGCCGCTGTGGGTGATGGCCGAGCTCGCCATCGTCGCCTGCGACGTGGCCGAGGTGCTGGGCACGGCGCTGGCGCTGCACCTGCTGTTCGGGATGTCGCTGCTGGCGGGCGTCGGCATCGCGGCGCTGGACACGGTGATCGTCCTCGGGCTGAAGGGCCGGGGCTTCCGGCAGGTGGAGGCGATCATCCTCGGCCTGGTGATGACGATCGGCGTCTGCTACGCGGTGCAGCTGTTCCTGATCGGGCCCGACTGGGCCGCGGTCGCACGGGGCTTCGTGCCCAACGGCGTCGCGGTGCAGGACCCGAAGGCGCTGCTGCTGGCGATCGGCATCCTGGGCGCGACGGTGATGCCGCACAACCTCTACCTCCACTCGTCGATCGTGCAGACGCGGCGCGTGGGGAATACGGCCTCGGCCAAGCGCGACGCGATCAAGCTGTCGACGATCGACACGCTGGTGTCGCTGACGCTGGCCTTGATGGTGAACGCCGCGATCCTGATCCTGGCGGCGACGGCCTTCCACGCGCACGGGCACACCGAGGTGACGGAGATCCAGGACGCGTATCACCTGCTGGATCCGCTGGTGGGCGGCTCCATCGCGTCGGTGCTGTTCGGGGTGGCGTTGCTGGCGGCGGGCCAGAGCTCGACCTTCACCGGCACGATCGCGGGTCAGGTCTTGATGGAGGGTTTCCTGCGGCTGAAGATCCCCTGCTGGCAGCGTCGGCTGGCGACGCGCTTCCTGGCGCTGGTGCCGGCGTTCCTGGGGCTGCTGTGGTTCGGCGAGAAGGCGGTCGGGCAGTTGCTGGTGGCGAGCCAGGTGGTGCTGAGCCTGCAGCTGCCCTTCGCGATGTGGCCGCTGATCCGCCTGACGGGCGACCGCGCGGTGATGGGCGAATTCGCCAACGGGCCGGTGGTGCGGGTGCTGAGCTGGGGACTGTTCGTGCTGGTGACCGGGGCGAACGTGGCCTTGCTGTGGTCGCTGGTCAGTTGACGGGGAAGACCGTGTCGAAAACGGCGAGGGTCGGACGTCGTGAGGATGAGGTCAGACTGACCCGACGATCACCAGCCATCAAGGAGCGATTCATGACCACCGAAGAGAAAGTCAAAGGACCCGCGTCGTACTTCCCGTCCATCGAGAAGAAGTACGGGCGGACTATCGAGCACTGGATGGGCGTGCTGAAGGCGGCGGGGCCGATGAAGCACATGGAGCTGGTCGCGCTGCTAAAGACGGACCACGCGATGGGCCACGGGCATGCGAATGCGTTGGTGGCGGTGTTTCTGGCGATGCAGAAGTAGCAGATCCGGCGAGCACCAAAGACGAAAGCGAACGGCTTTGTCCGATCCTCGCATCAGAACTCGACGTTCGTTGGCGCGCATTTGACGCAAACGTAGTCCGCTTCAGAAACAGGCGATGCGTCGAAATCAGAGGAGCCGCCTGTTCCTAGACTGCTTGCATCACTTCAGCAGTCCGGAGGCGTCATGCTTCAAGTTTGTTCCTCGCGTCAGCGTCATCTGCCCGTCGTGCGCGGCGCTATGCTCCCGCGCATGATCTTCAATGCCCTGATCGAGCGCGAGCCTGACAGCGACATCCTGGTCGGCAGCGTCCCCGAGGTTCGCAGCGCCTACACGCAAGGCGCGACGGTCGCCGAGGTCCTCGACAACCTGACCGAGGTGTTGCAGATGCTTGCCGAAGAAGGCATGGTGAGCATCGAGGGCGGCATCGCGTTCAACACCACGTTCCGCATGGAGTGAGGTCATGGGCGCCGGCTTGCCGGTGCTCAGTGCCAGGGAGGTTGAGCGGATCCTGCTCGCGCTGGGATTCGTGCGACGTCCCGGCAAGGGAGCACATCGCTTCTTCCGCCATGCGGACGGCAGGACCACCACGGTGCCCTTTCACGCCGGCCGCGACATCCGCTCTTTCCTGTTGCACAAGATCTGCGCGGACATCGGCCTCTCGATCGCCGACTTCGTCGGCTCGCGTTAGCCAGGCTGCTTACCTGCCGCGAGCGCGTATGGGCCGCCGCGCTCCAGCGCCCGCTGGTAGGCGGGCCGCGCGTGGATGCGCTGCAGGAACTCGGTGATGCGCGGCTGGCGCGCCGCGGCGCCGCCGCGCTGCACGGCGGCTTCGAGCGGGAAGCTCATCTGCACGTCCGCCGCGCTGAACTCGGCGCCGGCGAACCACGGGCTCTTGCCGAGTTCGCCTTCCAGGTAGTTCATGTGGTTGTCGATCTGCGGCTGCACGAAGGTCGCCTTGGCTTTCGCGGCGATGCCCTTGGCGATCGGCTTCACGAAGAACGGCACGGGCGCGCGCTCGATGCGGTCGAAGACCAGCTTGAGCAGCAGCGGCGGCATGGCCGAGCCCTCGGCGTAATGCATCCAGTAGCGGTAGCGCAGCGCGTCGGGCGTGCCGACGGCGGGCTTGAAGCGGCCCTCGCCGTAGCGGTCGACGAGGTACTCCAGGATCGCGCCGGATTCGGCGATCACCAGCCCGTCGTCGCTGATCACCGGGGACTTGCCGAGCGGGTGGACGGCGCGCAGCTCGGGCGGCGCGAGCATCGTCTTCGGGTCGCGCTGGTAGTGCTTGATCTCGTACGGGAGCCCGAGCTCTTCAAGCAGCCACAGGACCCGTTGCGAGCGGGAGTTGTTGAGGTGGTGGACGGTGAGCATCGGGGGAGTCTATGCGGCTGGGGCGATAACGCGCTGTCACCCAGGCGCTTCGTTGAACTTCCATGAGGTGGCGGTTCCCACCCACCGTCTCAAGACGTTCAGCCGCCGCCAACAGGAATCCTCTGCGCCGCACCGCCTTCTCGCCAGAACCATGGGTATCCCCGAACTCAAGACCGCATGCGATCAGGAG
>CAMPJJ010000164.1 GCA_946886855.1 uncultured Roseateles sp. | reverse complement strand
CCATCGTCGTGTTGAGCGCCCTTGCCGCCTGCGATCCGGTCGCCGCGGCGACCGGCGTCGATCCGGCGCCGGCCGGTGCGGCCGCGCCATCGGCCGCCGCGACGTCCTCCGCCGCGACTTCCGCGACATCGAGCGCCATCGCCCTGCCTGCGGTGCAGAGCGACATGAAGCGCGGCGCGTCCTTCCCCTACAAGCGGCTCAACGAGTTGCTGTCCAAGCTGCGCACCGAGGGCGAAGGCCTGTTCGTGAGCCGCTTCGTGCTGACCGACGCGAAGGACAACACGAAGCCGCCGCCGGCCGGCACCAAGCTCGCGCTGATGAGCGACGACGACTACATCCCGATCCCCATCGACGAGAAAGGCCGCTTCGACCTGCCGACCTTTTCCGAGCAGCGCGTCAAGGACATGGACTTCGGCACCAACGTGCCCAAGGGCGAGCTGGGCGTGCGCCTGAGCATCGACCTCGCGACGCCGCCGGAGATGCTGGACATGGCCACGGTGCGCCGCATCGTCGCGGTCGGGCAGCGGCTGCGCACCGAGCTGCTGCCCTGGTACGTGCGATGGATGTTCCCGCAGATCGACGGCGTCATCGTCTGCAGCGACCAGCCGCAGTGGAGCCTGGACTGGACGGAGAGCGGCCAGCACCTGCGCCTGCCGCTGCCGTCCGAGGCCCAGCAGCGCGAGCCCGAGACGCCCAAGGGCCAGCCCTCCCGCGCCTGCACCGTGCTGACCGGCCAGGAGCAATGGCCCGACTCGGCGCTGCTGCAGCCGCAGCCCGGCGCCAACACCAAGCTCTACGTCAAGCTGCGCAACGCGCGCGCGAGCTGAGCCGCCTGGCGCCCGCTCCCGCTTGCGCGAGCGGGCAGGGGTGAGCGGCAGCGGCCTGTGCAGTCGACGGATCAGGCTGCCAGTCCCGATGCGCGGTCCGCTTCCAGCTGGCGCAGCACGCGCCGCTGCACCTTCCCCGTGGTCGTCATCGGCAGCGCGTCGAGGAACTCGATCTCCTTCGGGTACTCGTAAGGCGCCAGCCGCTGCTTGACGAAGTCCTGCAGCTCCGCGGTCAGCGCCGCCGACGGCTGCCGGCCCGGCGCCAGCACGACGAAGGCCTTCACCAGCGCGCCGCGTTCGGCATCGGGCTTGGGCACGACGGCGGCGTTGGCGACGGCCTCGTGGCGCACCAGGCAGTTCTCGATCTCACCCGGCCCGATCCGATACCCCGCGACCTTGAACTGGTCGTCCGCGCGCCCCTGGTACCAGAGGTAGCCGTCCTCGTCGGTGCGGGCCAGGTCGCCGGTGCGGCACCAGCTGTCCGCCGGATCGCCGGTGAACTTCGCCACCGTCGCCGCCTCGTTGCGCCAGTAGCCGAGGAAGAAGATCGGATCCGGCACGCCCTGCGCGTCGCGGCGATGCACGGCGACTTCGCCGATCTGACCGGGCGGACAGACCTGACCCTCGTCGTCGATGACCGCCACGCGGTGACCGGGATAGGCGCGCCCCATGCTGCCCGGCTTCGCCGGCCACAAGCGCGCGCAGTTGCCGACCACGTAGTTGATCTCGGTCTGCCCGAACATCTCGTTGATCGTCACGCCGAGCTCGCGCTGCCCCCAGTCGAAGACGGCGTCGCCGACGGCCTCCCCCGCGCTCATGACGGCCTGCAGCTGCAGCGTGTAGTGCTGGGCGGGATGCGGCACGGCCTTCATCATCGCCTTCAGCGCGGTGGGGAACAGGAAGGTGTGGCTGACGCGGTAGTGCTGCATCAGCTCGAAGGCCTTCTCCGGCGAGAAGCGCCCCTGGTAGCCGAGGATGGGCCGGCCGAAGCACAGCGAGGGCAGCAGCGCGTCCATCAGGCCGCCGGTCCAGGCCCAGTCGGCGGGACTCCAGAACACGGCCTCGCTGCGCACGGCCGGATCGTGGGGGTCGAAGCCGAACCAGTTCTGGCTCGCGATGAAGCCGGTGAGGTTGCCGAGCAGCGCGCGCTGCGGCAGCAAGGCGCCCTTGGGCGCGCCGGTCGTGCCGCTGGTGTAGATCAGGATCGCGGGGTCCTCGGCCGCGTTGTCGCGCGCGGCGAAGCGCGCGTCTTCGGCCTGCAGCGCGGCCATCCAGCCGAGCTCGCCCTCGTGGGCATCGGACTCGCCGACGACCAGCACGTGGCGCAGCGTCGGGCAGGACGCGCGCACCGAGCGCAGCGCGGCCAGCGCGCCGCCCTCGACGATCGCGACGCAGGCCTCGCTGTCCTTGAGGCGGTACTCGAGCGCATCGGGCCCGAAGAGCATCGACAGCGGCATCGCGACCGCGCCGAGCTGGTTGATCGCGATGTGCGCCACGGCGGTCTCGAAGCGCTGCGGCAGCACCAGCGCGACGCGGTCGCCGGCCTCGACGCCGAGGCGCTTGAGCGCGTTGGACAGCCGGTTGGCCGCGCGCTGCAGCTGGCCGAAGGAGTACTGGGCGCGGCAGCCGCTGTCGCTGTCGAAGAAGATCGCCGGGGCATCGGGCGTCTCGCGGGCCCACCGGCCGCAGCAGAGCTCGGCGATGGCCAGCCGTTCCGGCACCTGCCAGCGGAAGGCGCCGTGGATCAGCGCGTAGGCGTCGGGCGCGGCCCGTGTCGCCGCGGCGGGCACGGTGATGCCGTCGGCCGGGCCGGCGTCCTTGGCGGTCTTGCCGGTCATCGGGTCTCCCTCCTGGAACAAGAGCGTGGATGCTAGCGAGCGGGTCCTGGACGGGCGTCATGGAAAGCCCGTAGCGCCAGGTCGGTGCCTGCGCACGCGCCCGATGCCCGCGAGCGGTGCATGGGCAAGCGCGGGGCGATCCGCATATCGATATCCGGATCGCGACTCCTACACTGGTCCGCATGAGCCTCAAGATCCTGCACAACCCCCGCTGCTCCAAGTCGCGCGAGGCGCTCGCGCTGCTGGAGTCCCGCGGCCTCCACCCCGAGGTCGTCGAGTACCTCGCGACGCCGCTGACGCTGCCCGAGCTGCAGACGCTGCACCAGCAGCTCGGCACGCCGGTGCGCGCGATGGTGCGCGACAACGAGGACGACTATCGCGAGCTCGATCTGGCGGACGAATCGCTGACCGACACGCAGCTGCTGCAGGCCGTCGCGGACCGCCCGAAGCTGCTGCAGCGCGCGATCGTCGTGCAGGGCGACCGCGCGCTGATCGCGCGTCCGCCGGAGTTGCTGAACGACTGGTTGAAGCAGGTTGACGTCGGTTGAAGTCGGTTGATGCGCAAGCCCTCAGTGGATGGTTCCCAGTCCTGCCACGGGGCTGGTGTCGGCGAGTCGAAAGGACAACCCGGCGAAGCGCACTGGCAGACGATCGGCAAGGTCACGGGACTTTTTGTCCGCGGCCCCAAGGATCCCTGCGCGCGCCCGCAGTCCTCGCTGCAACTGATCAAGCACCTCGGCGCTGCTGGAGATCGGCATGCGTCGCCACGCTCCCCTCGACAGCTGCTGATCGCAGGTCAGCCGGCCTATGACCGGTTGAACCTTCCAAGCAATACGCTGAGGGAAAACCTGCTGGTGGACGTCCCGACCGACGACTTGAATTCCGGTGATCTCCTTGCCATCGGACCAGACGTCGTGCTGTGGCTCACGTTCCAGTGCGAGCCTTGCAGCCTGCTGGAAAGACGCAGTCCCGGGCTGCTTCGGTCCATGGGATCGAGTCGAGGCGTGCTGGCGCGCGTTGTGCGCGGAGGCACCCTGACACCGGGCGATCAGCTGCGGTACGCGCGATCGGCCATCCCCGCGATGAGCGACAAATGGCAGGCGCGCGTGATTCGCGTCCTGCACGCGGTGCCGCCGGATTGCTGCATTTCCTATCGCCAACTGGCCGAGTTCGCCGGCGTCGCCACCGGCTACTGCCGCGCCTTTCCGAGGCTGCTGTCCACGCTGCCGTCCGACATCGCGAGCCGTGCGCAGAGCGGTCTGGCCCCCAGCAGATCTTCGTCGTGGGAAGGGGCTGAACTGTTCGATGTGGCCGCCCACCTGGACCGGGTGATCCGCCCCTCTGGCTCGACGATGCCCAAGGCTGTGCCACCTGCGGCTGGCGGCTAGCGGCTAGCGGCTGGCGGCTGGCGCCTGCGCTTCCTCAGCCCTTGAATCGCGCGAGCGAGTCGCCGGCGAGACGGCACAAGCGCCAGTCCGGCAGGATCGTCGCGCCCATCTTCTCGTAGAAGCGGATGGCGTTCTCGTTCCAGTCGAGCACGCACCATTCGAAGCGGCCGTAGTCGCGCTCGATCGCGATCTGCGCCAGGCGCGTCAGCATGCGCTTGCCCAGGCCCGCGCCGCGATGCGCGGGCTGCACGTACAGGTCTTCGAGGTACATCCCCGGCTTGCCGAGGAAAGTTGAGAAGTTGGTGAAGGTCAGCGCGAAGGCGACGACCGTGCCGCTGTCGTGCTCGGCGACCAGGGCCTCGCAGACGGGGCGTTCGCCGAAGAGATGCGGGAGCAGCTTCTCCGGCGTCACGTCCATCAGGTGCGACAGGCCCTCGAAGTCGGCGAGCTCGCCGATCAGGCCGACGATGGCGCTCAGGTCGTCGGGACGTGCGGCGCGGAGGGTATAGGGGTCGGGTTGTGCGGACATGTGGGTATTCTGTACCCCGGCTCGTCGCGGCTTGCCATGGCGGGCGTCTCGCGGGAGCATGGCGCACGACAGCGTGGGTGGGGCCAACATAATGACCAGAGACTTCCCGTACTTCAACGGTGAACCCGTCGCCTTGCGTCCAGCTCAATGGGCAGGGCTCATGCTGGCCGTGGTCGCCGGCTTCCTGGCGCTCCATCTGTCGTTCGGCGACACCTCGCCGATCCTGGCGTTCATCCCGGCCGTCCTCTTTCCTGCCATTCCCTTGCTGGCGCTGCGCGCGGTGGCGGGCCGACATTGGCGGGCACTGTTCCAACGCCTGGGCGTCAAGGCGGTCGCGATCGCGGTGGGGATCGCGCTGCTCAACCTGGTCGTCACGGCCGCCCTGGGCCTGCTGACGACCCGCTTCTTCGACGTGAGCGCCAATCCCGTCTTCGATGCCCTCGTGCATGACTCGACGTCGGATCGATGGCTCTTCGCCTTGCAGAGCCTGCCTCAACTGCTGGGCGAGGAAGTGTTGACGATGCTGCCCTTCCTCGCCCTGATGACGCTCTTCACGGCCCGGGCCGGCTGGTCCAGGCGGACGGCGATCGTGGCCGCATGGTTGATGTCCGCGCTGATCTTCGCTCTGGCTCACCTGCCGACCTACCAGTGGAACTGGGTGCAGTGCGTGGTGGTCATCGGATCGGCGCGTCTGGTCCTGTCGCTGGCCTATCTGTGCACACGCAACCTCTGGGTGTCGACGCTCGCGCATGTGCTCAACGACTGGACCCTGTTTTCCCTGGGCCTCCTGCTGGCGGCATCCAACCACGCCCCGGCGTGAGCGCCATCGCCTTCCACTTCGCAACGCACAAGGGATGAGACCATGAATCGAATCAGACCCGCCGCCGCGCTGATCGCGGCCGCCTTCGCGTCGATCGGATCGCCGGGGTCCGCGCATGCCGAGCCTCCTGGCGACCTGTCCGATCTGGTGGGTGCGCGCGGCAGCAGCGGAGAAACGCAGATGCAGGCGCGCGGCTACCAGTTCGTGCGGGCGACGCGGGTTCGGGACCAATCGTGGACCTTCTGGTGGAGCGACGTGCAGAAGCAATGCGTCAGCATCGCCACCACCAACGGTCGCTACGCCAGCATCGAGAAGATCCCCACGCAGAACTGCCGCCCGGGTGGCGCGAGCAGCGACGCCGAGCCGACGCCGCCCCAACCCGATGCGATCACGCTGGTCTGCTACGGCAGCGGCCAGCACGCGACGTACTCCTCGCACATGGGCTACGAGTGGAACGACCGCAGCAAGAAGTACGAGCCCATGCAGCGCATGGAGACGGGCAACGAGCAGTTCAACTCCGGCGTGCAGATCGACATCCGGGACGGTCAGGGTCGCATCCACCTCACCGGCAAGATGATCCCGCCGCTCAACTCGGGCGGCACGGAGGGCTGGTGGGCGCTGGAGGATCTCCAGCTGCAGCCGGAGCGCATCACGGCGCGGTACCGGGTGAACGGGCTCAATCGCCCGAGTCTCACCATCGACCGGCGCAGCGGGCTCATCGAGATCAAGGGACTGCCGGGCTTCAGCGGGAAGTGCGATGTCGGGGATTGGGGGGCGGGGAGGAAGTTCTGAATTCCGATCGGCCGCCTCGCCGCACCCTGTCTCCATGGCGAAAGCGCGCCTGCCCGCGCCGCACTACAGTCGCCCTCCATGAGCACCGACCCGAGTTCCGCGCCCGCTTCCGAGTACACCGTCCGCCGTCCGCATCGCAGCGGGTTCATGCAGCTGCGCGGTCTGCGCCACCACGTGCTGCGTTGGGGTCCGGAGCCGGACGGGCAGCGACCGCTGCTCGTCATGGTCCACGGCTGGATGGACGTCGGCGCGTCGTTCCAGTTCATGGTCGACGCGTTCCGCGATGACCGCAGCGTCGTCGCCATCGACTGGCGCGGCTTCGGGCTCACCGACGCCAATGGCAGCGACGCGTACTGGTTCCCGGACTACCTCGGCGATCTGGATGCGCTGCTCGATGCGCTCAGTCCGGATGCGCCCGTGGACCTGCTCGGCCACAGCATGGGCGGCAACATCGCGATGACCTATGCGGGTGTGCGGCCGCAGCGGCTGCGCAAGCTCGTGAACCTCGAAGGGTTCGGGCTGCCGGACACGACGCCCGAGATGGCGCCGGCGCGGCTCGCGAGCTGGCTCGACGAGCTCAAGGAGCCGCAGAGCCTCAAGACCTACGACAGCGTCGAGGGCGTCGCGCAGCGGCTGATGAAGACGAATCCGCGACTCTCCGCCGACAAGGCCGCGTGGCTCGCGCCGCATTGGTCGCGGCAGGGCGAGGACGGGCGCTGGCACATCCTCGGGGATCCGGCGCACAAGCGGACCAATCCGGTCCTCTACAAGCGGGCCGAGGCCCTAGCCTGCTGGTCGCGCATCGAGGCGCCCACGCTGTGGGTGGAGGGCAGCGAGACCCAGCTCGCGCAGTGGTGGGGCGATCGCTATCCGCGTGAGGACTTCGAAACCCGGCTCAGCGTCGTCAAGGACCTGCAGCGCGTCACGCTCCAGCAGGCGGCGCACATGATGCATCACGACCAGCCTGAGGCGCTCGCCCAGGCGGTGCAGGAGTTTCTCGGCTAGCCATCGGCCTTCGCCGTGCCACGACCCCGGCCCTCCCCCCTACCCTCTCCCGCAGTGCGGGAGAGGGGGCAAGAAGGAGCGAGGTTCGCGATTAACCCGGCGACACCACCGCCGCCTGATACGCCGCGATGAACTCCGGCGGCATCCGCTTCGGGCGGCCGCCGCTGATGTCGATGCACACCAGTTCCCAGCGGCCGCGCATCAGCGTCTGGCCGTCGCTCGCGCGGCGCAGCTGGAAGCGGCGCTCCATCGCCAGCTTCCCGTCACCGGACGTCAGCCAGGTGCCCAGGACCAGCGCTTCGCCTTCGAAGGACGGCAGCAAATAGTCGTAACCGCCGTGGCGGATCGCCATCGCGCGGTCGAGCCGGCGGTAGTCCTCGATGTCGAGACCCAGCGCCACCGAGTGCGACCACGCCACCTGCTCGCACCACTTCACGTAGACCGCGTTGTTGGTGTGATTCAGGCCGTCGATATCGGCCGGTTGGGGGCACACCGCCAATCGATGGGGAGACGGATAGTCCCAACCGCTGGACAAGGGGTCGACAGGCGCGGGGATCGCTTCGTTCATCTCGCTCATCTCGCTCATCGGGGGGCGCTCATCTGGGGGTGGGTTCCGTGGGATATCCGACGCTCACGCTCGGGGTGCGACAGGTTAGCGTCGCGAGGCAGGCAGAATGCCGCCCTTTTCCGGCGTCGTCCGTCGCCCGTGCGACCCGCGCGCCAATCGCACATCCCGCACATCCTGCATCTTCCGAATACCTCGCCGACCGGGTCCTGCCGGGTCGGCTCCGCCCTGCTGCCGTCCCGCCGCCCGTCCCCATGAACATCATCGTCACCGAAGAACTCAAGGCCTACATCGATCCCCTGACCGAGGACGAACACGCCGCGCTCGAGCGCAGCATCCTCGCCGAGGGTTGCCGCGACGCGCTCGTGCTCTGGGGGGACATCCTCGTCGACGGCCACAACCGCTACGGCATCTGCACCAAGCACGGCATCCCCTTCCAGACGGTGCAGAACACCCGCTTCAAGTCGATGGAAGACGTCCACCTGTGGATGATCGACCAGCACCTGGGCCGCCGCAGCGTCTCCGACTTCCAGCGCGGCGTGCTCGCCCTGCGCAAGAAGGAGATCATGGAAGCGCGCCGGCTGGCCGTGCTCAACGATCCCGCCCCGGAGGCGCCCGCCGCCGACGCGACCGCCGCGCCGGTGCCCGAAGGCCCGCCGCTGAAGAGCCGCGAAGCCATCGCACGCGCCGCGCGCATCAGCAGCGCCACCGTGACGCAGATCGAGAAGATCCAGAAGGCCGCCGCGCCGGAGCTCGTCGCCGCGGTGAAGTCGGGCGAGGTCTCGATCAGCGCCGCCGCCGTGATCGCCGATCTGCCCGCCGAGGAGCAGGCCGCCGCCGCGGCCGGTGGCAAGAAGGAACTGCGCCAGGCCGCCAAGCGCGTGCGCGAGTCCAAGGTCGGCAAGAAGGCCGCTGGCGACGCCGTCGCCGAAGTGGCCGTCGAGCTGCTGGGCGTGCCGACGAACGAAGACGGTGAGCTCGAAGCCGATCCGGCCGTCGCCCTGCTGCGCGCGCAGGTCGGCGCGCTGCAGGACGAGAACATCAAG
>CAMPJJ010000163.1 GCA_946886855.1 uncultured Roseateles sp. | reverse complement strand
GTGCCGGGGTGGGCGCCGGTGCGGGACTGGGCGACGGGCTCGGCGTGGGTGCCGGCGACGGAGCGGGCGAGGGCGCCGGGCCGCTCGCGGGACCGATAGGGGTCCACAGCGAGGCGTTGGTCGGGTTCCAGCCGGTGCTGGCGTAGTCGGTCTGGTTGACGGTGGCGCGGTAGAGCTGGCCGTTGTAGCTCACGACGGTGCCGGCGGCGTAGTAGACGTCGGGCTTCCAGGCCGCGGCGGGAACGCCTGAGCGCGAGGCCTGGGACGGGCCTCGTCACAAATTGGAGTCCGGGGAGGCTGGCTCGGGCTTCAAAAGCACGAAGACCTAACGCAGCTCGTTCTCCAGCTGCGCCCGGTTGAGCGCCTGGACCCGCTTGATCCCGCCGACGCACCAGTAGCGCAGCCCCGCCGGATTCGTGAAGCTCACGGTGCCTCCGCCTCCCGCGACGGGCTCCTGGATCTGGAACATCAGGACGGAGAAGAACGTCCCCGTGGCCGTGACCAGCCCGAGGATCACCGCCGTGCCGGCGGTGCCGCCTAGGCGTTCCTGAAGGTACTGGACCTCGCCGGGCGGCCAGTGGCGGTTGGGAAAGAAGCCGGTCGCATCCGCGGGCAGCGCCGCATGGAAGACCTCCTTCACCGTCCGATTCACCTCGGGGCGGCTGTCGATCGTGCCGAGGTGGAAGGCGCTCGTCGCGCCACCCAGGGTGCCGCGGGCGATGAGGCAGCCGCTCATGTAGCCCGTGAGGACGTCCCCCGCGGCCATGGGCTTCTGCGCCGTGCGGCCCGGGGCGTAGTCGAGCCACGCGTACGGCACGGCCGCGCCCACTGCGATGCCGAGCACGTGCTCGACGTTCGGGTTACGCGGGATCTGCGGATCGAGCATGTCCGGATGACCGTCCAGCCCGTCGTAGATCAGGGGCGTCGCCGCACCGGTACTGGCGACGATGGCGCCGCCCACGTTGCCCAGGTTGTCGGGCGGCTTGTTCCAGAGGAAACGGACGCCCGCGCGCAAGTACCGTTCGATCATGGTTCCCTCGCTGTGTCCCCGTCGATCGTCGATTAGGCGCCCGTTCCCCGAGCGGGCTCATCCCTAATCCGGAGGATGCCGTTGATGCCGCTCAGCGGCGAGGGTCGGCCACAGCGAGGCTCCCCATCAGGTCAGCACGGACCACCTTCGAGCGCCCGCCAGATGTTCCGCTCGCGTAGTTCGAGAAAGCGGAGCTCATTGTCATGTGCGGCTTTCTGCTTCGCCTGCTCCATGTATTTGCGCGCCTGTGCCTCATGCCCAAGCAAGCGTGAAAGACCCACGATCGTCAATTCGGCGTGAGGTTCTGGATTGGCGACGAGCTGGTCGAGCAAAGCCTCCGGCGTCGTCCTTTGCTCCAGGTATGGCAGCGCCATCTGCACGATGACATCGGAGAGGATGGGAAACAGCCTCTCGACGTCGACCGCCGATGAAATCTGAAATGACCTCATCGGGGGATCGCTCCAGTTGCCGAGTTCTCGTAGCGAGAGGCATGGACCTTCGGAAGGACCCTTGTACGGGCGTTCCGGGAAGACCAGGCGATGCCAGTCGGCGTTGAAAATCTGGACGTCGATCCAGAAGATGGCTTCGGTTTGGCTACCGAAGCGGCTTGCCCGAAGGTAAAACGCGTGGGCCAAGGCGCCACAGTCTCGGATCAGCCAGTGCCCCCGCTTCCGGTAGCCGAGCGGCTTGAGCGTTGCGACGTGGAGTGCTGAAAAGAGTTGATCGCGAAGGGCGAGTGCATTCATGGTGCTCAGCGTTCTCGCCAAGGGCGTCTCGAGGCGGGGAGCTGGCCTCGAGGCTCGAAGCAGACCCCTTGCGATGGCGTGCCGCTACTTGATGGACCGGTTGACGCGCAGGGGCTCGACGTGCACGCCGAGGGCGATCTCCCGCAGATCCGCCACGAGACGCTCCACGCCGTCGCCCTTGTCGTAGAAGCCGTTGGCGCCACGTGCCTTGCAGTCGAAGGCCGCCGTTCGTACGGGCTCGCGCTCAGCACGAAGATGTGGCCGGAAAACCCGCTCGCGCGCAGCTCCTGAAGCACATCGATGCCGTGCGTTCCATTGCGGAGGCCGAGGTCGAGGAGAACCGCGTCGGGCTTGCTCAGATTGACCGTCGCAAAGGCTTGGGCCGGACTGCTCGCCTGGCCCACCACGGTGAGAAATGGCTCTTCAGCCAGCCGCTCCAGGATCGCGTCGCGCACGGTCAGCGAATCCTCGACCACCACAATCTTCATCTCACCTCCGATGCCGCGACTTCGGCCCATGGGGCCGGCATGTTAGACGGCGAGCGATGAGCACTTTCGCCGCGAGGGCTCTGCGGCTTCCACTGGGCGATCCCTCGCCGTCGAGCCGTGCGGTGCCCGCCATCGCTCAGGGCAGCACCTTCACCTTGATGTTCCTGAAGTGCGCCTCGCTCTCCGGGTCGTGGCCCTGCAGCGCGAAGGTACCGCTGGCGAGGTAGCGCTTCTCCAGTCCCTTCTTGCGGACGATGGGCGACTCCTCGGTGTAGTCGGCCGTCTTCTCGCTGTTGACGAAGGTGGTGACGTGCTTGCCCTCGACGCGTACCGTCAGCGTGAACCACTGGTTGTCCGGCGATACGACCTTCAGGTAGTCCTGCACGCCCCATAGGCCGCCGGTGCGGCTGGGGTCGCTGTGGGAGTTGTTGACCTGCACTTCATAGCCCAGCTCGGGCCAGCCGACCTCCTGCCACTTCGTGTGGAAGTAGACCCCGGAGTTGGCCTTGGGAAAGGTCATCACGTCGACCTTGAGCTCGAAGTTCCTGAATTCGTGCTGCTGCACCGGGCCCGTGTAGAACAGGTGCGAGCGCGGACCGCGGACGACGATGGCGCCGTCCTTCACGCTGAAGGAACCGGGCTGGTCGCTGGCGCGCCAGTTCTCGAGGCTCTTGCCGTCGAACAGCAGTTGCCAGCCGGCGGCGGACTCTTCGGCGGTGAGCGTGTTGGGAGCGGTGGGCATGTCGGCGGCGTGGGCGGTGGCGGACAGGGCGAGGGCGGCGGCGGCCGCGGCGGCAAGAGGGGCAAGGCGCATCAGGCGACTCCAACGATTTGCAGGACCTTGGGCGGCGGGCCGTCGAAGGTGACGGTGGGGACGTTGCCGACGTAGCCGATGTCCTTCATGCCGTCGGGCGTCGTGTAGAAGCCGCCGGCGGTCAGGTCGCGGAAGCGCTTGAAGAAGCGCGCGGCGGTGGCGAACGCCGGCTTGGCGGACTCGGTCCAGCAGATGTCGTCGGCGATCTGCGACTGTTGCGCGACATCGAGCTGGTCGAAGCGCCTGCCACCGAAGCGCTTCGCGCTTTCGGCCTCCAGCCAGGCCAGGCCGTCCACGATGACGGGCTTGTCCTTGGCCTGGTCGGGGTAGGGCGCGCTGACCCATTCGTCGATGAAGCGGTGCACCTGCAGTTGCGCAGCGCTGGGCGACTGGTCGTCGGCCGGGATGATGAGGCCGCACAGCGCCTTGGCGGTCCGGTTCTGCGCGGCGTCGAAGGTCAGCGGCCACAGCTCGCCGCCCTTGTAGCTCTTGGTCAGCGCGGGGTCGGTGCCATAGCCGGCGGGCTTGCCGCCTCGTCGCTTGACCGGCGTGGCGGGCGTGGCGCCGGCCGACACGCCGGCGCCGAGCACCGCGCTCGCGGCCAGCATCCATTGCAGGGTCGTTCTGCGGTCCATGCTCAGAGCTCCTTCTTGCGGAAGCGGTCGACGATGTGGTCGGCCTGGCGCCAGGCCAGCGCCATGATGGTCAGCGTGGGGTTCTTGTCGGCATTCGAGGCGAAGGGCGCCCCGTCGGACAGGAACAGGTTGGGCACGTCCCAGGTCTGGCCCCAGCGGTTGGTGACGGAGGTCCTGGCATCCGCGCCCATGATGGCGCCGCCGACCTCGTGGATGATGGAGCCGCCGGGCGCGATGGCCTTGCGGCCGTCCAGCTCCGGCCCGCCGCCGCTCACCTTGCCGCCCATGCCCTCGATGATCTCCGCGAAGGTCTTCTGCATGTGCGCGGCCTGGCGGGTCTCGTGCTCCGACCACTGCCAGTGGAAGCGCAGCACGGGAATGCCGAAGCGGTCCTTCGTCTTCGGGTCGATCTCGCAGAACGACTGCTCGTTGGGGATCATCTCGCCGCGGCCGGCGAAGTAGACGAAGGAGCCGAAGGTCCGGCGCACGTCCTGCTTGAACTTCGCGCCGTAGCTGCCCTTCGTCAGCCACTCCAGGCCCGCGCCGGTGCCGCTGCCGGGCATGCGGCGGCCGGTGCCCAGCTCGATGTGATAGCCGCGGGCGAAGCCCAGGCCCTTGGCCGCCCAGTCCTTGCCCTGTCGGCCGTACAGCCACCAGGGCGCGTACATGTGCGAGCCGCCGGCGCCGTCCTCGTTGTGCGGCGGCAGGTTCTCCAGCAGCGGCACCTGGCCGGACAGGTCGCTGCCCACGGTGTCCATCACGTACTTGCCGACCTTGCCGCTGCTGTTGGCCAGGCCTTGCGGGTGGGCGCTGCTCTTGCTGTTCAGCAGGATGCGCACCGACTCGCAGGCGCTGGCGGACAGCACCACGGCGCGGGCCTTGGCCTCGATGTGCTTGCCGGTCTTGCGGTCGACGAAGCGCACGCCGCTGGCCTTGCCGTCCTTGGTCGTGACCTCGTAGACCATGGCGTCGCACAGCACGTCGAGGTTGCCGCTGGCGATCGCGGGCGGCAGGTGCACGGCGGGGCTCTGGTAGGTCGCGCCGATGGAGCAGCCGCGCGAGCACGGCGTGGCCCAGAAGCAGGCGGCGCGCTCGCGCATGGAGTGCGCGACCAGCGCCTGCGCGCGCGGGTTGCCGGGGTGGAGCAGGGCGGGGATGCGGGTGTCGTCGAGCTTGGCGGTCAGCACCGCGCGGTGGATGGGCACCACCGGGATGCCGAGCTTGCCGGCGCGCTGGGCGACGAGGCGTTCCCCCACGCGCGCGGCGGGGGCGGGCAGCAGGCAGCCGTCGGGCGAGTCGGGCGTGTTCTCCAGGCCTTCGTTGCTGCCGTAGATGCCCACCAGCATCTCGACCTTGTCGTAGTAGGGCGCCAGGTCCTCGTAGGCGATGGGCCAGTCGAAGCCCAGGCCGTCGCGGCTGTGCGGCTTGAAGTCGTAGGGCCCGTTGCGCAGCGAGATGCGGCCCCAGTGGTTGGTGCGGCCGCCCAGCATGCGGGCGCGCCACCAGTCGAAGCGCTGCGCCTCGTCGTCGGACGCCTGCGTGTAGGGCTCGCCCGGCACCTGCCAGCCGCCGTCCACCGTCGCGTCGTAGAAGCCGAAGGGCTTGTCCGGCGTGCCGGCGCCGCGCAGCGGGGCGTCGTGCGAGGCCTGGAACATCGGCGTCTCGGTGCGGAAGTCGTAGTACCGGCCGGCTTCCAGCATCAGCACCTTCACGCCTTCCAGCGCCAGCGTGTAGGCCGTCTGGCCGCCGCCGGCCCCTGAGCCGACGACGATGACGTCGTAGTCGCGCGCCATGTTGCGCGTCGTCACAAAACCCATGCGCCCTCCTGAAGAAGTCGGCGGAGTTTGCCACCGCGGGAGAGGGCGTTTCGGGAAGTCATGGCGCGGGCCGGCGGATTCAGCTGGGCTCAGTTCGAGCGTTTCCCGAACATGATGATCGCCATCCCGATCAGGCTGACGGCGACGCCCAGCCAATCCGTCCCGGTCGGCCTGACCTTGTCGACCACCATCAGCCAGATCACCGCCACGCCGATGTACACGCCGCCGTAGGCCGCGTAGACGCGTCCGGCGGCCGTGGGGTGCAGGGTCAGCAGCCATGCGAAGAGCGCGAGGCTCATGGCGGCCGGGATGAGCAGCCAGGCCGGTTTGTCCTGCTTCAGCCAGAGGTAGGGGAGATAGCAGCCGACGATCTCGGCGAGCGCGGTCAGAACGAACAGGGCGAGGGTGCGAAGCAGGTCCATGTCCGGATTGTGCGGTGCGAGCCAGTCGGCCCCGGACACGTCCGCAGCGGGCGCAATTTCAATATCGCCACCGCGGCTCGCCTGCGAATCTTTTCAAAGTCGGATTTCTCAACGGGACACTTTGGCCACTCGCATGGAATCTCCCAGCGACGCCAATAGTTCTCTTGGCGAATGTGTGGTGGCGCACTTAATGCGGCCCCATATCGAACATCGCAGACGTAGAAATACCGCCCGCAGCGGTCGCGCGGAGGATGTCACACCGTCGGAACCCTGCAGGCTTCAATTGACCGGCGCGCCACCGATGATGGTGAGTTGCGATGCGTTACACGTATTCGCCACCATGACAAGAGGCGACATTGAGTTTCCGAAAACCCAGAATCAAACCCGGTGCCCGTGATGGCGCGGCCTATTTGCGAGCTTGGGCATTGGCCGTGGCGTTGGGCTGCTCGGCCGGGGGCGTTCAAGCCCAGGATGCGTTGCTCGATCGGGCGTCCGATCTTCTCGCCCGACGCGATGCGGTCGCCGCCTACGCCTTGTTGTCGCCGGCTGAATCCGCACGCGCCGGCGATCCCGCCTTCGACTACCTGCTCGGCATCGCCGCACTGGATGCGGGCCATGTGACGCGCGCCATCTTCGCGCTGGAGCGCGCCGTCGACGCCCGCCCGCAGGACCCGCTGGCGCGGGCCGAACTGGGCCGCGCCTACCTGGCCGCCGGCGACACGGAGCGGGCGCGCGAGCAATTGCGCCAGGCCCGCAGCGGCGACACGCCGCCGCAAGCCCAGGCCGCCATCGACCGCGTGCTGGGCGTCGTCGACCAGGTGGTCCCGCGCCGGGCCGCGCGCGTCTCCGGCTATCTGGAACTGGGCGCCGGCTACGACAGCAACGTCAACAGCGCGAGCAATCAAGG
Organism: uncultured Roseateles sp.; assembly: GCA_946886855.1. The sequence continues at coordinate 2,071 of CAMPJJ010000163.1, read as the reverse complement.
CGAATTCGCGATCCCGGCCTTCGGCGGGATCGTCTTCCAGACGACAGCGGAGAGCCGCCGCCGCCACGCACTCGTGGGCAATGCGGCGGCAGGCGCGATCGTCGAGGTCCCCCTGTCGGACGACTGGCGCCTGATCGGCGCCGCCAATCTGCGGCGCGCGGTGAACCGCGACGCCCATGACATGGACACCCTGTTGCTCGACGCGACCGCCGGACTGCGGCACACCGCCGGCGCGCACAGCCAGACGCTCGCCCTGCAGACCGGTACGGCCTGGGTGGGCTCCGGGCGCTATCGCAACGCCAGCGGCTTCACCGCGCAATGGCAGACGCAGTTCAGCGAGCAGCTGATGGCCAGCGCCTTCGGCCAGTGGTCGCGTCAGGACTTCCCCACCGAGGGCAGCCGCGACAACGACCGGACGGTGGGGGGAATCGGACTGGCCCGCAGCTTCGGTGCCGGCGCCACGCTGGCCTACGGCAGCGTCTACGTCGCACGCGAGCGCACCGAGCCCGCCTTCGCGGCCTTCGGCCACCATGGCCGCGGGGTGCGCGTGGGCGTGGAGCGACGCCTGGGCGGCGATCTCGTGCTGCTGGGCGAGGCGCAATTCGAGGATCGCCGCTACGGCGGCGAGGAACCCTTCTTCGACACCGTGCGGCACGACCGGCAGAAAGACGTGTCCGTCGGCCTGCGCCGCCGGATCGGCGACGCCTGGGAACTCACCGGTCAGTTCCGCTACACGCGCGCGGCGTCCACCGTCGTGCTCTACGACTACGTGCGCAACACCGTCCAGGTCACCCTTCACAGGAACTTCCCATGAGCCTCGTTTCTCGACGCCCCCATGATCGTCGCGCAGGCGGCCGGTCGACGCCCGGCCTGCGCCATCTCGTGGCGATGGCGGCGCTGTGCGCCGTGTCGGGTCTCGCCTGGGCGGCGCCATCGGCCACCGTGCTGTTCTCGAGCGGCGAGGCGCATGCGGTGTCCGCCAAGGGCGAGGTCCGCGAACTCAAGACCGGCGCCCAGGTCGAATCGGGCGAGACCGTGCGGACCGGCAAGGGACGCGTGCAGTTGCGCATGGTCGACGGCGCCCTGATGGCGCTCAGCGAGCAGACCACCTTGCGCCTGGACGACTATCGCGTGGCAAACGTCCCGGGCGGGGAGGAGCGCGGTTTCATGAGTCTGGTCCGCGGAGCGCTGCGCACGATCAGCGGCAGCATCGGCCACCCGCGCGAAGACGACTACCGGCTCGACACGCCGTCCGGCACGATCGGCATCCGCGGCACCGAGTACACGGCGGCCATCGGCGCCGGCGGCGGGCTGGAGGTCGGCGTGATCGGCGGCCGGGTGGCGGTGTGCAACGACGGCGGCTGCGTGGACGTGCCCAAGGGTCACGCGGCGCAGACGCCCAGCCGGTCCGTGAAACCCGCGGTGAGCGTGAAGCCGCTGGTGCTCCTGCAGCCGGCCAATGCCCGCGCGACAGTCGCCGCCGAAGCACCGGCCCCCGTCGTGGAAACGCCCGCCGCCCGCGCGACGCCCACGTCGGGCGAGCAGGTGTCGCAGTTCCTCGTGGCCGCCCTGACGCCCCCGGCGACCTCGACGCCCGGAGCGGATGGCAGCGCCTCGCCGGATGATGTGCTGCCCCCGCTGCCGGGTTCGACCGGCGTGGGTGCCTCTCCGGGATCGGGCGCCGGCAGTGGCGGCGCGCCGATCGTGGTGGCGCCCGCGCCCGCGCCCGCGCCCGCACCCGCACCCGCTCCTGCACCTGCGCCGGAACCGGCGCCTGCACCCGCACCGGCGCCTGCACCTGCACCTGCACCCGCACCCGCACCCGCACCCGCACCCGCACCCGCACCCGCACCCGCACCTGCGCCTGCACCGGCACCGGCACCTGCGCCTGCACCGGCACCTGCGCCTGCGCCTGCGCCTGCACCGGCACCGGCACCTGCACCTGCGCCTGCGCCGGCACCTTCGCCTGCACCTGCACCTGCACCTGCGCCTGCGCCGGGACCCGGACCCGGACCTGGACCTGGACCTGGACCTGGACCTGGACCTGGACCTGGACCTGGACCTGGACCTG
>CAMPJJ010000162.1 GCA_946886855.1 uncultured Roseateles sp. | reverse complement strand
GATCTGCCTGCCGGCGCGCTCGGGGACGGCGGCGTTCCAGTCGCGGCGCGGGCTTCGACGTCCGCGACGGCTGGGGGATGGTCGTCGGCGCGCGCCGGCAGGCAGATCAAGGCCAGGGCAGCCAGCGGATATTGCCAGCCGCGGGCAATATCGAGGGTCGCCAGGCGGAGAAACTGGAGAGGGGATGGGCAGCTCAAGGTAAACCCCTTCGGGCTGTTTTGCGATGCTGCTCAGTTTCGTTTCTCGTCCGGTCGCCTCACAATGACAATGATTTGCTAGCCTTTTGAAATTGCCTCCGACGACCCACCTATTCATGCAGTATGACTAGCAAACTTTTGCTAGTTTTGACTCACATGGATTCGCGCGGTCACGGGCGCTGACCGGTCGCGGGGCGCGCGAGGCATGGCGGTTGCCACGACACAGCTCCCCCACCCAAGAAGGACTTGCCATGACCAGCGCCACCGAAGACCTGCAAGCTTGCATGAAGGCCTGCGCGGAAGCCCTGCTCGCGACGCGTGAGTGCGCCAACGCCTGCATCCGTTCGGGTGACCGCCTGATGGAGGCGTGTAGCCTGCTGACGCTCGACTGCGCAGCCCTCTGCGAGACGACGATCGGCGTGCTGTCGCGCGAGTCCGCCCATCACGGCGATTTCTGCGCGTTGTGCGCGCACCTGTGCCGGGCCTGCGCCGATGAGTGCGACAAGCATCAGCATGCGCACTGCAAGCGTTGCGCCCAGGCGTGCCGGGCCTGTGCGGCCGCTTGCGACCCGCATGCGGGCGAACGCCACAACCTGGGTGCGCACGCCTGAAATCGCTGCGCGCAAGTCACGGTTTCTGCAAGACTGGTTGAAGTATTTCCTTCGGTCGCGGTTTTGTAATTGATTCGACTCGATGCGCGCTTTGACAAATTCGAGGGGGAGATCACCTGAAACCATCGGGGAGTCAGCTATGTTCCCGTGTGCATCGAATATCGCATCGGGAATGCACGGGCGAGCCGGGCGACCTTGAATGCATGGATGGCGGCTGCGTCGGCAGTCCCGCCCGACGCTTTCAGCAACGTCGAACGGCGGGAGCACGAAGGCCACGACGCGTTCCATGACCGGCATCGTCTTCGCCCGCCCGCTTCACGGCTAACATCGACGCATCAACGCCTGAGAGCCAGTCGACTGGCCAATGCAATTCGGGACGGAGGACGTCCGATGGCCCAGTCGCCGCGGACGGTGCGAGAGAGCAGTGATCACCCCTCATTTCCACATTTGCGCTTTTTTCGACAGCCGTGAGGAGGCGTGCCAGGTGCTGGCGCCGTTCTATCGGGAGGCGGAGCAGAACAACGAACGCAACCTCCATCTGATCGAGTCCGGTGGGCTGGACGATCACCGGGCGCGGCTGGTCGGTGCCGGGATCGACGTCGTGGCCTGCGAGCACCGCGGCCAGCTCACCTTGCAGCCCTGGCCCGCGCAGCCCGGCGGGATCGATGTCGACACCCTGCTCGCCGGGATGGCGCAGGCCACCGCGGCGCAGGACGGCGAGGCGGACGGCTTCGATGGCGTGCGGGTGATGACGCAGATGGGCTGGGCGATCCGTCACGGCCTCGATCGCCTGGATCTGCTGGAGTACGAGGCGCGCCTGAACGGCGTGCTGGACGCGAATCGCCGCCTGGCGATCTGCGTCTACGACCTGGCGCCGCTGGACGGCGCCACCATGATGGACCTGCTGCGGACGCATCCGCTCACGATGATCGGCGGCGTGCTGCGCGAGAATCCCTTCTTCACGCCGCCGCCCGAGATGCTGCGCGAGCTGTCTGCGCGCCGCGCCACGGGGCGGCGCCGCGGACGGTCCGCGCCGGCGGCGCTTCCAATGCCGGAGCGAGACCGGCGGGCCGAATGACCACGATGTCCCGAGAACGAGAACCGTCCGCCGCCGACCAGGCGTTGCGCGACCTGATGGGCCTGCTCGCGCTGCCGGCCCTCTGGGTCGGACGCGACGCCGCCACGGTGCTTCAACTGACGACCGAGGCGGTGAACCGCATCGTCGGCACGGCCGTCTGCCTGCTGCATGCGCCGCTGGTGCCCGACACCGTGCCGGCCACCGTGCTTCAGCTGGGGGGCGTGCGCGTCTCCCACGAGGCCTGGACGGACTTCATCGTCGCCTGCCGCCAGATGCCCGACAGCGCCGACACCGCGAACGCGCTGGAGTCGCCGCTGGGCACCCTGCGGGTGGTGCGGCTCTATCTCGGGCCGGCGGGGCGCGCGGGCAGCCTGTGGTTCGGCTCCTCGCGGCCGGATTTCCCGTCGCCGCACCAGAGCGCCTTCATGCGCGCCGCGGCGACGCTGGCCTCGACCGGCCTGCACGCGGCCCGGCTGGACCACGAGCGCGAACGCGCGGCGAGCGCGAAGGACGAGTTCCTCGCCATGCTCGGCCACGAACTGCGCAATCCGCTGGCGCCGATCTCCACCGCGCTGCACCTGATCCGGCTGCAGACAGGGCAGCTCTCGCGGGAGCACGAGATCATCGAGCGCCAGGTCGGCCACCTGTCCAAGCTGGTGGACGACCTGCTCGACATCACCCGCATCACGCGCGGCAAGATCGAACTGTCGCGCGAGCCGGTGGACGTGCCATTCCTGCTGAGCGACGCGATCGAGGGCGTGAGCCCGCTGCTCGAGGAGCGCAACCACCTGCTGCGGGTGGCTTGCGAGGTCGGGCCGGAACTGCGGCTGATGGGCGACCGGGCCCGGCTGCGGCAGGTCCTGGTGAACCTGCTGAGCAATGCCGCCAAATACACGCCGACCAACGGCGAGATCCGCGTGGCAGCCCGTGCTGTGGGGGATTCGCTGGTGATCGAGGTGCAGGACAACGGCGCCGGCATCGACGCGGACATGCTGCCGCGCGTGTTCGAGCTGTTCGAGCAGGGCTCGACCACGCTGGACCGTTCCAAGGGCGGGCTCGGCATCGGATTGGCGATCGTCAAGCAGCTCGTCGAGATGCATCACGGGCAGGTGGCGGTGCACAGCGCCGGGCCGGGGCTGGGCGCGACCTTCCGCGTGACGCTGCCGGCGGAGATCCATGTCGCGCCGCCCGCGCCGGGGCCGGCCACGGAGGCGCTGGACACGCTGCCGCCGGTGCAGGGGCGGGTGCTGGTGGTCGACGACAACCGCGACGCCGCCGAGACGCTGGGCATGGCGCTGCGCTACGCCGGCTACGACGTGGTCACGACGACGCTGCCGCAGGAGGCGCTGGAACGGGTGCGCGCGTCCCACTTCGACGCCGCGGTGCTCGACATCGGCATGCCGGTCATCGACGGCTACCAGCTGGCGACGCTGATCCATCGCGAACTGGGCGAGGCCGCGCCGCGGCTGATCGCGCTGACCGGTTACGGCCAGGCGTCCGATCGCGACAAGGCGCTGAGCAGCGGCTTCGACGAGCACATGGTCAAGCCCATCGATCTCGATCGCCTGACGCGCACGCTGGAGCGTCTGATCCGCGCGGACGCGCTCTAATCGGGTCTCATGACCGCGCCCGATTTCCCTTCTTCCGCGACGACGCCCGCCCAGGTGACTGCCCAGGTGCCCGCCAACGTGCCCGCCAATGTGTCGGCCAGCGCGTCGTCCGAAGCGTCGGCCCACCCGCCTGCCAGCGCACCGGCGCCGGCCCATGTCGCGATCCTCGACGACGAGCCGGACATCACCCAGCTGCTGGCCGGCTATCTGGCCTCGCACGGCTTCCGCACGACGCAGCTCCACACCGGCCGGACGCTGATGGACCTGATGGCGGCGGATACGCCGGACCTCGTCCTGCTGGACCTGGGCTTGCCCGGCGAGGACGGATTCGTGATCGCGCGCCAGCTGCGCGAGCACTGGCGCTGCGGCCTGGTGATCGTCACTGGGCGCGGCGATGCGGTGGACAAGGTCGTCGGGCTGGAGGTCGGCGCGGATGACTACGTGACCAAGCCCTTCGACCTGCGCGAGCTGGTCGCCCGCGTCAAGGCCGTGCTGCGGCGCCTGGCGCCCGGATCGACGGCCGGCCCGGCCGGCGCGGTCGCCTCGGGCACGCCGGGCGCGGCGCCCAGTGCGACGACGGCGCCGCCAGGGCTGTCGGGCGGACCGCCGGGCGAGATCGTCCACGACCTGTCCGCCGGCCGCGAGCGCCTCCACTTCGAAGGCTGGACGATGGACGTCTCCGCGCGCCGCGTCACGGGACCGGACGGCGAGCAGGTCGCGCTGACGACCGGCGAGTTCGACCTCCTCCACATCCTCATGCTGCATCCGGGGCGCGTGTTGTCCCGGGATTTCCTGCTCGAGCACACGCGGGGTCGCGAGTCCGGGCCCTTTGACCGCACGATCGACGTGCAGGTGGGACGGTTGCGTCGCAAGCTCGGCGCCGAGTCGGGCGAGGGACAGTGGATCAAGTCGGTGCGCGGCGCCGGCTACCTGTTCGCGCCGAGGGTGACCTCGACGCGCTCGACCTGACCGCCATCATGAGCGACCCGGGCCACGTCTTCAGCGCGCTGTTCGCGGCGTCGCCGGACGGTCTGCTGCTCGTCGACGAGCAGGGGCTGATCCGGCTGGCGAATCCGACGGTCAGCCAACTGCTGGGCTACGCCCACGAGGACCTCATTGGCGCCCCGGTCGAGATGCTGGTCCCCGACAGCATCCGCCCGCGCCACGCCGCCTACCGGCAGGCCTACGAACGCGCGCCGCGGTCCCGGCCGATGGGCGGCACTGCCACCGAGCTGGTCGCCCGCCGGCGTGACGGATCGGAGGTGCTGGTGGAGATCGCCCTGAGCCCGCTGCAGCCGCTCGGGCTGCCGTACACGATGGCCTCGATCCGCAGCGTCGCCGAGTACCCGCGCGTTCGCCAGGCCTTGCAGCGGGCGCGCTACAGCGAGCATCTGGCCCAGCTGGGCCGGATCGCGGTCGATTCGCTCGACCCGCAGGAGGTGCTGCGTCAGGTGCCCTCGATCGCCGCCCAGGCCCTGGAGGCGGACCTGGCGGTGGTGTTCCTGCTCGAGCCGGGCCGGACCGCGTTGCGTCTGGCCGGCGGCGTCGGCCTGCTGGACGGCGAGGACCTCGGCGCGATGGTGGCCAACCGGCCGGACACGCCGCAGGGGTTCGTCCTGGCGCAGGGCGGACCGGTCGTGGTCGAGGACTATCGCAGCGAGCAGCGCTTCGCCGTGCCGCCGACCTACCTGCAGGCGGGCCTGGTGTCCGCGTTGGCGGTCCCGCTGTCCGATCGGGGGCGTCCCGTCGGCACGCTCGCGGTGCGTTCGCGCGAGCCGCGACGCTTCGGCGATGCGGAGATGCGCTTCCTGGAATCGGTGGCCAACCTGCTCGGCACCTGCCTGCAGCGGGCGCAGACGGAGGAGGCGCTGAACCACTCCCAGCGGCTGGAGGCCGTCGGTCAACTGACAGGCGGCATCGCGCACGACTTCAACAACCTGCTGACCGTGATCCAGGGCAACCTGCAGGTGCTGGCCGAGCTGCCTGCGGTGACCGGCGACGGTTTCGCGCCGCAGCTGGTCGCGGCGGCGACGCGGGCGTCGCGACGCGGCGCGGAGCTGACCGGCAAGCTGCTGGCGTTCTCGCGCCGGCAGCGCCTGCAGCCGGCCAGCGTCGACGTGGCGGCGATGCTGCGCTCGCTGGCCGACATGCTGCGCCGCACCTTGGACCAGCGCATCCGCATCCGCATCGAGGTGGCCGCCGATTGTCCCGATGTGCAGGCCGATCCGGCGCAGCTGGAATCGGCGCTGCTCAACATCGCCATCAATGCGCGCGACGCGATGCCAGAGGGCGGCGACCTGGTCTTCGAGGCCGCGCCGTTGACGGCCATCCCGCCGGCACTGCGCCGGGAGCTGGAGGACGGCGACGATCCGGCGCCCGAGGGGCTCGAGTCCCCCCTGATGCGCTACGTCCGCATCGCGATCTCGGACAGCGGCATGGGGATGTCGGAAGACGTCAAGGAGCGCGCCTTCGAGCCGTTCTTCACCACCAAGCAGGCGGGCCGCGGCACCGGGCTGGGCCTGAGCACCGTCTACGGTTTCGCGCGGCAGTCGCGCGGGGCGATCGGCATCGACAGCAGGCCGGGCCACGGCACGACCTTGTCCTTGATCCTGCCCCAGCCGCCGGCAGCGAAGCGCGAGGCCGTCGAGCACGATGCGGGGGCTGCGGCGGTGCCGCCGGGACTGCGGGTGCTGCTGGTCGAGGATGACGCCGAGGTGCGCGCGGTCGCGCGTCGCTACCTGACCGACCTGGGCTGCAGCGTCACGGCCTGCGCCAGCGCGGAGGAAGCGCTGCGGCATCTGCAGCAGCTGCGGCATCCGCGCGATCCGGACGATGCAGCCGACGCGTCCGGGGGCCTCGCGCTGCCGGACCTGCTGCTGAGCGACATCGCGTTGGGTGCCGGCATGCGCGGGACCGAACTGGCGTCACAAGTCCAGCAGCGCTGGCCAGACATCGCCGTGCTGCTGATGTCGGGGTTCTCGGCGGAGCTGCTGTCGTCCGGGCATGACAACGCGCTGGATTGGGCGTTGCTGCCCAAGCCCTATGAGCGCGACGCGCTGGCGCGGGCGATCGGGAAGGTGCTGTCGCGCTGAGAACGCCGGGGTCACGCCAGAGTCACGCCGCACTCGGACCGCACGCAGGCCGCACTCAGGCCGCCGTCGCCAGCTTCCCCCGCGCCATCGAGCCGCCGATCACGAACTGTTCGAGCCGTTCCCGGTTGGGGATCGAGATCTGGCGCCGGCCGCGCTCGCCGAACAGGATCAGGCCTTCCCGGTTCAGCTTGGACAGGCAGCGGCTGACCGTCTCCAGCGTCATGCCCAGGAAGTTGCCGAGATCGGCGCGCGTCATGCGCAGCGTGAGCTCGTCGGCGCGCAGCCCGCGCTGATGCATGCTGCGCGCCCAGGCGCAGAGGAACTCCGCCACCCGCGCCAGCGACGCCAGCGTGCAGACCGACATCAGCGATTGGCGTTCGTGGGTGATCTCGGCGCTCATGCCTTCGTGGACCACGGCCATCATCTCCGGATGGCGCGCGCAGGCCTGGAGCAGCGTGTCGTACGGAATGATCGAGATGTTGCCGGTGTCCATCGCGACCGCGTCGCAGGGATGGCGGCCGTGCGCGATGCCGCTGAAGCCCAGCCAGTCGCCGCGGAACTTCAGGCTGACGATCTGCTCGCGGCCGTCCAGGCTGCGGCTCACCAGCTTGAACGCGCCGGCATTGATCAGGTAGACCGTGTGGAAGGGCTGGGAGGCGCGGAAGATCATGTCGCCGGCGCGCACCACCTTGGCCGCGGGCTGGAGGATGTCGCGGATGGTGCGCATCACCTCCAGCATGCGCTGCTGCGGGTCGCGGGTGGCCACGCGCGGCTCCGCGACGGACAGCGACGGCGGTGGCGGGTCCGGCAGGCCGAAGTCGGGCGCGATCAGACCCGGAGCGGTGTCCGCGACGAGCGCGGCGTCGGAGGACAAGGCGATGGCGACGTCACGACGCGGCCGGGGCACCGGGGGCGCTGCGGCCGCCGCGGCCGCCGCGGCCGCCGCGGCCGCCAAACGGGGGCGGCCCGCCGGTCCATCGCGCAGGCGATCGCGGGAAAGGTCGCTCGGAGGAGAGGCGAGGGCGATGGCGCTTTGCATGAGGGTCTCGTGGTTGGAGGGATGGCTGGGAATGCTAGAAACGGCCCGCAACCGCGGAACCAATCCTTGACATCGATCAGCAACAGTCGGTGAACCCTCGGTGACGGTTCGGTAACGATCCGTCGAGCCCGGACGGCCTCCCGCCGCGCCTGTGTGACGCAAGGCCTGCGCATTGACATCGGTCAACCCGCTTCGTCGGGAGCTGACTACGCTGCGGACCTTGGCCTGCGGCGCGATCGCGTCCGCCAAGCCGCTGTTCCCCCTCCGCCCCGCCACGCGTCCGACCATGCCCCCACACGCTCCGCTCCCGCGCACGACGCCGCTTTCCAGCACGATGCCGCTCTCGAGCACGATGCATCAGCCCCTGCTGGGGATGAGGATGGGGATGGTGTGCGGGGATGAGGGCGCGCCGGCCCCCTGCCTGTTCAAGCAGGTGGCGCTTGAACTGGGCGCGCAGGTGACCGTGCTGGATCCTGACCGGATGCTCGAGGAGGGCGCCGCGCTGGAGGAGATCGCCCGCCTGCTGGGGCAGCTGTACGGCGCCGTCGCGTGTGACGACCTGCCGCCAGCGGTGTTGCGGCGGTTGACGGCGGCGGCCGTGGTCCCGGTGATGGCGGTGCAGGCGGTGCTCGCGCCCGCCGACGGGCGCGGCCCCACCGATGGCGCAGAGCGCCGCCGCATCGCGCAGGCGGCACTGCTGGCCGCGCTGCGCTAGACCGCATCACCTCACCTCACGTCGTCTTGTGTTGTCGACGGCCTGGGCGTGCGCGCCGAGGCGCGGTCAACCTGAGGTCAGTGCGGTCAGTGAGGTCAGTGAGGTCAGCGGTCCATCAGGACTTCGGCAGGCCCTTGTAGTGCTGACCGACCTCGGTCAGCACACCGGAGTTGCCGAGCAGGCTGGTGAAGTGCACGTCGTTCGTCCAACGGCCGGTGAACCAGGCGTAGCGGACCACGTCGGTACGCGACTCGCAGGTCTGGACCATGTCGGCCATCTGCGCCTTCTGCTTCGCGGCGGTGTCGATCTGCGCGCTGCCGTCCCCGTTGTGCCAGTTGGCCATCTCGGTGACCCAGAAGGGCTTGCCGTACTTCTTGAGCCGGTCCAGCTGGCCGCCCAGGCCGTAGTCGTACCAATGGAAGGCGATCGCGTCGATCTGCGGATCGCGGCCGCCGTTGGCGGCGCGGTAGGCGGCGATGAACGCGTCCATCCAGACGACCGGGTCGGCGTAGTTCGCCATCGTCCCCCAGGTGATCGCGGGGCCGACGATCTTCACGCCGGTCTGGCGCGCGACGTCCTCGAAGCGCGGCCACTGCGCGGCGGCATCCGCCGGCGAGAGGTTGGCCTGGTCGGTGAGGTTGGGTTCGTTGAGCACCAGCAGGTATTGCACCGTCGGCCGGGCCTTCAGCGCCGTCACGACCTGCGCCGTGTTGAAGTTGAAGTTCCACAGCATCGGCACGTGCTCCAGCGCGCCGGCGATCGACGGCTGCGCGACCACGGTCGCGTTGGGCTGCAGCGCCCAGTTGTACCACCAGCCCACGCTTCCGCCCGACAGCGCGTTGAAGTCGGCCGCGTCCTTGAGGTCGTAGGCGACGCCGCGCTTGACCGAGGAGGTGGGCGGCGTCGCCTACGAC
>CAMPJJ010000161.1 GCA_946886855.1 uncultured Roseateles sp. | reverse complement strand
GGTCGTGGGTCGGGGCAGCGCATTAAAGGAGTCCCCGACAGGGCGCGTCAATCGATCGCGCCCCTCTGACATCGACCGTTACCCGTGTTGCCGAATCCGCCGATTCGCACACCACACGCCTACCTCTAGCGAGGGAGGTGAAGCGCCTCGCAAGCGGGTAGAGCATGGCCCGGCGCATGACCCGGCACCATGAGAAAAGCCCCGCGGCGCGCGTGCGCCGGCGGGGCTTTCAGCGGAGGCCGGGTTCCGCCGTCAGCCGACGAGGCCCAAGGCCCTCGGCAGCGCCAGCGACAGCGTCGGCCAGTAGGTGACGACCATCAGGAAGCCCAGCATCGTGAGCAGCCATGGCCACACGGCGACGGTGAGCTCGGTGATCCCCATCTTCGTGATCCCCGAGGCCACGTAGAGGTTCAAGCCCACCGGCGGGTGGCAGAGGCCGACTTCCATGTTCACCGCCATCAGGATGCCCAGGTGCACCGGGTCGACGCCCAGCTTGGCCGCCACCGGGAACAGGATGGGCGCCATGATCAGCACGATCGCGGCGGGGTCCATGAAGTTGCCCGCGCCCAGCAGGATCAGGTTGACCAGCAGCAGGAAGACGAACAGTCCGAAGCCTTGCGCCGACATCCACGCGGCCATCGTCTGCGGGATCTGCTCCGACGCCATCAGGAAGCTGAACAGCACCGCGTTGGTGATGATGTACAGCAGCATGGAGCTCATCGCCGCCGCCTTCAGCAGCACCTTGGGCACGTCCTTCAGGCCCATGTCCTTGTAGACGAAGACCGAGATGATGAAGGCGTACACGGCGGCCACCGCGGCGGCCTCGGTCGGCGTGAACTTGCCGCTGTAGATGCCGCCGATGACGACGACGATCAGCATCAGGCCCCAGAAGCTGTCGCGGAAGGCCTTGAAGCGTTCGCCCCAGGTGGCCTTGACCATGCGCGGGTAGTCGTACTTCTTGGCGCGGTACCAGGTCGTGATGCCCAGCAGGATCGACAGGCACACGCCCGGCACGACGCCGGCCATGAACAGCTGGCCGACCGACGCGGTGCCCACGGGCTCGCCGTGCGGCCCCGTGGCCGACATGCCCGCGGTCGCGATCGAGAACATCACCAGGTTGATCGACGGCGGGAACAGGATGCCCAGCGCGCCGGACGTCGTGATCACGCCGGCCCCGAACTGCTTCGGATAGCCCTGCTTGGTCATCGCCGGCAGGATGATGGAGCCGACCGCGACGACCGTCGCCACCGACGAGCCCGAGATCGCCGCGAACATCGCGCAGGCCAGCACGCCGGCCAGGCCGAGGCCGCCGTACCAGTGGCCGATCATGGTCGTGGCGAAGTGGATGATCCGCCGCGCCACCCCGCCGTGCGTCAGGAAGTTGCCCGCCAGGATGAAGAACGGGACGGCCATGATCTCGAACTTCTCGATGCCGGTGAACAGCTTGAGCGCGACCGATTCGATCGGCACGTTCGTCATCGTGAAGAGGTAGGTCAGGACCGTCAGGCCCAGCGAGATCGAGATCGGCATGCCGGTGAGCATCAGCACCACCAGCAGCGAGAAGATGATCAGCGTGTTCATGCGCGGTCTCCCTTCGAGCCGTTCGACGTCGAGTTTTCCTCGGCGGTCTTCACCGCCGCGACGGCGGCGACGTCGTCCTCGATGCCTTCGACGTGGCCGTGGTCCGCGTGCGGCGCCTCACCGGTGCGGATGAAGGTCCAGCACACCTGCAGGAAGCGGAAGCACATCAGGTAGGAGCCCAGCGGCACGCAGGCGTAGGCGATCCAGGTCGGGATCTCCAGGTCCGGCGAGGTCGGGCCTTCGAACAGGTCGGGGTTGTCGATGCCCAGCGCATGCGTGAAGGCGTAGTGCGCGCCGTTCTCCCACACGAAGGTCGCGCCCAGCGTGCCCACGGTCGCGGTGAAGAGCGCGCCGGCCAGCAGGCTGAAGATCACCAGGTACTTCGCGTGCTCCGGCTTGAGCTTGCGCACCACCACGTCGACGCCGACGTGGGTGCCGGCGCGCACGCCGTAGGCCGCGCCGAACTTGGCCATCCACACGAACATGTAGATGCACAGCTCCTGCGCCCAGCTCACGTCGATGCGGATGACGTAGTCCTGCACGGCCGGCACGCCGGCCAGGAAGCGGTGCAGCACGGCCATCGCGATCACCAGCGTCGCGGCGCCCATGAGGAACGCGATCAGCGTCTCCTCGAGTCGGTCCAGCCACTTCAATGACATGGCGGTCTCCTTCAGGCAAAGAAAAGCCGCGCCGCCCTAGGCAGGGGCGCGGCACACGGGACGCCGCCGCAGGCGGGCGGACGTATCAAGCGGGAGCCCGGAGAACTGGCTTTGCCAGGCTCCTGGGGTCCGCCCCCTGGGGGGCCGGCGTGAGCCGGTAGGGGGGAACTTATTTCGTCGGCGGGACGAAACCGGCGGCCTTGTAGGCGGCCTCGACGGTGCCCTTGCCCACGCGCGACTCCATCTCCTTGTGGACCGGCATCAGCGCCAGCTTCCACTCGTTCACTTCCGCCGGGGTCAGCGTGTAGATGGTCGTCTTGCCGCTGGCCTTGATCTTCTCGAAGGCCTGCTGGTTCTCGGTCTGCGCGATCGCGTTGGCGTAGGTGGTCGCGTCCTTGACGCTGCTGTCGACCACGGCCTTCAGGTCGGCCGGCAGGCCGTCGTAGAACTTCTTGTTGATAATCAGCGCGTAGGCCAGGTGGCCGTGGTTGCTGACCGTCGTGTGCTTCTGCACCTCGTAGGTCTTCTGGGTGTAGAAGTTGGACGGCACGCCCTCGGTGCCGTCGACCACGCCGGACTGCAGCGCCTGGTACAGCTCGGAGAAGGCCATCACCTGCGGGATCGCTCCCAGCGCGCGCATCTGCGCGTCCAGCACCTTGGAGGACTGGATCCGCATCTTCAGGCCCTTGAAGTCCGCCACGTGGTGCAGCGGCTTGTTGGCGCTCATGATGTGGAAGCCGTTGTCCCAGAAGGCCAGGCCCTTGATGCCCTTGGGCTCGAGCTTCTTGAACAGCTCCATGCCCAGCGTGCTGGTCGTGTTGCGGAACGAGGCGTCGTCCTTGAACAGGAAGGGCAGGTCGAAGACCTCGAACTCCTTGACGCCCAGCGGGCCGAACTTGGCCAGCGACGGCGCCAGCATCTGGACCGAGCCCAGCTGCAGCGCCTCCAGCTCTTCCTTGTCCTTGTAGAGCTGGCTGTTGGGATAGACCTCGACCTTGAGCTTGCCCTTGCTGCGCTCCTCGGCGAGTTCCTTGAAGCGCTGCGCGCCCTTGCCCTTGGGGGTGTCCGGCGCGACGACGTGGCTCAGCTTGATGACGATCGGGGCCTGCGCGAACGCGGACGCGGCCGTGCCCAGACCGGCGCACAGGCCGACGGTGGCGAGCGCGGCCGACAGCAGCAGGCGGCGGGGGAAGGTGGTGGACATGCGGTCTCCTGGTGTTCTTCGGGATCCGCCGATCAGGTGCAGTGACGAAGGCGCAGTGACGACCTGTCGCGGAATGTGGCGGATTGTGGAAATCCGGTCCCCGCGCCGCCAGTTGTGGACTTCCACATTGGGGAAACACGTATCGCGCGGGGCCGCTCGTGCGCTCTGCGCAGCGCCTAGACTGCCGCCATGGCCGTGTCCCGACGTCTCCTCCAACTGCTCAAGCGCGCGAGCTGGGCCCTGCCGCTGGTGCTGGCGGTGGCCTTCGCCGCGTCGGTCGGCGTGTGGCTGCGGCTGAGCGACATGCGCGACCTGGAGGAGGAGCGGCTGACGCTGATCGCCGACGCGCTGTCGCTGGAAGCGCGCATCTCGGACTGGCTCAACGCGGAGCACGCGGCGGTGGACCGGCTCGCGCAGCAGCTGCCGGGGAGCGTCGACGACCAGGTCCTGCTGAACCATCGCGCGGTCGCTGAAGGTCTGCGGCGCTTGTGGGTCAGCGTGACCGTGCTCGACGCCAACAACCGCGTCATCGCGCATGTGCCGCAGCAGACGCCGCAGGCGCTGGCGCCGTCACGGGAGCGCAGCGGCGTGAGCCTCGACGAAGGGGGCCTGACCGCGCACTGGAGTTCGCCGCGGCCGCAGGGCGGCCGGCTGGTCGTGCGCTTCGCGCCGAGCGCGCTGCTGCGGCAGACCCTGCAGTGGTGGCTCTCGCAGAAGTACGACGTGAGACTCGTTGACGGGCTGGGACAGCGGCTGGCGCAGACCGGTGATGCGCTGGCGCTGACCGGCACGCAGAGCTACCGCGTCAGCGTCGACCCGGCGATGCGAGAGACCTGGCTCGAACTCAACACCCGCGTGCCGCATCGGCCATGGTGGTACACGCTGGCGGCGGCGCTGATGGGCGTTTTCCTGCTGCTGTCGGCGCTGGCCAGCGCGATGCTGCGCCGGCAGATGCGCGAGGTGCGGCGCGCCGAAGGCGAGGCACGGACCGAGGCGGCGTGGCGTCGCGCGGTCGAGGACTCGTTGACGGTGGGCCTGCGCGGTCGCGACCTGGAGGGTCGGTTGACGCACGTGAACCGGGCGTTCTGCGATCTGGTGGGCTACAGCGCCGAAGACCTGCTCGGGCAGCTGCCGCCGATGCCGTACTGGCTGCCCGACGAGATGGCGGACAGCCTGCGCCGCCACCAGCGCAACATGGCCGGCGGCGCGCCGCGCGAAGGCTACGAGGCGCGCTGGATGCATCGCGACGGGCACGAACTGGACGTGATGATCTTCGAGGCGCCGCTGGTGGACGCGAACGGCGTGCAGATCGGCTGGATGGGCTCGATCGTCGACATCAGCGCGCGCAAGCAGACCGAGGAGCGCGACCGCCGCCGCACCGAGGCGCTGGCGCACCAGGCGCGGCTGAGCACGCTGGGCGAGGTGGCGTCGGCGCTGGCGCATCAGCTGAACCAGCCGCTGGCGGCGATCGCCGGCTACAACGCGGGGGCGCTGCGTTCGCTGGAACGCGTGGGCCAGACCGACGAGATCGTGATGGAGGCGCTGCGCCGACTGGGCGAGCAGGCGCAGGAGGCCGGGCGCATCGTCCAGCGCATCCGCGCGTTCCTGACGCGTCGCGCGCCGCAGCCGGAACGCTGCGTGGTGCCGGAGCTCGCGGCGCGGGTGCTGGCGCTGCTCAAGCGCGACCTGCGCGGCGTGCTCGTCGAGGTCGCGATGCCATCCGGCCTGCCAGATGTGCAAGCGGACGCGGTACTGATCGAGCAGGTGCTGATCAACCTGGTCCGCAACGCGCTCGACGAGTTGCACGGCCGGCCGGGCGCGACGGTGCGCATCGCCGCGCAGCGTGTGGGCGAGCGCTTCGTGCGGGTGGATGTCGACGACAACGGCCCTGGGCTTCAGGGACGAGGCATCGATCAACTGACGACGGCGTTCTATTCGACGAAGGCCGAAGGCATGGGCATGGGGCTGGCGATCTGCCGGTCGGTGATCGAGGCGCACCATGGCGGCATGGAGGCCGGCGCGAGCGCGCTCGGCGGCGCGAGGATCAGCTTCACGCTGCCGCTGTGCCCGGGGCAGGGCGCGTGCGACGGCAGCGGGCCGGCGACAGGTGCCGGCATCGGCAGCGGCATCGGCAGCGGCATCGGACAACACAAGGAGGGCGCGCGATGAGCGACCCACAGGCGACGGTCCACCTGGTGGACGATGAGGCGGCGGTGCGGGACGCGCTGGCCTTCCTGATGCGCACGCACGGGCTGCGGGTGGAGCCGCATGCGAGCGGTCCCGCGCTGTTCGAGGCGCTCGACCGCGCGATCGATCCGCACGGCTGCATCGTGCTGGACGTCCGGATGGAGCCGCTGTCCGGCCTGCAGGTGCACGACGAGCTGATCGCGCGCGGCGTGCCGCTGCCGGTGATCTTCCTGAGCGGCCACGGCGACATCCCGATGGCGGTGGACGCGATGCAGAAGGGGGCGCTCGACTTCGTCGAGAAGCCGTTCAACGACCAGGCGCTGGTCAACAAGGTGCAGCGTGCGATCGCGACGGACATCCACCGCTGGCGCGAGTCCCGCGTCCACGCGGACGTGGCCGGCAAGCTCGCCAGCCTGACCGACCGCGAACGCGAGGTCGCGGTGCTGGTCGCGGCCGGCAAGCTCAACAAGCAGGTCGCCGACGAACTCGGCATCGCGATCCGCACGGTGGAGGTCCACCGCGCGAGGGCGTTCACGAAGCTCGGCCTGCGCTCCGCAGCGGAGCTGGCGACGATGCTGGAGCGGTTTGAGGTGAAGCGTTAGAAGGGTGGCTCAGTGCGCCGCCAGCTGACGAGCCGTCAGCTCGATGCCGAGCACGTTGAGAACGGCCAGTAGCGTCCGGAGGGTTGGATTCCCCTTTTCGCTGAAAGAACGGTAGAGGTGTTCGCGGGAGAGTCCTGTCTGCTCCGCCACCTTTGTCATTCCCTTCGCGCGCGCCACCATGCCTAGCGCAAACGCGATGTAGCCTGCGTCGTTGGTTTCGAAGGCGTCTGCCATGAAGATCGCGATCGACTCCTCGGACGTCAGCATCTCCGCCGGGTCATAGGTCCGCACCTTCTCAGCCATTTTGAAGCTCCCCTTTCGCGAGTTCGATCGCGGTACGAATGTCCGAGTCCTGCGACGACTTGTCACCGCCGCACAGCAGCAGGATGAGTCGATCGCAACGCTTGACGTAGTACAGCCGGTAGCCGGGTCCGATGTGAATCCGGAGCTCGCGAACACCGTGGCCGACAGCTTTCTCGTCGCCGGGATAGCCATACATGAGCCGCGAAATGCGCGCGTTGATCCGGTTCACCGCCTCAAAGTCTTTGAGGCGGCGGAGCCATTTGTCGAACGTGCGGGTGGACTGGACGGTGATCACCCGATCACTGTAGTTTAGAAGCTACTTGGCCGGATTGCTAGTCCAGGGTAATGCCATCAAACGTTGAGCTTGATCAAACCGTTCGTATCACCAGTGACACGTTGCTGCCGCCGAACGCGAAGGAGTTGCTGACCATCGCCTTCGACGCATCGAAGGCGCGAGGTTCGCGGATGACGTCGGCGATTTCCTCAAGCACGCTGGTGTCGATGTGCGCGCTCGCCGGGAGTTCCCCGCGGCGCATCGCCTGGACGCAGGCGACCAATTCCAGCGCGCCGCCGGCGCCGATCAGGTGGCCGTGCAGGGCCTTGGTCGCGCTGACCGGCACGCCGCGCACGCCGAAGACGCGCGACAGCGATTCCGCCTCGACCGTGTCGCCCACGTCCGTCGCCGTGCCGTGCGCGTTCACATAGCCGACCTGCGACGCCTCGATGCCGGCATCCGCCAGCGCGGCGCGCAGCGCGCGTTCCTGGCCATCGGCGTCGGGACGCGACAGGTGCACCGCGTCGACGCTATGCCCGTAGCCGGCCAGCACGGCAAGCGCCGACGCGCCGCGTGCGCGGGCGTGGCTCTCCGTCTCCAGCACCAGCGCCGCCGCGCCCTCGCCCAGCACCAGGCCCTTGCGCGCATCGTCGAACGGCCGGCAGCTGCGCGACGGATCTTCCGGATCCGCCGGCGCCATCACACCCATCGCCTGCCACGCCGCCACCGACCCCGGGTTCAGCATCGCCTCCGAGCCCCCGACCAGTGCCACATCCGCGCGCCCCTGGCGCAGCAGCATCAGCGCCTCGCCGATCGCCTGCGCCGAAGAGGCGCACGCGTTGGAGATCGTCAGCATCGCCGCCTTCAGCCCGTACTTCATCGCCAGGTGCGACGCGGCCGAGTTGCTCATCACCCGCACGACCGTGTAGGGATGGATGCGCGGCGTCTCCTTCGTCAGGTGCTCGCCGTAGGACTGCTGCAGCGCGTTCGAGCCGCCCAGGCCCGTGCCCCAGGCCACCGCCGAGCGCTCCGGCGTCGCCGACGTTGCCGGCAGGCCGGACTGCGTCCAGGCCTCGCGCGCCGCGTGCAGCGCCATCAGGCTGTGGCGGTCGTGCAGGTTGCGCTGCGCCGGCGGCATGTCCTGTCCCAGCGGCAGCGTCACCGCCGCCGCCGCGAACGGCGCCACGCCGCGTGTCGGTTCTCCCGGCTGCAGCGTGATCCCCGACCGCCCCTGCGCCAGCGCCTGCGCCAGCGAGTCCGCGTCCGGGCCGAGCGCGCTGCACGCGCCGATGCCGGTGATCCATACCGCTTCCGGGCTCATGCCGGCACCGGCGCTCAGGCGGCGACGGCCGCGGGCGTGCCGCCGGCGTCGGCCTTGGCGGCCAGCTGCGCGTCCACGATGGCGGCCAGTCCGACGATCGTCGGCTGCTTCATCGCGGTGTCGTGGTCGATCTCGATGTGGAACTTGTCCTCCACCGCGAACATGAAGTCGACCAGCATCAGCGAGTCCAGTCCCAGTTCGGCGAAGGTGACGTCGTTCTTCAGTTCGTCGTCGTTCATGCCCAGCTCGTGGCAGGCAAGTTGACGGAGTTGATCAAGCGTGTTGCTCATGGCGGAGGTCCTCGGTCGTGGTCAAAGGGGAAGGGCGCTCGGACAGTGCCTCGACGGGCACCAGGCGCTGCAGGAACTGACGCGCCGCCTGGGTGACGGCGCCGCGTTCGTTGTCCAATGTCAACATGTGATAGCTGTGATGGAACCAGTGCACCTCGGGCGTCGTGGCCAGATGGCGCTGCAGCTCCAGCACCGAACGGGGACCGCTGACGTCGTCCTCGCTCGCATGCAGGACGACGGCGGGCGCGTCGATCTCGTGCAGCCGGCGGCGCACGAGGCGGATCATCCGGGACGCCTGGTACAGCGACGCGGCCGGCAGCCGGTCCGCGCCGGCGGCGGAGACGTGGCTCGCATTCATCGCCTGCGCGACCCACTCGCGCAGCCGTTCGTTCTTGATGCCGTAGGGCGGCGTCTCGCGGAAGGCCAGCCACTGGCGCAGCGGCGGCACGTAGGCCAGCGGCAGCAGGCGGCGCCACGGCGAGACGTTCCAGCCGTCGAAGTGCAGGCTGGTGGACAGCAGCATCAACGCCGCCGCCGGCCGCTTCAGCGCCAGGGCCAGCGCCAGCACGGCCCCCATCGACAGCCCGCCGACGGCCACGCGGGCGTGCTTCGCGGCCAGCGCGTCGAAGTGCGCGGCCGCCATCTCGACCCATTGCTCGAAGGGCGGGACCGCGCGGCGGACCGGCTGGTCGGCGGCCGGCGCGCCGGCGACCGGGGGCACGACGCCGTAGCCGTCCAGGGCGGGCGCTTCCACGACGTAGCCGGCGTCGCGCAGCGCGCGGGCCAGCGGCATCATCTCCAGCGGGTTGGCGCACAGGCCGTGCAGGAGCAGCACGGCGGGGCGCGGATCCGGCTGGGCGGGGAAGTCGGG
>CAMPJJ010000160.1 GCA_946886855.1 uncultured Roseateles sp. | reverse complement strand
CCGCGTGCAGGAGGAGGGCGGCGCCATCCATCGGCGTCAGGTGCGTGGCCATCAGGCGCAGCACCTGGGCGACTTCTTCGGCCAAGCTCGCGGCCCGCTCGGCCGACGGCACCGGGTCTTGCGCAGGCATCGCTCCCAGCCATTGCTGCATCCATCCGCGCCGCCGCAGGCGATCGATGGCCAGGTGGCGGACCACGGTGAACAGCCAGGCCTGAGCGTCATCGAGCCCTGCCGGGTTCGTTTCCAGCGCGCGGATGTAGGCGTCCTGCACGGCGTCCTCGGCCTCGGCCGGGCCCAGCAGCCGGGCGGCCGCGCGGACGAGGCGGCGGTGGTCCGCCGCCATCAGGGTTGGGGTGCTGTCGTCGTGCATGGCGGGAGCTTGCCACAGGCGATCGCAGGCCGATCAGTGACCGATCAGTGGCCGATCAGTGACCGATCGGCGGCGCCGGTGTCACGCGAGCGGCGTCCCGTTCGTCAAGGCAGGACTTCCACCACCAGGACACCCTCCCATGGAGCATCCGACCCCCGCCGCCCCGTCCAGCGCCATCGAGCCGCGCACCTCGTATCTGGAGGAGAAGGCCTTCAAGGCCCGCACGCTGCTGATCTTCGGCACCGTCACCGACGTCCTGGCCGCCGACGTCACGCGACGGCTCATCGCGTTGGACGCCGAGAGCGCCGACCCCATCGACGTGCTGGTGAGCTCGCCGGGCGGGCACCTGGAGTCCGGCGACGCGATCCACGACATCGTGCGCTTCATCGCCGCGCCGGTGCACATGATCGGCACCGGCTGGGTGGGCAGCGCCGCCACCCACTTGTACCTGTCGGTGCCGCGCGAGCGCCGCTACTGCCTGCCCAATACCCGCTTCCTGATCCACCAGCCCAGCGGCGGTGCCGGCGGCCCGGCGAGCGACATCGCCATCCAGGCCCGCGAGATCATCAAGGCCCGGGAGCGTATCGCCCGGACGATCGCGCGCGAGACGGGCAGGCCGCTGGAGGTCGTGCTCGAGGACATCGGCCGCGACCGCTGGCTCTCGGCGGAGGAGGCGGTCGAGTACGGCCTGGTCTCCCGGATCATCGAGCGCAAGACCGAACTCCGGAACCAGTGATCGCAGCGGAACCGAGCGTCGTTCAGCCCCACAGCGCGGGCTTGTTCACCATCAGGTAGAAGACGACGAGCACGGCGAGGAAGGCCGGGTAGCCCAGGCCTTCCCACCAGCGCGCGTAGCGCCAGTACAGCGCCGGCAGCGGCTGGCCGCTGGCGAGCGCCGCATCGGCCATCTGCGACAGCCGGATC
Source organism: uncultured Roseateles sp. (assembly GCA_946886855.1). Next base: position 8,006 of record CAMPJJ010000160.1, on the reverse strand, counting down.
TGCAGCCACACCACCGGCAGCCAGCAGGCGCCAGCGATCAGGTACAGCGCGATCGACAGCATCAGCCACGGCGTGTCCAGCGCCCATCCGGCCGTCATCGCCAGCCAGACGCCGGTCACCGGTTGCACGATGACCGCGGGCGTCGTGAACCAGAGGTCCGCGCGCTTGACCAGCCTCGCCACCACCGCCTGCGCCGCCAGCGAGCCGCTGCGGTTCGCGAAGAACAGGTAGAAGGCCGAGCCGAAGCCGGTGCCCGCCAGCAGCACGCTCGACACGATGTGCAGCCACTTGATCACGAGGTAGGTGTTCATTTTTTTCCTCAGGCCGGCGCGTCCTCGTCGAGGATCAGCAGCAGGATGGCCACCGGCAGGTTCTTGGTCAGGCAGCCCAGTGGATCCAGCCACAACGAGGGCAGGATCACCGTCGCCACCGCCGTCATCAGCAGCATCATCCCGCCCGCCAGGCGGTACACCCAGCGGCGATGCCAGCGCCACATCGCCGCCCCGATCAGCAGGTCGACGAGGGCGCCCGCCACGATGACCGGTGCGATCCAGGCTTCGGGCGTCTGGGCGGCCACCATCAGATCGCGGCTGCGGCCGTCGAGTTCGATCAGGCTGGCCGCGCCGGTGGCGAGCCACAGCGCGATCAGTCCCGCCCGCGCGACGACGCGCGTGCGGCGGTGCCGGAAGTTCACACGTCCGATGCCCATGCGGCCTCCACGAACCGTTCGACGGGCAAGGCCGGTCGACCGAGCAGGCGCCCGAACACGGCGGCGTCGCCGACGTTGTCCTGCTCCAGCAGGGCCAGGCTCTCGCTGCTCCAGGGCTGGCTGCTCACGAAGTCGCCCAGCCGGGCGCTCCAGCGGCTGGGCGCGTCGGGGAGCGGGATGACGCGCGCGGGCGGCTGCCCGCGCTGGCGCCGGAGTTCGCCGATGAAGGCCGACAGGCTCAGCGCCCGCGGGCCGACGGCCGTCACGATCTCCGGCCCGCCGTCCTGCAGCAGGCGCAGCACCGCCTGCGCGACGTCGGCGACGGCGACCGGCTGGACCTGGGCCTGGACGGCCGCGCGCGGCAGCACCAGCACCGGCAGCCGGGCCAGGTTCATGAACAGCGCGGCGCTCGCGCCGCCGCGACCGAAGACGATGCTCGGGCGCAGGACGGTGCCGTTGAGGCGGCCTTCGGTGCGCAGGCGCAGCAGGACCTCGTCCGCGGCGCGCTTGGTGCTCGCGTAACGCGTGGGACTGTGCGCCACGCCGTTCGCGGAGATCTGGATCACCCGCGCCACGCCGGCCCGGGCGCAGGCCTCGAACAGCGCGGCGGGCGCCCGGTGGTGGATCGGTTCGAGCTGGCGGCGCGGCGTGTCGCGCAGCACGCCGACCGCGTTGACGACGGCGTCGAAGCCGGTCACCCGTGGCAGCCAGGCGTCGGGGGACAGGTCTTGCTGGAAGTCCTGCGTGCGGGAATCGCCTTCGGTCACGGCCAGGCCCGCCTCGCGCAGCGCGCGCACGACGCGGCGCCCGACGAAGCCGCTGGCGCCGCAGACCAGGACCGATCGGATCGTGGGGGTGCTCATGAGGCGTCTCCGGTGTTGTCACGCCGCACGGGATGCGGGTGGGGGTGGGGCTGGAAGTCGCAGGCCCCGTCGCGGCACGCGGAGCGCCCGGCGCGCCGCTGCGCCGCGCGGCGCAGGCCGGTTTCGAAGACCAGGCGCACGATCGGGCGGGGAATCCGGTAGCGGTTGCGGGCGACGACCGGGTAGGCCCGGTCGCACAGGGTCCGCAGCACCGGCAGGTCCATGATCCGCGCGATCCAGCCGAGTTGCGCGCCGCGGTAGGCCAGACGGATCGCCTCGGCCCCGATCGCGAGGCGGCCGTCGGCGCGCACGCCGTGCATCAGGTCCATCAGCGCGCGCATGTCCGTGCCCGCCGGGAACGCGGCGAATCCCGGCTCCGAGATGTCCACGAAGCGCAGCAGGCCGGCCGTGTTGCGCAGCATCAGGTTGTGCATCTCGCCGCTGCAGACCGGGCACGCGCCGTCGAAATACAGCGTCAGCGGATAGACCGACGGATCGTGGCCGGGGCCGGCGAGGGGAGTGGGGCTGGCTCGCATGGCGTCCTCCTGTTTGTGGTGCGTTTGATATTTCAGTAGAGACAGAAATTCGTGTCCAAAAAAAGGTCGGGTCAGGTCCCGTCCCCGCGCACGAAGCGCTGCACGCTCGCGCCGAGCTTGAGCACCTTTTCCAAGGTCGACGGCGAGAGCCGCATCATTTCCTCGGACCAGGCGCCCAGCGTCTGCATCAGGCGCAGGCACTCGCGCACGCGGTCCTGGGCATCGGGCGACTCCTCCTGGAACCCCTCGTCGGCGACGAGTTCCGAGAGCATGCGCACGGTCGGGTCGAACTCCCGGTGCTTGCGCTCGCGGACGATGGTGCGCAGCAGCTCCCAGACGTCGGCGGTGGTCTCGAAATAATCGCGGCGGTCGCCGAGGACATGGGTCACGCGGATCAGGTTCCAGCTCTGCAATTCCTTGAGGCTGGTGCTGACGTTGGAGCGGGCGACCGACAAGGTCTCGGCCAGTTCCTCCGCGTTGAGCGGACGGCCGTGGAAGTAGAGCAGCGCGTGGATCTGCGCCACGGTGCGGTTGACGCCCCAGGCGCTGCCCATCTCGCCCCAGTGCAGGACGAAGCGGCGGGCGGTGTCGGTGAGTTCCATGCCTTGCACTCTAGCTTGTCAGATGTTTCTGTCAAGACAGAAATGGTGGGTGCTCGAACCTCGCTCACTTGGATCCGGCGCGCGCGACCTGGACAGGTCAATGGCGCGCGAACCGCCACGATCGTCTGCGAGTGCCGACGCGACGCCGCCTTCCCATACTGTCCCGTTTCATGACTCTGGGCTGAATGAGATGGACGGACAAAGGCAGGGACGGACGGCGGTGGATGCGCAGACGGCGCCCAGAACCCAGGTGGCCGGGGGCGGCAAGCGCAGACGTCTCGACGGGGTCGAGGTGATCGAGGGCATGCCGGCCGACGAGGGCGAGCAGGCGCCAAGCGATGTCCCGGCTGGGCCGGTCGTCCCGCCCGACGAGGCGCCCCCGCTGGACGGTCTCCTGCCCTTGGCCTGGGGCGCTGTGTCGACGATGACGTTCGCGGCTTTGGCCACGAACACCGTCGCCGCGCAGCGGCCGCCGCCGCTGTCGGTGCCGCCATTCGCGGAGCCGCAGTCCCGGATCGTGAAGGCCGGCGGAACGGCGTCGCCGGGGACACAGATCCAGGCAAAGCCGGTCGAGGAAAAGTCCAGCGCGGAAAATCCCATCTCGGAAAAGCCAATTCCGGAAGAGCCGATTCCGGAAAAGCCCGTCCTGGAAAAAGCCGTCCAGGAAATGCCCACCCTGGAAAAGCTGGTGCAGGAAAAGCCGCTTCAGGAAGAGCCGGTCCAGGAAAGGCAGATCGCGGGAACGCGCTTGCAGGAGATGCTGGTCCAGGAGCCTCCGGCGCAGGAGACGAGCGCCCAGAAAGCCCTGGTCCAGAAGGCGTCGTTGGCGCGGCAGGCGGCCGACGAGCTCCCCCTGGAAAAGATCGTCGAGGGCCGGATCGCGAGCGATGAGCGGGAAGATGACGGGGATCTCGACCTGAATCTGGATCTGGATCCCCCGCCGGCGGCGACCTTCGACATCCCGCGCGTGCCGGCGGACGCACAGATCCGCGTCAGCAACGGTGCCGCCACGTTCGACGACGCGCCCGAGCCCGTGCCCCTGCGCCGCTCCGCGCGCCATAGCGTCAAGGACGAGGCCGGCACGCGCCCCGAGGCGCGGTTGGCGCCCCTCGCCGCCGATGTACCGCTGGGGGTGGAGCGGGTCGGGCGGCTCGAGCGGCTCGAACGGGTCGAGCGCGTCGACGAGCCGCGCGGGAACGGGGCACCGGATGGCGGTCTTCCGCCGGCGATCCGCCCGGAGGGGATGACGGAGGGGGCTCACCCGGAAGCGCTGGCTCGCCTGGTGGTCGTGCACGATCGCGGCCGCGTCGTCGGCCGGACGTGGTCAGGCGATCTTGTCGACTTCGTGCTGACCGGACAGCCCGAAGTCCGCTTGCCCAGCGTGGCAGGCGGCGTGGAGGACGGACTGGTCCTGGAGATCAGCCGCGTTTCCCGCGACGACCAGGGCGTGGTCCAGAGATCCCACGTCGACGTCGACGCGAGCACCGCGCTGATCCCTGCCGACCTCTTTGTCGAAGGCCCCCAGGTCTTCGTGGTCGGGGCGCGGCACCCCGCCGATGCCGGGCCCCTGCGCCTGCTGCGCGTGGAACACGTCTGGCTGGACACGCAGCCGCCGGAAGCCCCCACCTTCCGCCCGATCGCGCAGGAGGTCACCGACGCCCTGCTGTCCGTGGCCAATCTGGAGGATCAGGCCCAGCTCCAGTACCGCGCCGGGGGCGCGTCCGACTGGGTGGCGGCCCTCGCCGGCAGCAACCTCCGGGGACCGGGGGAGGTCCGCCAGATCGACCGCGCGGGCAATGCGGGGGCGGCTTCCGAGCTGCCCGCCCATCAGATGATCCACGTCCTGCAGTCAGTCCCGCCGACGTCCTCCGACGCCGTCCTGTGAGGCGGTGAGCGTCCCGCGCGCGCCCATCCACGTGCGGACCGGCCCGGCCAGCCACGCGCGGGCCGTGTCGGATCGCTTCAGCTGCAGGTCGAGGAAGGCCACGCTGACCTGCTGGGCCGCGGTCATGCCGAGCTGCTGCTCGTGCAATTGCCGGTAGTCCGGCACCGCAGGGACCGGCGCCATGCGCGTGGGTCCTTCCTGGCCGCGTCCGCCGCGGCCGCCGCCGCGGCGACCCTGGGGCTGCGATTGCGCCTGGTCCTCGGCGGCGCGGATGCGCTTCTGCTCGCGTTCGCTGTCTTCGGGGCGAGGCTCGTTGCCGCCGAGCGCGGCGTGCCGGACCTCGTTCACGCTGAGCAGCCAGCCGCGCCCCGGCGGCATCGCGGCGAACGGTGCCTGGCGCCAGGGCAGCTCCCGCACCAGTCCGAGCACGTCGCTGTCGTCCGGGCCGGTCAGGCCGAGCACGGGCATCGCGATGTCCCGGTACCTCGCCGCGTCCGGCGGTCCGAAGACCTGCGGGCTGATCACGATCGCGGCCACCGGCTGCACGGACTTCAAGGCCAGCACCGACCCGTCAGGCTGCCGCTCGCCCGCCAGCGCCAGGGCCGTCTGCGCGCCGAGTTCATAACCCGCGATCACCGTCTTCGACCAGTCCAGCGCGCGCCACGGGACCTCGCCCGGGCCCTGGCTCTGGCCTTGGCCTTGGCGGCCCAGCCGCTGCGCCTCGGCGAGCAGTTCGTCGAGCCGCGCCAGCCGCTTGCGCATCTGCGCGTCGGCGTAGTGGCGCCGGCCCAGCTCGGTGAACTCCGCCGAACGCGCCAGGTCCGACGACCAGGCGTTGGCGTCGTCCTCCAGCGGCTGCAGCGACAGCACCGCATAACCGGCCGCCGCCCAGGCGCGGCGCCAGCGGACGCCCGCCGTGTCCGATTCGCCCAGGCCCGGCAGGTACACCACGACCGGGCGCGGCGTCGCGCCCGCGCTGGCCGGCAGCGTCAGGCTCACGCGCACGTCGTCGCCGCGCATCCGCCACAGGATCGGCCACGCCGTCACCGCCTCGCCCTGCGGCGCGTAGCCGCGGGAGGCGAACTCGCGCTGCAGCTGCTGTTCCTCGACGCGCGCCTTCGGCGGTCCGCCGCCGCAACCGGCGAGCAGCAGGGCCGCGACCAGCGCGGCGGCGCCTGCGAGGGCCAGGAAGCCGGCGCGGGCGCGCGGGCGAGGGCGGGTCGATGCGATCATGGGCGGCGACGCTAAGCGGACGATGTAAAGCGGCGATTGCTGGGGGTGCGGTCAGGCCGGCGGGCAAGAAAAAGCGACCCCGGAGGATCGCTCATCATCGCCGCACCGGACATCGTGGCGAGGTCCGCCTGCCGGCGCTCAATGCGCCGGCGCCGCCATCGGCGACAGGCCTTCCGGGATGTCCGCGTTGAAGCGCTGCAGTACGTGCCGGCTCATGCCCTTGGCGAGTTCCTCCTCGCCGTAGAACACGGTGCCGAGCTGCTCCTTGCGCAGCAGCTCGGATTCCTCCTCGCCGTGGGTGCGCAGCACGATCTCGATGCCCGGGTTCAGCTGCCGCGCCGTGTCGGCCATCTGTCGCGCCTTCATCGAGTCGGGCACCGCCACCACCAGCATCGCCGCATTGGCGATGTGGGCCTGGATCAGCACCATGGGCTCGCTCGCGTCGCCGCTGACCGCCGCCATGCCGCGCTTGCGCAGCGCCTCGACGGTCTCGCGGCCCTCGTCCGCGACGACGAAGGGGATGCCCTGCTCGGTCAGCGCGTCGGCGATGCGCCGTCCCACGCGGCCGTAGCCGACCAGCACGACCTGACCCTCCAGGAACTGGCGATCGGTGGTCTGCGGCAGCTCGGCATAGGGGTCGTCGCGCGCCTCGAGCGCCCGCGCGAACGACGAGCGCGCCAGCACCCAGCGCTGCAGCGGCGCGATCATGGCGAACATCACCGGATTCAGCGCGATCGAGATCAGCGCCGCCGCCAGCACCAGGTTCATCCCGGCCTTCGGCAACAGCCCCAGCTGGACGCCGAGACCGGCGAGGATGAAGCTGAATTCGCCGATCTGCGCCAGGCTGGCCGAGACCGTCATGGCCGTGTTCAGCGGATAGCGGAACACGATGACCAGCGCCGCCGCGGCGATCGCCTTGCCCAGCATCACGATCGCGACCACGCCCAGCAGATGCAGCGGCTGGTCGACCAGGGTCATCGGGTCGAAGAGCATGCCCACCGACACGAAGAACAGCACCGAGAACGAGTCCCGCAGCGGCAGCGATTCCTGCGCGGCGCGGTGGCTGTACTCGGACTCGCGCATCACGGTGCCGGCGAAGAAGGCGCCCAGCGCGAAGGACACGTGGAACAGCTCGGACGCGCCGTAGGCGATGCCGATCGCCACGGCGATGACCATCAGCGTGAACAGCTCGCGCGACCCGGTGCGCGCCACCTGCCACAGCATCCACGGCAGCACGCGCCGGCCCACGACCAGCATCAGCACGACGAACGCGGCCATCTGGGCCAGCGTCTCGGCGATGGTGCGCCACAGCGGCGCGTCGGCGGAGGCGCCCGGCGCGGCGTTGCCGCCCAGCACCGTGGACAGCGGCGGCAGCAGCACCAGGATCAGCACCGTGGCCAGGTCCTCGACCACCAGCCAGCCGACCGCGATGCGGCCATTCATGGATTCGAGCGAGCCGCGCGATTCCAGCGCCTTCAGCAGCACCACCGTGCTGGCGCAGGACAGCGTCAGTCCGAAGACCAGCGCCTGGCCGGCCGGCCAGCCCCACCACATCGCCAGGCCCATGCCGAGCGCCGTGGCCGCGGCCATCTGCACGACCGCGCCCGGCAGCGCGATGCGCTTGACCGCCATCAGGTCTTTCAGCGAGAAGTGCAGCCCGACGCCGAACATCAGCAGCATCACGCCGATTTCCGACAGCTGCGCGGCGATGCCCACGTCCGCCACGAAGCCCGGCGTGGCCGGGCCGATGGCGATGCCGGCGAGCAGGTAACCCACCAGTGCCGGCAGCTTCAGCCGCTCGGCGATGAACCCCAGGATCAGCGCCAGGCCGAAGCCCGCCGCCAGCGTGGAAATCAGGGAGACGTTGTGTTCCATCAGTGCGCCGCTCCCGGACCGGCGACGGCAGCGAAGGCCTCGCGGTGACGGGGACCCTGGGCGAAGGCGCCCAGGGCGGCGGCGATCCGGCGCTCCGCGTCCGCCGCGTCGGGCAGTTCGGGGCCGTAGATCTCCATCCAGGTCTGGAAGACCGGATCGTTGTCATGGCGCTGGAGCAGCCGCACCGGCTGCGTCTGGCGCGCTTGTTCGAAGGCGGCCAGCGCGGCCGTCCGCTGGTCCGCGTGGACGCGGTAGTAGACGTAGAGCTCGACCGGTGCGGCCGAGCGGGGGGCAGGATGGATG
>CAMPJJ010000159.1 GCA_946886855.1 uncultured Roseateles sp. | reverse complement strand
GAACTTGGCGGGGAGGGCGGGTGACCATCGTGGCGGGTGTCCGTCGGCGGAAAGGTCGACCAGCGTATTACAGGAACTGGTCGTCGCCGCCGCCGGCGAGCACGATCTGGCCCTCGTCGACGAGGCGGCGGACGACCTTGAGGATTTCCTTCTGCTCGGCCTCGACCTCGGACAGGCGGACCGGACCGCGCGAATCCAGGTCTTCGCGCAGCGTCTCGGCGGCGCGGGAGGACATGTTGCGGAAGATCTTCTCGCGCAGCTCCGGGCCGGCGCCCTTGAGCGCGACGATGAGCGATTCGGACTGCACTTCCTTGAGGATGGCCTGGATGCCGCGGTCGTCGATCTTGTCCACGTCGTCGAAGGTGAACATGTTGTCCATGATCTTCTGCGCCAGATCGGAGTCGGCCTCGCGGATGTAGTCCAGCACCGAGGCCTCGACGCTGGTGCCCATCATGTTGATGATCTCGGCCGCGGTCTTGACGCCGCCCAGGTTGGACTTCTTCATGCGCTCGCCGCCGGCCAGGATCTGGCCCATGACCTCGTTGAGGTCCTTCAGCGCCATCGGCTGGATGCCGTCCAGCGTGGCGATGCGGATCAGCACCTCATTGCGCTGGCGCTCGGTGAAGACGCGCAGCACCGAGCTGCTCTGGTCGAAGTCCAGGTGGGACAGGATGGCGGCGACGATCTGCGGGTGTTCGTTGCGCAGCAGTTCCGCGACCGAGCCCGGGTCCATCCACTTCAGCGATTCGATCGAGGAGACGTCCGAGCCCTGCAGGATCCGGTCCAGCAGCAGGTTGGCCTTGTCTTCGCCCAGCGCCTTGCGCAGCACCGAGCGGACGTACTCGTCGGTGTCGCTGACCAGGGTGCTCTGCGTCTCGGCGACCAGGTCGAACTTGTCGAGCACGCGCTCGACGCGCTCGCGCGGCACGACCTTCATCTTGGCGATGGTCTCCCCGAGCTTCTGCACTTCCTTGGGCGCGAGGTGCTTGAAGACTTCGGAGGCTTCTTCCTCGCCCAGCGACATCAGCAGGATGGCTGCGTCTTCTACGCCTTTGTCGTCCATGGTGGTGTCTCGCTATCGGTCCGGGTGGGCGTGCTTGTCTGCGGTGCGGCGTCGGGCATCAGCGGCGGCCGCCGGCGGGGGAGGCCGTTTCCAGCTCCTCGCCGTTGACCCAGGCGCGCATGATGTTGGCCACGGCGATCGGGTTCTCCTTGGCCAGCAGGCGGGCGCGTTCGAGCTTGTCGTTGGAGATCGGCGCCTCGAGGGCCGGCAGGCCGCCCGGTCCGCGCGGACCGCCCAGCGCCAGCTGCTCATCCTCCACCACGCTCAGCGCGTTGTTGCCGGCAGTGTCGTCCTTCTGTTCGGCGGGCGGCGGGAAAGCCGCCTTGAGAGCAGGGCGAACCAGCCCGAACACGGCGATCAGCGCGACCAGCACCAGGGCGGCGGGCACGGCGAAGTCGCGGGCGACGTCGCGGAGCCAGGGTTGCTGCCACAGCGGCACGTCGGCGTTGTCGATCTTGTCGGACACGAACGGGGTGCTGATGACCTTGATCGAATCGCCGCGCTCCTGCGAGAAGCCCAGCGCTTCCTTGACCAGCGAGTCCAGCTTCTGGATCTCGGCGTCGGACAGCGGCTGGCTGGAGGTCTTGCCGTTCTTGTCGGTGACGGTTTTCTGGTTGACCACGACGGCGGCGTTCAGGCGGCGGATCTGGCCGATCGCGTTGCGCGTGACGCGCACGGTGCGGTCGAGCTCGAACTGCGTGTCGTTGTTGCGGCGCAGGTTCTGCGTGCCGCCGGACTGGCCGGCCGGCTGCAACTGCTGGGCCTGGCCGTTGATCGGCGCGGCGGCCTGCGGCGGAACCTGGTTGGTGGTCGCGCCGGGCACGCCGGTGGGCACGCCGGCGGTGCCGCCGGATTGCTCCTCGGAGGTCAGGCGGCGCACGCTGCTCTGCGTGTTCGGGCCCTGGTTGGGCTTGAATTCCTCGGCGGTGGATTCGACCTGGCTGAAGTCGACGTCGGCAGTCACCGTCGAACGCAGGTTGTCGCGCCCGACGACCGGCTCCAGCAGCTCGGCCACCCGCTTGTTCAGGTTGGCTTCGATCTGCTGCTTGTACTGCAGCTGCTGGCTGTCCAGGCCGATGGCGTTGCCGTCCGGATTCTGGGAGAGCAGGGCGCCGGTGCTGTCGAGCACGCTGACGGCCTTGGGGTTCAGTTCCGGCACCGACGAGGACACCAGATGCACGATGCCGGCGATCTGCGCGCGGTCCAGGGTGCGGCCGCCCCGCAGCGTCAGCATGACGGAGGCGCTGGGCTTCTGCTGCTCGCGGAAGAAGCCGTTCTGCTGCGGCATGGCCAGGTGGACGCGCGCGTCGGCGACGTCGGCCATGGCGGTGATGGTGCGGGTGAGTTCGCCTTCCAGCGCGCGCTGGAAGTTCAGCCGTTCGTTGAAGGCGGTCTGGCCGATGGACTGCTTGTCCATCAGCTCGAAGCCGACCACGCCGCCCTTGGGCAGGCCGGCGGACGCCAGCTTCATGCGCAGGTCGTAGACCTGGTTGGCGGGCACCATGATGACGCCGCCGGGATCGTTGCGGTAGGGCACGTTCATCTGCGACAGCTGCGCGATGACGGCGCCCCCGTCCTTGTCGGACAGGCCGGAGAACAGCGGCCGGTAGTCGGGCTTGACCGTCATCATCGACATTGCCACGATCACCGCCAGCAGCGCGGCCACGCCGCCGCCCAGCATCATCTTGCTCTTGGCGGGCATCGCCGCCAGGCGGGCGGGCAGGCCGGCCGGTTTGGCGGTCTGCTGCACCTCGGGGAGTCCGGCGGCGGGGCTGCTCAGGGCGTTGTCCATGGGGCGGTCGGTGTACGGCTGGTGTCGAACGGGGTGCCCAGGCGGACGCCTCGACACAGGACTGGATTATTTCGATCGGCGCCCTCAAGAATGGTGGGAACAGGCCGAAGAAGCCCCCCCAGTTCGGAGCTATGGAAGACGCGTGGATCCGTACGATGCGTTCCGTGGACCTGAAACTCAAACCCTTCGACTTCGCCAACGCGGTGGCACGCGCCGGCCTGACCCCCCAGGGGCAGCCGGTGGCCAAGGCCGCGTCGGGCGGCACGAGCTTCGCGGAGGCGATGAGTTCGGCGTTGAAGTCCGTGAGCACGCAGCAGAACGAGGCCTCGCGGCTGCAGCGGGAGGTCCAGCTGGACAACCCCACCGTCAGCCTCGAAGAGACCATGGTCGCCATGCAGAAAGCGCAGATCGGCTTCCAGGCGACGTTGCAGGTGCGCAATCGGCTGGTGTCTGCCTATTCGGAAATCATGAACATGCAGGTCTGAGCCCGGAACGCGCTTCCGCTATCCGCTTCGCGAACGAAAAAAGCCGCCTCACGGGCGGCTTTGTTCATTCCGAGACCGATGATTCAGAGGTTCCGGCGCATCAGCCGCTCCCGCTTCTGCGCCTGGTCGATGAAGATCTGCAAGGCACGGGCAGCCGTCGGCGCCAGGGAAACGAAGGCGCAGCCGGCGTGGTGCGGCGCCTCCTGTTCGCTTTCCGACATGTGCTGGATCTTGAGCAGCGTGGAGAAACTGACCTCGCGCTCGAGTTCCAGCGTACCGCTGATCTCTTCGCCCGCCTGAGGAACCGGCACGACGTTCGCCGGCCATTGCAGCGCGACGCCGCCGGCGCTCACGTTCATGACGCGCAGACGCGGGAGGGCCGGATCGGACAGTTTCAGCGCCGGGTAGAGCTGTCCCGCCGACGCGACCCGGTAGGCCTGGCGTCGCTGGAAGCGGTACAGGCGCAGCGGGACCGGGGAGCGCAGCACTTCCGCACCGTCGCCGCGGATGGCCACCAGCCCGGTCACGTCGAACTGCAGCTTGATCTTGTCCAGGAAGGCCGTTGCCACCAGTTCGTCGCTGGCCAGCACCGGCGCGAGCGTGTCGCCGACCTGCGGCGCCTCCATCGTCAGCATCCCCTGCGGCGTGTCCAGCGCCCGCAGCACGGTGTGGATGGCTTCGCCGTCCGGCGTCGAGAGCTGGATGCGCGCCTGCGACTGCAACAGCTCGCGCAGCCAGTTCATGATCTCGCCGGGCGCGTCCATCCGGAAATCGGTGTCCGCGGCGTCGGGGGGGCTCGGGGATAGCTTCAGGTCGCTCAAGGCCAGCATCCGGCAGGATTCGTTGGAAAAATTCTCTCCCATCCCCGAGGCAAACGCCGCGCCAACCCCATCCGTTCAAGGGGCCGGTCGCGGCGCTGTCGTGCGTCCGACACCCGGTCGCGTGACCGATGTCTCGGATCGCGGGCGGTCGGAGGAGGAGCGGTCGGCGGACTGATCAGTGGACCGTCTTGGACTTGCCCTTCATCAGCTGGTCCAGGTCTTCCAGCCACGGCTCGGCCAGGTGGCGGATCTCCGCGTCGTTGACCAGGATGCGCTGCATGATGCGCGTCTTCAGCTGCGCTTCGTCCGGACCCAGGTTCTGGCTGGCGGCCGCGTGCTTCAGCTGCGAGATCAGCAGCACGCAGGCGCCTTCGAGCTTCACCACTTCATCCCAGTTGCCCGAACGGGCCGCGCTCAGCATGTCGGCGCTCGCTTGTTCGATGGCTTCGTAGTAGCTCAACAGTTGGGTGCTCATGAGGCGGTCCGGGGTCGGGGCGGCGTGGGCGACGGAGGTCTGGGGCTTGGCGGTGTACTTGGACATGGAACTTCTCAAGTCGTCAGGCTGAAGGGCGGAGTCCGGGGCTCAGGCCGCGGCGCGTTGGTCGGCGGCGGCCGGGGCGATGCTGGCCCAGGCCTCCTTGATCGGTTGCAGCAGCTTCACGCATTCCTCGACGGCGACGTCGTCGCTGCGCAGGTTCGCGTAGGTGAGCCGGGTGCAGATGTAGGCATACAGGTCGCGCAGGTCCAGGGCCAGCTCGCCCGACTCCAGGTTCAGGGCCGCTTTCAGGCCTTCGTCCAGGATGCGGACCGCGCGGCTCAGGCTGCGGTTCTTCACTTCGACATTGCCGGAGCGGATCGCGCCGATGGCTTGCGTCATCGAATCGAAGGCGCCGTCCAGCAGCAGGCTCACGAGGCGGTGCGGCGAAGCCGTCATCACGTCGGTTTCCACGCCGACGCGGTTGTACATGCTGCTGGCGCGTTGACCGTGGGAGGCGAAGGGGGAGGAGTTGCCGTACATGATTTGTCGCTGCGGTGTGCTGAAGTGCTTGAATCAGTTTTCGGCCCCCGCCGGCCCGACTTGAGCCTCCCCCGTGTCGAATTTGTCTCGAAATTTTGCCTGCGTGAAGAAAAGGAAAAGCCTCCGTGAGGAGGCTTGTCGGTGCTCTTTTCGAAGCGCCGGAGAAGGGGGGTGGCGACGGTCTTGTTCCGACCGCGGCCGCGCGACCGGCGTCAGCCGCTGCTGATCATGCTGGTGATCTTGTTGACGTAGCTCTGCAGGTCGTTGAGCTTGGCCATCTGCGTGTCCAGCGCCGTGTACTGCGCGCGCAGGCGTTTTTCGTAGGCGTCGGCGCGGTCGTTGAGCTCGTCGACGCGCTTGCCGTTGGCCGTCACGCGCGACTGCAGGCCGGTGGTGCGGGTCGTGATCGAGCCGTCGAAGCCGGTCACCTGGTCGGCGAAGGAGCGCCACCGCGTGGCCATGCCGTTGTTGTTCGGGTCGCTGCTGTCGACACCCATGAAGAGGTTCTTCAGGTCGCCCATGCTGCCGAGCGCGCTGGTCAGTTTCGTGTCGTTGACCTTCATCGTGCCATCGGCGCCGACATCGATGCCGATGTCCGACAGCCGGCCGAACTGGCCGCCCAGCGTGCTGCCCGACGCCGTGATGTTGCGCAACTGGCTCTGCAGGCCGACGGCGGTGCTGTCGCCCTGCAGCGTGCCGGCCGTCTTGTTCGTGTCGTCATACTTGGTGTCGTTGCGCATCAAGGTCATCAGGCTGTTGTACGACGTGACGAAGTCGTTGATGGCCTTCTTGACGCTGTCCTTGTCCTGGCCCACGGTGATCGTGGACTGCGCGGGAATGATGGTCGCGCCGGTGGCATCCGACGGATCCTTGGTGCCGCCCTTGAGCAGGTTGATCGTCAGGCCGTCGACGGCGCCTTCGATGTTGTTGGAGGCGGAGCTGATGGCCAGGCCATTGACCGTCAGGTGGGCATTCCTGGCCGCGGTGTTCTGCGTCATCGACGTCACCGAGGACGTCGGGTCATAGGCCAGTGCGGACAGGCCGCTGGCGTCCGATCCGTTGCCGTCGTCGTCGGCGGTGGTGATGCGGAAGCCGTTCGCCTCGCCGGTGTCCTTGGATCGGATCACCAGGCGCTGGCCGTTGGCGTCGGTGACGACCGAGGCGAGCACGCCCGCGCCCGAGCCGTTGATCTTGTCGCGGATGCTGGACAGCGTGTCGGTGGCCGAGATGGAGACGCTCACCGGGGTCGCGCCGTTCTTGCCGGTGAAGGTCGAGTTGTCGGCGCTCCACTGGCCCAGCTCGATGGTCATCGACCCCGAGCCGACGGTCGAATTCGTCGTGAAGGCCTTGCTCGACAGCGATTGCGGCGAGGCCAGGTTGGTCACGCTCAGCGCGTAGGAGCCCGCGCCCGAGCCGGCGCCGGCGATGACCGTGGCCATCGAGGTGTCGGACGACGTGGCGGTCAGCGCCGCCCAGGTGCTGGGATTGGCCAGCTTGGCGGCCGCGTCGCGCATCGCGCTGAAGGCGCTCTTGATCTTTCCGTATTCGGAGATCTGCGTCTTGATCGTATCGGTGCGCGTCTGGAGATCGGAGATCGGCTGTTTCTCGAGCGAGACCAGCTTCGTGACGATGCTCTCGACGTCCAGGCCGCTCCCCAGACCGGCCGAAGTGATGGATGCCATCCTTGTTACTCCCTGTGATCCTGGTCAGCGAGACCCGGCGTCCTGCACGGAAGTCCCATGCGCGACAGGGCCTCGCGTGTGTCGCGTGAGGCCCTGTCCTGGATATCGGCCCATGGCGGTCCGACTTTAGGACGGCGCCTGGGCGATCTGATTGCGTTTTCCTATCAGCCCTTGAGCAGCGACAGCACCTGCTGCGGCAACTGGTTGGCTTGCGCGACCATCGCGTTGCCGGCCTGCTGCAGGATCTGTGCGCGGCTCAGGTTCGATGTTTCGACCGCGAAGTCGGCGTCCATGATCCGGCTGCGGGCGGCGGTCTGGTTCTCATAGGCCACCTGCAGGTTGGAGATCACCGCGTCGAACCGGTTCTGCGTCGCACCCAGCGTGGCGCGCTGGCTGTTGACGGTGTCCAGCGCGGTATCGATGTTGGCCACGACGGTGGCGATCGCCGCCGCGTCCGCCGTGCGATCGATGACCGACCGGCCGGTGCCGTTGGCGTCCGTGCCGGCGACGTTGGTGATCGTCGCGTCCTCCGTCATGTTCGGCGTCGTGACGGTGATCTCGTCGTTGGACGTCGTGTTCGGGCCGACCTGGAAGGTCTGCGGCGTCGACGCGTCCTGGCCGAGGATGTACTTGCCGTTGAAGGTCGTCCCCGCGGTGACGCGCTGGATTTCCTTGGCGAGCTCGCCGAATTCCTTGTCCAGCGAATCCTTGTCGCTGTCCGCGTTGGTCGCGTTGCGGGCCTGGATCGCCAGTTCGCGCATCCGTTGCAGCGAATCGGCGACCTTGCCCAGCGCGCCTTCAGCGGTCTGCGACAGCGAAATGCCGTCGTTGGCATTGCGCATCGCCACCGTCATGCCGCGCGCTTGCGAGTTCATGCGTTCGGCGATCGCCAGGCCGGCGGCGTCGTCCTTCGCGGAGTTCACCCGCAGGCCCGACGACAGGCGCTGCATCGAGGTCGCCAGCGACGACTGCGACGAGTTCAGATTGCGTTGCGCGTTCAGCGAGGCAATGTTGGTGTTGATGGTCTGTGGCATTGATGCACTCCTGCGGAGATCCTGTCCTGGCTGCGATCCCGGTTAGGTGGGTCGGGTCCCGACCTCACCCGCGGATCCTCGCTGCGCCATCGCAGTCATTGTTTGGATCTGCCGGTTGGACCGGTGGTCGAGCGGTACGACGTGCTCGATGGTTCCCATTGTGCGAAACGTGCTTCAACGCCGATTGGCCGATTAACGGGCGGAAAACCCGCCATTAGCGAGCCAATAAAAGAAGGCCCCGCATCGGACCCGGGAGGGGCGATGCGGAGCCTTGGGAGGCCCGGCCGCGAGGGCCGGTGCTTGAGGAGTCGATCGTCGGCGGGGATCAGCTGCGCAGCAGCGACAGCACCTGCTGCGGGAGCTGGTTGGCCTGCGCCACCATCGTGTTGCCGGCCTGCTGCAGGATCTGCGCGCGGCTCAGGTTGGCGGTTTCCGCGGCGAAGTCGGCATCCATGATGCGGCTGCGGGCGGCGGTCTGGTTCTCCACCGAGACCTGCAGGTTGGAGATGATCGCGTCGAAGCGGTTCTGCGAGGCGCCCAGGATGGCGCGCTGGCCGCTGACCGTGGTGATGGCCGCGTCGATGTTGTCGATCACGGTCTTCAGCGCGTCGGGCGTCGAGGCGTTGTCGATCGCGCCGCCGGTGACGGCGGTGATCGTCGCGTCGTTGGTCATGTTGTTGGTGACCACGTCCACCGTGTCGTTCGAGCTGGTGTTCGCGCCGATCTGGAAGGTCTGCGTGCCGGCGTCGTCGCCCAGGATGGACTTGCCGTTGAAGGTCGTGCCGCCGATGACGCGGCCGATTTCCTGACCCAGCTGGGCGTATTCCTTGCCGATCGAGTCCAGGTCGGACGTCGTGTTCGTCGCGTTGCGGGCCTGCACCGCCAGTTCACGCATGCGCTGCAGCGAGTCGCCCACCTTGGACAGCGCGCCTTCAGCCGTCTGCGACAGGGAGATGCCGTCGTTGGCGTTGCGCACCGCGACGTTCATGCCGCGGACCTGGGCGTTCATGCGCTCGGCGATCGCCAGGCCGGCCGCGTCATCCTTGGCGGAGTTGACGCGCATGCCCGAGGACAGGCGCTGCATCGACACCGACAGCGACGACTGCGAGGACGACAGGTTGCGCTGGGCGTTGAGCGATTGCAGGTTGGTGTTGATGATCTGAGCCATGATCCATTCCTTTAAATTTCAAAGACCTTCTGCGGTCTCGGCGGACGGTTGATTGATCGTCCGACTGAGCCGGACCACGTGGCCCCAGCTGTTGAATTGCGGACCCGTTGATGCAGTTATCGGGCCGCCCAGGAATGGACTTGAGGCCTTCTTGAAAAGAAAGCTGGTAACGCCCCATGGCGGGCGTGATGAAGTGGCGGGGAGCCACCGGGCGGGCACTTTGCTGCGCGCTGCTCTGAAGCGAATGCAGAGCGGTTTGGAAGACGACTTCGTGAGGCCTGGCGCGGGCTCTCCGCGGGGCATGGGGCCTCGCGTCCGCGAACCCCAAGCCCCCTTCCGGCC